>NZ_JBWKYR010000002.1:0-257189 GCF_059423865.1 Acidovorax sp. GW458-11-26-14-TSB4
TTTCTTTGGGGTACGTTTCTTTGGCGACGCAAAGAAAGGTACCTCGGCCGCCGGGCCGAGACCCGGCTCCCGTCCTCAAAAAAGGCATGCGGCAGGCAACGGCCACAAGCAATCAAATCAATCGCCTAAGTTTCGATTCCAGATCACCAGCCTCCACCTCCAAAGCCTCCACCATCCACCCCACCTCCTCCAACGCCGCCCGGTACAACGGCAACACCAGACTCACACTGAACGGCACCGAAAACCCCACCCTGCGCACCACCACCCCCTGCCCCGCCACGGCCAGCGCCGTGAGCGGATTGACGATGGCCATCCCCAGGCCCCGCTGCACCATCGCGCACACCGCCACCGCGCTGTGCGTCTCCATGCGCATCTGCCGCTGCACACCGGCCTCGGCGAACAGCGCATCGATCTGGCGTCGGTAGGGGTCGTCGGCTGAAAGGCTCACAAACGGCACATCCGCAAAGTCCGCCAGCTGCAGCACGGGCTGCGACGCCAGGGCATGCCCCACGGGCAGCACCGCCACCTCGTCCAGGGTCAACAGCAACTGCGAACGCGTGCCGGGCGGGGTGGAGGACGACACCTGCTCGCTGAGCCCCATGTCGAAACGCTGGGCCGTCATCCACTCCTCCAGCAAGGGAGGCTCCTGGGGCGTCACGGAAACCCGCGCCTCCGGGTGCGCGGCCAGCATGCGCGCCGCGGCACCCGGCAGCAGGGCGTGGGACAGAGCAGGCAGGCACAGCACCGACAGGGACTGCGCGGCCCCTGCCGAGCGCCCCAGGGCCACGGCCCGGTCCACCACCCGGTCCAGGCCCTGCCAGGAGCGCTGCACCTCCTCCCACAGCGCCAGGGCCCGCGCGTGGGGGCGCAGGCGGCCCTGCACGCGATCAAACAGGTGGTAGCCCAGCAGCGACTCCAGGCGCGCCAGCTCGCGGCTCACCGTCGGCTGCGAAGTGTGCAACAGCTCAGCGGCCCCGGTGGCGCTGCCGGCCAACATGACGGCGCGGAACACTTCGATATGGCGGTGGCTGATCCGCGGGGCCATGTCTTCAACAGGGAGCATGGCGCAAAGCATATCGAAAATGAATAGAGTTCGCAAAACAAGCATTGGACTGGATTACTCACGGGCGGCATGATCGACCCATTCCCTTCGGAGCACTTCGTCCATGTCCAATCCCTTCTCCCCCGCCCAGCTGTGGTCCCTGGCAGGCCAGTTCGGCACCCCGCTGTGGGTCTATGACGCGGCCACCATCCGCCAGCGCATTGCAGAAGTGTCCAACTTCGACACCGTGCGCTTCGCGCAGAAGGCCTGCTCCAACATCCACATCCTGAAGCTCATGCGCGAGCAGGGCGTGAAGGTGGACGCGGTCTCGCGCGGCGAGATCCTGCGCGCGCTGGCCGCAGGCTACCAGGCCGGCGGCGAGCCGTCGGAGATCGTGTTCACTGCCGACCTGTTCGACGCCGACACGCTGGCCTGCGTGGTCGAGCATGGCGTGCCGGTGAATGCCGGCTCCATCGACATGCTGCACCAACTGGGCGCGGCCTCGCCCGGCCACGCGGTGTGGCTGCGCATCAACCCCGGCTTCGGCCATGGCCACAGCAACAAGACCAACACCGGCGGCGAGCACAGCAAGCACGGCATCTGGCACACCGACCTGCCGGCCGCGCTGGCCGCCATAAAGCAGCACGGCCTCGCGCTCACCGGCCTGCACATGCATATCGGCTCGGGCGTGGACTACAGCCACCTGGCCGAGGTGTGTGGTGCCATGGTGGAGCTGGTGCGTACGGCCCATGCGGCCGGGCACGATCTGCACGCCATCTCGGCCGGCGGCGGCCTGTCCATCCCCTACCGCAGCGGCGATCCGGTGATCGACACGCAGCACTACTTTGGCCTGTGGAACACGGCGCGCCAGCAGGCCGAGGCCATCGTCGGCCACCAACTCGGCCTGGAGATCGAGCCCGGCCGCTTCCTGGTGGCCGAGTCGGGCGTGCTGCTGGGCGAGGTGCGCGCCACCAAGAATGCCGGCAGCAACCACTTCGTGCTGGTGGACACCGGTTTCAACGAGCTGATGCGCCCCTCCATGTACGGCAGCTACCACGCCATGGAAGTGCTGCGCAAGGACGGCAGCACCGCGGCCCAGCGCCCTTCGGTGGTGGCCGGGCCGCTGTGCGAATCGGGCGATGTATTCACCCAGGGCGATGGCGGCGTGGTGCTGCCGCGGGATCTGCAGGAGGCCAGCGTGGGCGACCTGCTGGTGATCCACGACACCGGCGCCTACGGGGCATCGATGTCCTCCAACTACAACACGCGCCCGCTGATCGCCGAGGTGCTGGTCGATGGCGGCCAGGCACGCCTGATCCGCCGCCGCCAGACCGTGCAGCAACTGCTGGCGCTGGAAGAAGGGCTGTGAGCATGCGGGGGATGCCTCATCCCCTGCACGCCCGGTAGGCAGGGGACTACGACAGGGCGCCGCGTTGGAGGACAGTGCGCGGCAGGGGGGTCACCTACAGTGAAGTCACTGGCTTCACAACCCTTTCAACCTCTCAAGGAGATCACCATGCCCATCATTCTCTGGCTGCTCGGCGTTCCACTGTCCCTCGTTCTGCTGCTGATGCTGTTCGGGGTGCTCTGATACCGTGCCCCCTGGGGCACCATGCCAAACGCACAAGGCCGCATCCGCCCTACCGGGCAGATGCGGCTTTTTCGTTGGCCGCGCGGCACCGCTTGCGCAGGCCCTGCAGCCGCTGATCGCCAACTGCCGTTTAATGGTTGCCGATGACCGCTGCAAGCGCTAGGCTGGTGCTTCCCTGCCCTGTTCCTGCGCCCCTTTCCCATGGGGCCTGGCGTACCGAGGGCAGAGAGGCACCGGGAGGAGCCTGCCATGCCAACCGAAGAACGGACCATCGTCGAACTGGAGTACCCGGGCGAGTACCTGAGCCGCCTGGGCACCGTCGAAACCAAGACCTGCAAGATCCGCCTCTCGCGCAAGGGCCAGGGCGTGCTGGCGCGCATGTACGCGAGCCGGGGCTACAGCATGCAGGCCACACTGACGCACGACTTCGACCTGAGCAGCCTGGTGGTGCAGATCGACGGGCAGCCCGCGGGCACCATCTCCGTGCGCCTGGACGATGGCCACTTGGCCGCCGAGGACCAGTTCCCCGAATTCATCGGTGACCTGCGCGAGCGCGGCGCGCGCATATGCGAGATTGGCAAGCTCGCCATGGACCCGGGCGTGCGCTCCAAGCAGGTGCTGGGCGCCATCTTCCATATTGCCTTCATCGTCGCCTTCCGCGCACGCCGGGCGACCGACATCGTGATCGAGGTGAACCCGCGCCATGCGGCGTTCTACCTGCGCATGCTGCGCTTCGACCCGGTGGGATCGGCGCGCATCTGCCATCGCGTCGGCGCACCGGCCGTGCTGCTGCACATGGATGGCAACAAGGGGCGCCGCCTGATAGACCAGTTCGGCGGCCGGCCCGACCTCTCGACCCAGGAGCGCAGCTTCTACCCGTACTTCTTCCACCCCGACGACGAGGATGGCCTGCTGCGCCGCCTCTCGGCCGGCGCCTAGGAGCGGCCCTCAGGCTTCGCCGCGAGGTCCCCGGCCCATGAGCTGGGCCACAGCCTCGGCGGGCTGCAGGCGGCCATCGAGCAGGGCCACAACCGCATCGGTGATGGGCATGTCCACCCCCAACAGTTGGGCACGCTGCGCCACCGTGCGCGCGCTGTAGACGCCTTCGGCCACATGGCCGAGCGACTCCACAGCCTGCGCCAGGGTCCGGCCCTCGGCCAGCAGCAGGCCCACGCGGCGGTTGCGCGAGAGGTCGCCCGTGGCGGTGAGCACCAGGTCGCCCAGGCCCGACAGGCCCATGAAGGTATCTGCGCGCGCGCCCAGCGCCAGGCCCAGGCGCGTCATCTCGGCCAGACCGCGCGTGATCAGTGCGGCGCGCGCATTGAGGCCCAGCGCCAGCCCGTCGCACAGGCCGGTGGCGATGGACAGCACGTTCTTCACCGCCCCGCCCACCTCGACACCCACGATGTCCTCATTGGCATAGACGCGCACGCTGGGGCTGTGGAAGGCGGCCACCAGGGCATCGCGCACGCTGGCATGCTCACTGGCCGCCACCAGGGCCGTGGGCTGGCCGCGGGCGACTTCCTGGGCAAAGCTGGGGCCGCTCAGTGCGCCGGCCTGCAGCGCGGGCGCCACCTCGGCACACACCTCATGCGCCAGCAGGCCAAAGCGGCTGTCCTGGTTCCCTGAGGTGGATTCAAAGCCCTTGCACAGCCAGGCCACCGGGGCTTTGCAGCCCTGCAGGGCCTGCAGCATGCCGCGCAGCGCCGACATGGGCGTGGCCACAACGACCAGGTCTGCGGCGCTCGCCAGCGCCACGGGATCTCCCCCTGCAAGCAACAGCCCGGGCGGGAAGGAGAGGCCCGGCAGGTAGCGCGCATTCTCGCGTTCGGCCTGCATGGCCGCCAGTTGCGCGGCATCGCGCGCCCACAGGGTGACAGCATGGCCGGCGGGGTGCTGCGCTGCGCTCATGGCCACGGCAGAGCCCCAGGCGCCTGCGCCCAGAACAAGGATTTTCATGGAGAAGAAGCGCCTGGAAAGAGCGGAAGCTCAAGCGGCGGGGACGGCATGCTGCGCCCCCGCAAACCACGCATTACTGCGTGATGATGGGCGACGGATTGCCCGCAGCCGCAGCCTGTTGCTGTTCGAACATGGCCTGGAAGTTGATTTCGGCCAGGTGCACGGGCGGGAAGCCGGCACGGTTGATCAGGTCGGCAACGTTGCCGCGCAGGTAGGGGTAGACGATCTGCGGACAGGCGATGCCCATGATGGCGCCCATCTGGTCTTCAGGGATGTTGCGGATCTCGAAGATGCCGGCCTGCTTGGCTTCGACCAGGAACACGGTCTTGTCCTTGACCTTGGTCTGCACCGTGGCGGTCACGGCCACTTCGAAGATGCCTTCGGCCACAGGGGTGGCTTCCACGCCCAGCTGGATGTCCACACTGGGTTGTTCCTGTTCCAGCAGGATGCCGGGCGAGTTCGGCTGCTCAAGCGACATGTCCTTGAGGTAGACGCGCTGGATCTGGAAAACGGGATTTTCTTGGTCGGCCATGGTTGAAAGTCTCTTTCGCTCAAAACAACGAGCTTGTGACAAAACGAAACCCGCCGGGGAAGCACTCCCGCAGCGGGCACATGGGCGTGCATTATGCAGCGCCCCGAAGACAGTTCAGGCAATCACTGCGCACCCAGCAGCGGCATCAGGCCGCCACGGCCGTCCAGCGCCACCAGATCGTCGTGGCCACCGACATGGGTGTCGCCGATGAAGATCTGCGGCACGGTGCGCCGGCCGGTGATCTCCATCATGGTGGTGCGGGCCGACGGATCGGTGTCGATGCGGATCTCCTCGATCTGCTCCACGCCCTTGGACTTGAGGATCTGCTTGGCACGGATGCAGTAGGGGCAAACGGCGGTGGTGTACATCTTCACGGGTTGCATGACGGACATCTTTCGTAGAAGCTGAGGCAGGGACGCAATTCAGTGGCAGTTGGGGGCGGGGTCAGGCCTTTTCAACCGGCAGGCTGGCCTCGCGCCAGGCCTTGAGGCCGCCGGCCATGGCCTGCACGTTCTCGTAGCCGAGCTTCTTGGCAATGCCCACGGCCCGGTTGGCGCGCGCGCCCGTGGCGCAAACCAGCACCAGCGGCAGGGCCTTGTTCTTCACCGTGGTGGCCAGGCGCTCTTCGAGCTGGTTCAGCGGGATGTTCTTGGCGCCCCCCACGTGGCCCGCAGCGAACTCCTCGGTCTCGCAGACGTCGATGACGACGGCCTTTTCGCGGTTGATAAGCTGCACGGCCCCGGCGGGGGTGAGCGAACCGCCACCGGCGTTCTTGAGCAAGGGCCACATCAGCATGCTGCCCGAAGCCAGTGCCACGAAGACCAGATACCAGTTGTCGATAATGAATTTCACGGAGATTCCTTGGGTTGGCGAACCCCGCAATTCTAAAATGTATGGTTTTGACCCGCCTCTCCTAGGGAAACCATGCACAAACTCGTTCTGATCCGCCACGGCGAATCCACCTGGAACCTCGAAAACCGCTTCACCGGCTGGACCGACGTGGACCTGACGCCCACCGGCGTGGACCAGGCCAAGAACGCTGGCCGCCTGCTCAAGGCCGAAGGCTACGAGTTCGACGTGGCCTACACCAGCGTGCTCAAGCGCGCCACGCGCACGCTGTGGCACACCCTGGACGAGATGGACCGCACCTGGCTGCCCGTGGTGCACAGCTGGCGCCTGAACGAGCGCCACTACGGCGCCTTGCAGGGCCTGAACAAGGCCGACATGGCCAAGCAGTACGGCGACGCCCAGGTGCTGGTCTGGCGCCGCAGCTATGACACGCCGCCGCCGGCGCTGGAAGCCACCGACCCGCGCAGCGAGCGCAGCGATGTGCGCTACGCCCGCCTGGACGCCGGCCAGGTGCCGCTGACCGAGTGCCTGAAAGACACCGTAGCGCGCGTGCTGCCCTTCTGGAACGAGTCCATCGCCCCGGCCATCCAGGGCGGCAAGCGCGTGGTGGTGGCAGCGCACGGCAACTCCATCCGCGCCCTGGTCAAGTACCTGGACAACATCTCGGACGACGAAATCGTGGGCCTCAATATTCCCAACGGGATTCCACTGGTATATGAGCTCGATGGCGACCTCAAGCCCATCCGCCACTACTATCTGGGTGACGCCGAAGCAGCGGCAAAGGCCGCCGCGGCGGTGGCTTCGCAAGGCAAGGCCTAGAAAATCGGCGTAAAGCGGGGGTAAAGCCCGCCAATAAACCGTTTCGAAACCTGCGAAAGCGAGTCCCGGCGCGGAACTGCGGCGAGGTGGACCCTTCTAAGAAGTGGTTCGGCGCCTTTTTGAAACGCTTGTTTTCACACGTGTGTAAAAAAGGCATCGGACCAGCTTCCCAGGTGTATATTGATGCGGTAAAGGTGTTCTATGGGCCACAAACTCAAAATAGCAGGATGGGTGTCGGTAGGTGTGGTGGCTGGTGCATTGACCACGGTGTCCTTGCAGACTGTCGCGCGCGGCGCCATGACGCCCCTGCCGCTGGAAGAGATCCAGCAGCTGTCGGCCGTGTTCGGCCTGGTCAAGACCGACTATGTCGAGCCGGTCGATGACAAGAAGCTCATCACCGATGCCATCTCCGGCATGGTGGCCAGCCTGGACCCGCACTCCCAGTACTTCGACAAGAAGTCCTTCAAGGAATTCCGCGAAGGCACTTCGGGCCGCTTCGTGGGCGTGGGCATCGAAATTTCCCAGGAAGACGGCCTGATCAAGGTGGTATCCCCCATCGAGGGTTCGCCCGCGTTCCGCGCCGGCCTCAAGCCCAACGACCTGATCACCCAGATCGACGAGACCGCCGTGAAGGGCCTGGCGCTCAACGAGGCCGTCAAGCGCATGCGCGGCGAACCCAACACCAAGGTCACGCTCACCATCTTCCGCAAGGACGAAAGCCGCACCTTTCCGGTGACCATCACGCGCGAAGAGATCAAGACCCAGTCCGTCAAGGGCAAGGTGATCGAGCCCGGCTACGCCTGGATCCGCCTGTCGCAGTTCCAGGAACGCACGGTGGACGACTTCGTGCGCAAGATGGAAGAGATCTACAAGCAGGACCCCAACATCAAGGGCCTGGTGCTCGACCTGCGCAACGACCCGGGCGGCCTGCTCGACGCGGCCGTGGCCATCTCGGCCGCCTTCCTGCCCGAGAACGTCACGGTGGTCACCACCAACGGCCAGTTGGCCGAGAGCAAATCCACCTACAAGGCCGCGCCCGAGTACTACCAGCGCCGCAGCGGGGGCGACCCCCTGCGCCGCCTGCCCGCTTCCATCAAGTCCATCCCCATGGTGGTGCTGGTCAATGAAGGCTCGGCCTCGGCCAGCGAGATCGTGGCCGGCGCACTGCAGGACCACAAGCGCGCCACCATCATGGGCAGCCAGACCTTCGGCAAGGGCTCGGTGCAGACCGTGCGCCCCCTGGGCCCGGACACCGGCATCAAGCTGACCACCGCGCGCTACTACACCCCGAGCGGCAAGTCGATCCAGGCCAAGGGCATCGTGCCCGACGTGATGATCGACGAGTCCGAGGAAGGCAATGTCTTCGCCGCCCTGCGCATGCGCGAGGCCGACCTGGACAAGCACCTGGGCAGCGGACAGGGCGAGGAAAAGAAGGACGCCGCGCGCGAGAAGGCGCGCGAGGAAGCCCGCAAACGCCTGGAAGAGGAAGCCAAGAAGCCGGCTGCCGACCGCAAGCCGCCCGAGTTCGGCACCGACAAGGACTTCCAGCTGGCGCAGGCGCTGAACCAGCTCAAGGGCCGCCCCGTGCTGGTCAGCAAGACGCTGACCGAGCGCAAGGAAGAAAAGAAGGAAAACTGAGCTCTTCGCTGAGCGCAGCAGCCCCGAATCGCAGAAGGCCGGTCTCCCCAGGGAGACCGGCCTTTTTCATGCCTGCCACCACCGGCACGCAATCTCCCGCACAATCGCAGCCCGAACTGCACACCCGCCCCCAAGAGCACGCCGCCCATGACCGATGACCAGCTCCTGCGCTATTCGCGCCACATCCTGCTCGACGAGTTCGGCATCGAGGGCCAGGAACGCGTGCTGGCCGCGCATGCCGTCGTCATCGGCGCCGGCGGCCTGGGCTCGCCTGCGGCGCTGTACCTGGGTTCGGCCGGCGTGGGGCGCATCACGCTGGTGGACGACGACGCAGTAGACCTGACCAATCTGCAGCGCCAGATCGCGCACACCACGGCGCGCGTCGGCCAGCCCAAGGTGCAGTCGGCCGCGCAGGCGGTGGCGGCCATCAACCCCGGGGTCGAGGTCCAGGCCGTCGAGGCCCGGGCCGACGCCGCCCTGCTCGACCAACTGCTGCCCGGCGCCAGCGTGGTGCTGGACTGCAGCGACAACTACGCCACCCGCCAGGCAGTCAACGCCGCCTGCGTGCGCCACGGCGTGCCGCTGGTGGCCGGGGCGGCGATCCGTTTCGACGGGCAGATCACGGTGGTCGACCCGCGCCGGGCCGACGCGCCCTGCTACGCCTGCATCTTCCCGCCGGAGGCCGAGTTCGAAGAGGTCAGCTGCGCGCTCATGGGAGTGTTCGCGCCCCTGGTGGGCATCATCGGCACCATGCAGGCGGCCGAGGCCCTGAAACTGATCACCGGCGTGGGCACGACACTGGCCGGGCGGCTGATGTTGCTGGACGGCCGTTCGATGGAGTGGAGCACCATGCATGTGCAGCGCGCACCGGAATGTGGCGTGTGCGCGTCACCGTAGGAGCACTCCTACGCTGTCCGCGCGTGGCTGCTGTCAGAATGGCAGCGACGCTTCGGTTAAATTCAGAACCAGGCCCGGGTTTGCTTGTTCCGGCCGTCTCATGGATCAGGTAGTGAAACTCCGCACGTACATCGTTGAAGACAATGCCACCATCCGGGAGAACCTGATCGGTACCCTGGAAGAACTGGCGTCCGTCGAAGCGGTGGGCGTGGCCGAAACCGAGGACGAGGGCAAAGGCTGGCTCACAGGCCACCAGGAGCAATGGGATCTGGCCATCGTCGACCTGTTCCTGCGCCAGGGCAGCGGCCTGGGCGTGCTCGCGGCCTGCCGCGACCGCCGCCCCCACCAAAAGATGGTTGTGCTGAGCAACTATGCCACTCCCGACATTCGCATGCGCTGCGCCCAGTTGGGTGTGGATGCCGTGTTCGACAAATCCAACGAAATCGATGCCCTGGTGGACTACTGCATAGAGCATGGCAGCGTACACCCCGCCCACGTTGCCCACGTTGTCGCGCGCGGCAGCCATTGAGTGCGCTGGCGCTGCGCCAGCCTGCCCATCCCTCCCAGCGAAGACCCGCGCCCGCCTGCGCAGGGCAGCCATTGCCAGCACACTTCGGCGCGCCTTTCACCGCCAGGCGGCAGAGGCCCGTTCAGTCGATGAGGCGGTTTTTCAGGGCGTAGTAGGTCAGGTCGCTGTTGGACGACAGGCTCATCTTCTCCATCAGCCGCGTGCGGTAGGTGCTCACCGTCTTCACGCTCAGGGACAACGACTTGGCGATGTCGCCGGCCGTCTCGCCTTTGGCCAGCTTGAGAAACACCTGGAACTCGCGCTCCGACAGCTGCTCGTGCGGCGGAGCGTCGTCCTTGCGGTTGAGCTGCTGGGCCAGCAGGTCGGCCACGGCCGGGGTCAGGTAGCGCTTGCCCAGGGCAATGATGCGGATGGCCTCGACGATCTCGGCGGGGTCGCACTCCTTGTTCAGGTAGCCGCTGGCGCCCTGACGGATCAGGTTGATGGCGTAATGCTCCTCCGGATAGCCGCTGAGGATCAGAATACCCATGTCAGGCGCCTTGGCGCGCAGCATGGCCAGTGCATCCAGGCCGCTCTGGCCGGGCATGGACAGGTCCATCAGAAGCACGTCGATTTCATGGGTGCGAACCAGGTCGATGGCTTCGCGGCCATTGGCGGCCTCACCCTCCACGCGCAGGTCCACGTGCTCGGACAGGAACTGGCGCAGTCCGGAGCGAACGATTGCATGGTCATCCACAATGCCGATCTTGATCATTGAGCGTTCTTTCGGGGAGGGGGCTTCCCGCTCCCAATTATTGTTGAATGCACCTGCGTTGCAATCACCCGCCCAAGGGCGCGGTGAGCCGGTCAGTGGCCATTATCCAGAATAACGCATATGAATTTGCATGAGATCGCCAAGGACTTGCTTCCCAAAGTCCGCAAGATGGCCCTGAGCCTGCCGATGGCGCTGCTCGCGGCCATGGTGCTGGTGGGGATCAACGAGGTCGGCCACACGCGCTCCCAGGAAGCCGTCACGCAGATGGCGCACGGCCAGGTGACGCACGGCGCCTTGAACCGCCTGCTGCAAAGCATGCTGGACGCCGAAACCGGCCAGCGCGGCTACCTGCTCACCGGCAACGACCGCTACCTGGAGCCCTACGACAAGGCCCTGGCCAGCGTGCAGCAGGACCTGGACAACCTGCGCAACCAGTTCCTCGATTCGCCCGACGACATGCAGGAGCTGTCGCTGCTGTCGCGCCAGATCTCGCGCAAGCTCGCCGAAATGGAGCTCAGCCTCAAGCTGCGCCGCCAGGGCAACGAGGACGCCTGGAAATTCATTTTGCACACCGATGTGGGCATGGAGAACATGGAGGCCATCCGCAAGCATGCCCAGGCCCTCATCGACCGCAGCTCCGTGGTCGTCAAGCAGGGCCAGGCGCAGGTGCTGCGCTCGCTCATGCTCTCGCGCATCGGCATCGCCACGGTCACCGCCATCGGGCTGCTGGCCTTCTTCATGTACCTGCGCCAGGCCACGGCGTTGCAGGAGTTCAGCCTGCGCGAGCAGTTGCTGCTGGAACGCGAACGCGACCGGCTCGAAGGCCTGGTGCGCGAGCGCACGGCCACGCTGTCGGAACTGGCCAGCCACCTGCAGCAGGTGCGCGAGGACGAGCGCGGCCATCTGGCGCGCGAACTGCATGACGAACTCGGCGCCCTGCTCACCGCCGCCAAGCTCGACGTGGCGCGCCTCAAATCCAAGATCGATATCCAGGTGCCGGAGATCGCCGAGCGCCTGCGCCACCTGACCGAAACCCTCAACAGCGGCATCGCGCTCAAGCGCCGCATCATCGAAGACCTGCGCCCCTCCTCCCTGTCCAACCTGGGCCTCACGGCCGCCATCGAGATCCTGGCGCGAGAGTACGGCGAGCGCGCCGGCATCGAGGTGGAAACCAGCCTGGAGCCGGTGCAGCTACCCGAGCCCACGCAGCTCACGGTCTACCGGCTGGTACAGGAGTCGCTCACCAACATCGGCAAATACGCCAAGGCGCAGAAGGTGCTGGTCTCCGTGCACAGCCATCCCCGGCATGTGGCAGTGCAGGTACGCGATGACGGCCAGGGCTTCGATCCGGCCAGCGTGAGCCCCTCGTCCCACGGCCTGGCCGGCATGCGCCACCGGGTGGAAGCCGCCGGCGGGCGCCTGACCATCACTTCGCGGCCGGGCAATGGCGCCCTGGTCTCCGCAATCCTGCCCCTGCAGCACTGATCTGGCCGCTGCGCGCCAAGGCAGCGCTTTCCTCCCCCGTTTTTCTGGCTAAGCGACCAAGCGCGCCTGGGTGGCGGCAGGCCTGTGCCTTCCATGCGCCATCCCGCAAGCCCTTGTCCTACAAGGCCGACGTCTGGGCACCGACAAATGGCTGCGCCCGCCACCGGCATTGGATGCGGGCCCTGCAGCCTACATTGGACCCAGGCGCCGACAACAGAGGCGCTACATCACTCGCCGGACCCTCCGGCCCCAATGGAGAAAGCATATGTTGCACTACGCCGTCGTATTCCTGGTCATCGCACTGATCGCAGCCATTTTCGGCTTCGGCGGCATTGCCGCAGGTGCCGTGGGTATCGCCAAGATCCTGTTCTTCGTGTTCGTGATCATGGCCGTCGTCACCTTCGTCGTGGGCTTGCTGCGCAGGGGCTGATAAAGCCCTCTGAAGCTTCGGCATCCCGAATTTCCATCGTCTACCCCAAGGAGTGACCCAATGACCATCCAATCCGCCACCAACAAGGTAGCCGCAGGGGCCCGCACCCTCGCCGATGACGTGCTGCAAAGCGCCCAGGATGCGGTGCAGAGCACCCGCAGCGTCGCCAACGGTTCGCTGGACAAGGCAGAAAGCACCGTCCGCGCACTGCGCCGCGAAGCCGATCCCGCCATCGACGACCTGGCCGCCCGCGCCCAGGAACTGGCCACCCGCAGCATCGACTATGCCGCCGATGCCAGCGCCCGTGCCCGCCGCCAGGTGCAGGACTTGGCCGATGCCACTACCAAGTACGTGGCCGAGCAGCCAGGCAAGTCCATCCTCATCGCCGCCGGCGTGGGCGCGCTCACCGCGAGCCTGATCCTGCTGGGATCGCGCCGCCGAGGCAGCTACTGATCCCGCCTCGGCCTCCCCGGCATTCTTCCCTACGAACAACAGGCAAAGCCATGAACGACAAAAGAGCCCCCGCGCACGACGAGCACCACCGCACCCTGGTGCTGGATGACCATGCCCTGCAGGCCGCCGCCACCAGCCACCTCGATGACGGAGCGGTGACCCCGGCCTTTGCGGAACACCGCGACGACATCATCGCCCTGCTCAACGACGCGCTGGCCACCGAGCTGGTGTGCGTGCTGCGCTACAAGCGCCACCATTTCACCGCCCATGGCCTGTCGTCGCCGGCGATCGCCAGCGAATTCATGGTCCATGCCAACGAGGAAGCAGGCCACGCCGACCAGATCGCCCGGCGCATCGTGCAACTGGGTGGCGAGCCCGATTTCGCACCAGACAGCCTGAGCGCGCGCAGCCATGCTGACTACGACACCTCGACCGACCTCAAGGCCATGGTGCGTGCCAATCTGGTGGCCGAGCGCATTGCCGTGGAAGCCTACCGCCAGATGATCACGCTGATCGGCGACAAGGACCCCACGACGCGCCGCATGCTCGAAGGCATCCTGGCCGACGAGGAAGAGCATGCCGATGAACTGAAAGACCTGCTGGAGCAATAGGCCTACCCGCCCGCTGCCCCAGCATCCCACAGCCTGCCGGTCATGGAGGGTGCAAAAGACCGACAGGCTGAATTTGAAAAAAGCACCCGCGTTTGCAAACAACCAACCCGAAAGACAAATCATGAAATACGCACGTGCCCTCGCTTTTGCCGCCATCGCCGGCATCACCATCGTCACCGCCACCGGCTGCTCGGTCGCACGCGAACAACAGACCGTCGGCTCCTACGTCGATGACGCCGGCATCACCACGGCCGTGAAGGCCAAGATGGCCGAGGACAAGACCGTGTCCGCCACTTCGATCAGTGTGGAAACGCTCAACGGCACGGTCCAGCTGTCGGGCTTCGCCAAGTCGGCCTCCGAAAAGAACCAGGCCGAGAACATCGCGCGCAATACCAAGCATGTGCGCGAAGTGCGCAACAGCATCGTAGTCCGTCCCTAAGCGGAAACCCCCTGAGCCGCTTAGCGTCATCCCCCTGAAGAGGGGGACGCCCCCCGCGCGGCGGGTCGGACCTTGCGCGGGGGTACTGGTCTCGGTAGCGCCAGTTGCTGAGATCCGGCCGAACAGCAGGCCCCTGCCTTCTCGCAGGGCCTGCTGTTTTGCCATTGCGGCATGTGTGCAAGCCCGATTTGCATGCCCTTCTCTCTCCTGCACGCACTTTTGAGCGGCATCCGGTTTAAGCTCAGCACATGCGGGTTTTCAATTGCGACCATTGCGGTCATCTGGTGTTTTTCGACAGCGTGCAGTGCCTGCACTGCGGCAGCGCACTGGCGTTTCTGCCGGACCAGCCCACGATGGCAGCATTGACGCCTGCGCCGCAGGATGGCCCGGATCTGTGGCGTCGCATGGGCGAACGTGGCACGTCGCAGTATGGCGGCAAGCTGTACCGCATGTGCCACAACCACACGGCCTACGACGCGTGCAACTTTGCAGTGCCTTCGAGTGACTATGCGGAGTTGTGCGTCTCGTGCCGTCAGACGCGCATCCTGCCCGACCTGTCCGACCCGGCCAACCTGCGCCGCTGGAAGCAGATCGAAGCGGCCAAGCGCCAGCTGTTCTACACCCTGGCGCGACTCGGCCTGGAACCCGTACCGGGCCGGGCCGGGCCGGTGTTCGAGTTCCTGGCCGACCTGCCGGGCGGCCCCGCCATCCTCACCGGCCACCAGGGCGGCACCATCACGCTCAACGTGGCCGAAGCCGATGACGATGAGCGGGCACGCCGTCGCATCGCGCTCGGGGAGCCCTACCGCACCCTCATCGGCCACCTGCGCCACGAGTCCGGCCATTTCTACTGGGACCAGTTGGTGCGAGATGGCGACCGGCTGCTGGCGTTCCGCGAACTGTTCGGCGACGAACGCCAGGACTATGCGGCGGCGCTCGACACGCACTATGCCAAGGGCGGCAGCGGCAACGACTGGTTTTTGAACCACGTCAGCGCCTATGCCGCCGCCCACCCGTGGGAAGACTGGGCCGAGACCTGGGCCCACTACCTGCACATGGTGGACCTGCTGGAGACAGCCGCCAGCTACCAGACGGCTGTGACCGTGCCCGACCCCCACATGGCCATGCGCCACCACGTGAGCGACCCGTTCGCAGCCAGGCACCCGGATTTCCAGGACATGGTGCGCCAATGGGTTCCATTGACGCTGATGCTCAACAGTCTGAACCGCAGCCTGGGGCAGGACGACGCCTATCCGTTCGCCCTGTCCTCGGGCGCCATGGTCAAGCTGCGCTTCGTGCACGATCTCGTGCAGAGCGCGCAGGCAGCCACCGACAGCGGTGCACCCCACCTCGCCACCACCACGGTGGAATGAACCGCCCGCCTGCGCCCCTGCCGACGATGATGATGACCGCCGCCCAAGACGCCATGACCCGCAACCCACCGCCCAGCCCTGCACCGCAACTGCTGCTCATCCCCGGCCTGGCAGGCGATGCGACGATGTGGCGCTTCCAGAGCGCTGTGCTGCCTGCGGTCCTGCGCCCGGAGATCACCGGGGTGCACACCCGGCCCGAGGCCACGACGGTGCAGGCCATGGCGGCCCTGCTGCTGGAACAGTATCCCGGCCCTCTGTTGCTGTGCGGCGCCTCCATGGGCGGCATGATCGCCATTGAAGCGGTGCGGCAGGCGCCGGGCCGCGTCGTCGGGCTGGCGCTGCTGGGCACAACGGCCCGCCCTGAAACGCCCGAGATGCAGGCGCTGCGCGAAGCGGCCATCGCACTGTTCGAGCAGGGGCGTGTGCGCGAGGTGATCGAGCCCAACGTGGCCTTCGCCTTCCACCCCACGAGCGCGGCACGCGCCGACCTGGTACAGGACTATCTCGACTTCGTGCTGCGCGCGGGCGCCGAGCAACTGGTGCGGCAGAACCGCGCCGTCATCGCCCGGCCCGATGCCCGCCTGCACCTTCCCGAGGTGAAATGCCCGGTGCTGGTGGTCTGCGGCGAAGCGGACCAGCTCACGCCGCTGGCCTGTTCCGAGGAGATCGCGGGCCTGATCCCGGGCGCTGAATTCGAGGTCGTGGCCGATTGCGGCCACATGCTCACCATGGAGCGGCCCGAGGTGGTCAACACGCTGCTCACCCAATGGCTGCAGCGCGGGGGCTGGATGGGTTGACCGTCAGGGTTGTGGCGCCAGGCTGCGCACCTTGACGGCCAGCCGCTCCTCCACCGAGGGCGAGACGAACTTGGTCACCTCGCCGCCCAGCACCGCGATCTCGCGCACGAAGGTGCTGCTGATGAACTGGTACCTGTCGCTCGGGGTCAGGAACACGGTTTCCACCTGGGGCATGAGGCTGCGGTTCATGCCGGCGAGCTGGAACTCGTAGTCGAAGTCGGTCACGGCACGCAGGCCGCGCACCATGGCCTTGCCGCCGCGCGAGACGACGAAGTCGCGCAGCAGGCCCGAGAAGCTCTCCACCTGCACCTGGGGGTAGGCCTTGACCGCCTCGCGCACCATGTCGATGCGCTCCTCCAGGCTGAACAGGGTCTTCTTGTGGTGGCCCGCGGCCACGGCGACGATCACGCGTTCGAACAACTGGGTGGCCCTGCGCACCACGTCTTCGTGGCCCAGGGTGATGGGGTCGAAGGTTCCGGGATAGACGGCGAGCACGTTCTGGGCCATGGCGGGTTGTCTCCTGTACGGCGAAATGGGCACTGGCCCCGGCCTCTTGTGGGCCTGCCGGGCCGCTTGGGCGCATTATGCAGTGCACTGCAACATGGAGCGTCGGTGCCGCGCTTTGCCCGACCTTGGCGCTCGCGCGCACCGGCGCGAACGAAGCTCAGGCCGCCGGGTGCGCCACGGGCCGCAGCAGGTGCGCATGCACCGCGCCCGCCTTGAGGTGGCGGTAGACCGTGAGCCCGCTGGCGGCCAGGCTTTCGTCGGTCCAGGCGACGGGCGCTTCGAGGTAGACATAGCCGCTGGCGGCGACGGCCTTGGCCGCGGCCTGCAGGGCGGATTCGAACAGGTTGCCGTCGAACGGCGGGTCGATCAGCACCAGGTCCAGGCTGGCCGGCGCGGCCTGGCGCAGCGCCGCGATGCCGTCGCCGCGCTGCACGCGCACGGCCTTGGCCTCCAGGCGCTGCTGCAGGGTACTGAGCTGCGCCACCAGCGCCGCATCGCTTTCCACCAGTTGCACGGCCGCAGCACCGCGCGAGGCCGCCTCCAGGCCCAGGGCGCCGGTGCCGGCAAAGGCATCCAGGCAGCGCCAGCCTGCCAGGTCCTGGCCGAGCCAGTTGAACAGGGTCTCGCGCACGCGGTCGGGCGTGGGCCGCAGGCCCGGGCGCTGGGCCACGGGCAGGCGCGTGCGCTTCCACTGCCCGCCAATGATGCGGATCTCGCCGGCGCCCTTGGGCGCCGCTGCGGCCGCCTTGTCCTTGGGGGCCGCGCCCTTGGCACCGGGCTTGGGCGCAGGTGCAGCGGTCGCGGCCTGGGCCTTGCGGATCTCGGCGTTGATGGCTCCACCGCGCAGGGTGGAGCGGCTCATGGCTTGCCCCCCACCACCACGGTCACCATGCGCTCGGGCTGCAGCTTGCGCTGCATGGCGGCGCGGATGTCGGCCACCGTGAGCGCATCGACGCGCTCGGTCCAGCGGTCCAGGTAGTCCAGGGGCAGATCGTTCCAGGCGATGTTGGCCACATTGCCCAGCAGCTTCTTGTTGCTGTCGATGCGCAGCGCGAAGCCGCCGATCAGGTTGTCCTTGGCGGCGCGCAGTTCGGCTTCGGTCGGGCCCTCGGCCACGAAGCGGGCCAGCACGTCGCGCGAGACCTTCACGGCCTGGGCCGCCTGGTCGGGCCGCGTCTGCAGGCCGATGGTGAAAGCACCCGCATGCAGGCCGCCCGCAAAGTAGCTGTAGACGCTGTAGCTCAGGCCGCGCTTTTCGCGCACCTCCTCGGTCAGGCGCGAGACGAAACCGCCGCCGCCCAGGATGTGGTTGCCCACCAGCAGCGCGATGAAGTCGGGGTCGCGGCGCGCAAAGCCGGGCTGGCCGATCAGCACATGCGCCTGCGCCGAGGCGAAGGGGATGTTCTTTTCCTCGGGCGCGGTCAGCGCGGCGATCTCGCCCACGGCAGGCAGGGGCGCGCAGGCCGCATCGGCGGGCAGGCGTGCCAGCAGCGTGGCCACCAGGGTCTGCGCCTGGGCCCGCGTGACCGCGCCGACGATACTGACCTTGGCGCGGCAGGCCGCAATGGCGCGGGTGTGGAAGGCCTGCATGTCGGCCACGCTGATGCGAGCCAGCGTCTCCTGCGTGGTGCGCACGCCATAGGGGTGGCTGCCGTAGACCGCGGCGCCAAAGGCTTTTTCCGCCACGGTGGCGGGGCGCGTGTCCGATTCCTTGATGCTCGCGCTCCAGCGCGCGCGGTCGCGTGCCCAGATATCGGCCGGCCAGCTCGGCTCGGCGATCTGGCGCGCCGCCAGGCGTGCCGCCTTGTCCAGCAGCGGCGGGTCGGTCAGCGAGCGCAGCGAGAAGTGCATGGCGTCGTTGTCGGCACCGGCCTCGAAGCTGGCGCCCAGGTCGGCCCAGGCCTCGCCCAGGGCGTTCTCGTCGAGCGCAGGCTCGGCGCCCTGGGCCTTCACGCCCTTGGAGGCCATGGAGGCCGTGGCGCTGGCCAGGCCGGCCTGCGCCGCCGGGTCGCGGCGGCTGCCGGCGTCGAAGTCGATCTGCACGTCCACCATGGGGATGACCGGGCTTTCGACCAACCACACGCGGGCGCCATTGGGCTCCGTCCAGTGCTGGATGGGCAGCAGGGCCCAGGCCGAGGCACTGTAGAACAGGGTGCCAGAGGCAGCCAGCAGGGTGGAGAAGGCAAGTTTCTTGAAATGGATCATGGGATGGGCACCTGGCTGGCTCAGTGGAGGACGGCACCGGCGGCGGGCGATGCGGGGCGGCGGCGTGCACTGTCCAGCGGCTGCGGCAGCAGCGTGGCCACGGTGAGCTGGTCGTCGCCAAAATACTTGGCGGCCACAGCCTGCACCTGGGCCGGAGTGACGGTGCGCATCAGGTCCAGCAGGCGCTGCTCCGCGTCGAGCGGAAAGCCCTGCACCCAATTGCTGCCCAGCTCCTGCGCCTGGCTGTGGACCGAGTCGCGCTCGTAGACGTTGGAGGCGATCCACTGCGTCTTCACGCGCTCCAGCTCCGCCTGGCTCACGCCCTCGCGCGCCACGCGCGCCACCTCGGCACGCAGGCCCTCTTCCACCTGCTGGGCGGTCTTGCCTTCCGCCGGGATGCCCGTGAACATGAACAGCGCCGGTCCGCGCCCGGTGAGCATGGCCGAGGCGCCCACGCTGTCGGCCACGCGGTTCTCGCCCTGGCTCAGGGCGCGCTCCAGGCGCGCGCCGTCATAGCCGCTGAACACGGCCGAGAGCATGAGCAGGCCCAGGGCATCGCGGTCGGACTCCTGCAGGTCCTGCAGCCGCTCCAGGGCCGGTACGCGGAAAGCCAGCGCCACATAGCCCTGCTCGGCCGGCGCCTTCACCGCAATGCGGCGCAGGCCTTGCTGCGGCGGCTCCACACGCGGCTTGCGCGCGGGCAGGGCATGCGTGGGCAGCTTGCCGTAGTATTTTTCGGCCAGCGCGCGCACCTTGGCCACGTCCACGTCACCGGCCACCACCACGGCGGCGTTGGTGGGCGTGTACCACTGGCGGTAGAAGGCGCGCGCGTCGTCCGGCGTCATGGCATCGAGGTCGCTCATCCAGCCCACGATGGGGCGGCGGTAGGGCGAGGCGGTGAAGATGGCCGCGAACAGCTGCTCGGCCAGCACGGCGCGCGGCTGGTCCTCGGTGCGCATGCGCCGCTCTTCCTTCACGACCTCGAGCTCCTTCTTGAACTCTGCGTCGGGCCACTGGTTGTTGGCAAAGCGGTCGGATTCGAGGCGCATCACGTCCTCGAGCCGGTTGGCCGGGATCTGCTGGTAGTAACCCGTGTAGTCGCGGCTGGTGAAGGCGTTCTCGCGCCCGCCCAGGGCCGCCACGCGGCGCGAGAAGTCGCCCGGTGGCACGGTCTTGGAGCCCTTGAACATCATGTGCTCGAGCACGTGGGCCACGCCCGAGGTGCCGTCCACCTCGTCCATGGAGCCCACGCGCACCCAGACCATGTGCACCGCCGTGGGGGCGCGATGGTCGGGCTGCACGATGAGCTGCATGCCGTTGGCCAGCGTGAACTGCTGCGCGCCGGAGGCCGTGGCCCCCGGCTTGGCGGCGGCCGGCGGCGCTGCCGTCTTGCCCGCCACAGAGGGTGAATCGGACACCGGAGGCACCACCGCGGTGGTGGCCCCGGCACTGAGGCAGGCCATCAGGCCCAGTAGGGTGAAAGCACGTTTCATAGAATGGGTGATTCTAAGAACCCTGCAATGTTCAGTTTTTTCAAGAAAAAACCCCCAAATTCGCCCACCTCGGCCGATGAACCCTCTGCCGGCACTGCGCCCGCCGTGCCCGCAGAGCCTGCGGCAGCCCCCCCGGTGGCTGTGCCCGAGCCCCCGGCTGCAGCGCCCGCCCCGGCCGTCCCCGGCTTCGGCTGGCTGCGCAACCCGTTTGGCGCCAAGGCAGCCGAGCCTGCGCCGGCGCCACCGCCGGCCATCGCACCGCCCCCTCCGGCGGTGCCCACCCCCGCACCCGCCTCCACGCCAGCTCCGGCACCCGTGCCTGCGCCCACCCCGGCAGCGCCTTCTGCCTGGGTGCCCCCGGCACCATTTCCCACCCTCGCGCCTGCGCCGGTGGTGTCAGCGCCAGCGCCCGTGGTGGTGCCAGCCCCCATCCCGGTCCCCGCACCACCTTCACCCGCCGCCCCTGCGGCGGTGGAACGCAAAGGCTGGCTCGACCGGCTCAAGCTCGGCCTGCGCAAGACCGGTACCAGCATCGCCACGGTGTTCACCGGCACCCAGATCGACGATGCGCTCTACGATGAGCTGGAGGAGGCCCTGCTCATGGCCGACACGGGGGTGAAGGCCACAGAGCACCTGCTCACCGACCTGCGCCGCCGCGTGAAGGAAGCCAAGGCCACCGACCCCGCCCAGGTCAAGGGCCTGCTGGCCGATGCCCTGGCCGACCTGCTGCGCCCGCTGGAGAAATCCCTGGTCATCGGCCAGTACACGCCCACCGTGATCATGGTGGCGGGGGTCAATGGAGCGGGCAAGACCACCTCCATCGGCAAGCTCACCAAACACCTCTCGGGCGAAGGCGCGGCCGTGCTGCTCGCGGCGGCCGACACCTTCCGCGCCGCCGCGCGCGAGCAGCTCGGCGTCTGGGCCGACCGCAACACCGTGGAAATCGTGAGCCAGGAGGGCGGCGACCCCGCCGCCGTGAGCTTCGACGCCGTGACCGCAGGCAAGGCCCGCGGCAAGGACGTGGTGCTGGTCGATACGGCCGGCCGCCTGCCCACGCAGCTGCACCTGATGGAAGAGCTCAAGAAGATCCGCCGCGTGGTGACCAAGGCCGACGCCACGGCCCCGCACGAGGTGCTGCTGGTGATCGACGGCAACACCGGCCAGAACGCCCTGGCCCAGGTGCGCGCCTTCGACGACGCTCTGCAGCTCACCGGCCTGATCGTCACCAAGCTCGACGGCACGGCCAAGGGCGGCGTTCTGGCCGCCATCGCGCAGGAGCGCCCGATTCCTGTCTATTTCATCGGCGTGGGCGAAAAGCTCGAAGACCTGGAAACCTTCAACGCCCGTGAATTCGCCCAGGCGCTGCTGACCTGAGAGGCTGCCCCCCGGCCGGTGGCGGAAAACCCGCCAAAATAGCATTTACCACCGGCAGCAATTGCCACATGATGGAACTTCGCTCACGGACTGCGGGGAGGTTCCTTGTTCGTCGAACTGGTCAAAGGCGCGGCCTTGCTGCTGGCCCTGTGCTTTCTGCATGGCGCCAACCTGCGGCTGTGGCGCAGGCAACCGCGCGTGGGCCAGGCGTTCTCGGGGCTGCTGTTCGGCGGCATCTGCATCGTCGGCATGCTCTCGCCCCTGAGCATTGCCCCGGGCGTCATCATCGACGCGCGCTCGGTGGTGCTGGGCATGGCGGGCCTGTTCGGCGGCACCACGGTGGCGCTGCTGGCCGGGGTCATGGCGGCCGGCTGGCGGCTGTGGCTCGGTGGCGCAGGGGCCTTCATCGGCGTGCTGAGCATCATCACCTGCGTGGCTGCCGGCCTCGCCTACCGGCAGGCGCGCCAGCGCTGGCGCCTGAGCGTGGGCATCTGGCCGCTGCTGGCCTTCGGCCTGCTGCTGCACCTGGCCGTGGTGGGGCTGTTCCAGGGGCTGCCCGCCGAGGTGGCGGTGCGCTTCAACGAGAACGTGGCGGTTCCCTACCTGATGATCTTTCCGGTGGCCACGGCACTGTTGGGCGTGCTCCTGCGCGACGTGGAGCAGCGCCAGGCCACCGACTTCGCCCTGGCGGGCAGCGCCGCCCGCCTGCAGGCCATCACCCAGGCCATCCCCGATGCCCTGGTGGTGCTCGACGCGAATGGCCGCTGCCTGGAAATGTTCTCGCACCATGAAGGCGTGCATGCCGTTGGGGCGCCGCAGCGCGTGGGACGGCGCATGCACGATGTGCTGGCCTGCAGCGAGGCGCAGCGGGTGGTGCAGCTGCTGCAGGACACGCTGGCGCTGGGCACGCCACGCAAGCTCGAGTATGCGGTGTACACCGCATCGGGCATCCGCTACTTCGAAGGGCGGGCGCAGCCCCTGGGGGCCGAAGTGGACGGCCAGGCTGCCGTGCTTTTCCTGGCACGCGACATCACCGAGCGCTGGCAGGCGCAGCAGGCGCTGCACGAATCGGAGCTGCGCTTTCGCTCGCTGCTGCTGGGCATCCCGTCGGTGTCGGTGCAGGGCTACCGGGCCGATGGCACCACCACCTACTGGAACAAGGCCTCGGAGGAGCTGTACGGCTACACCGAGCAGGAGGCCCTGGGCAGAAACCTGCTCGAGCTGATCATCCCCGAGCCCATGCACGAGGCCGTGACGACCCAGGTCACGCACATGTTCAGCTCAGGCGAACCCATTCCCGCCGGCGAACTGCGCCTCAAACGCAAGGATGGTTCACCGGTGGACGTGTTTTCAAGCCACGCCTACGTGCACGTGCCGGGCCAGGAGCCCGAGATGTTCTGCATCGACATCGACATCTCCCGGCGCAAGGCCGCCGAAGAAGAAGCGCGCCGCCTGGCCCTGTACGACACCCTGACGCAGTTGCCCAACCGGCGCCTGCTGACCGACCGGCTCGAGCAGGTCATGGCCGCCAGCAGCCGCAATGGCCAGATCGCCGCCACCCTGTTCATCGACCTCGACCATTTCAAGGCCTTGAACGACAGCCGCGGCCATGCCGTGGGCGACCTGCTGCTGCGCGAGGTGGCCACCCGGCTGCGCGCCTGCGTGCGCGAGCAGGACACCGTGGCCCGCCTGGGCGGGGACGAGTTCGTCGTGCTGCTGCAAAGCCTGGGCAAGGACGCCCCCGAGGCCGCGGGCAAGGCCCGCGCCGTGGGCGAGGCCATGCTGGCCGCCCTGCGCGCACCCTATGACCTCGGCGGCCAGCCCTACCGCAGCGAGGCCAGCATCGGCGTGAGCCTGGTGTCCGGCCACACCCTCACGGTGGACGAGGTGCTGCGCCAGGCCGACAACGCGATGTACCAGGCCAAGACCATGGGGCGCAACCGGCTGTATGTGTACCGGACGGATGCCGTCTGAGGGCACCGCGCTCACTGGTCCCCGGCTTCCACCACCCCCACCACAAACGTCAGGAACGCCTGCACCTTGGCGGGCACCTGGTGGCGCGAGGGGTGGACGGTGTGCAGCGGAAAACGCTCGTCAGGCCAGTCGGGAAACAGCTCCACCAGTTGCCCCGCGTCGAGCAGCGCGCGGGTGCCGAAGTCCATGATCTGCGCGATGCCGTAGCCCGCCAGACAAGTGCTCAGCAAGGTGCCTGCATCGTTGACGATCAGCCGGCCATCGGTGGGCACCTGCAGCCGCTTGCGCTTGCGGTGGAACTCCCAGGGGAAGGGCCTGCCGGTGGCGGAATCGCGAAAATCGATGCAGGCATGCCCGTCCTGCGCGATGGCCTGCGGCGTAGCCGGCCGACCATGGCGCGCCAGGTAGGCCGGTGCCGCCACCGTGAGGATGCGCGTGTCGAGCAGCTTGCGCGCCACCAGGGTGGAGTCCGGAAGGTGGCCAAAGCGCACGGCCAGGTCAAAGCCGTCAGCCACCATGTCGCCCAAATGGTCGCGCGTGACCAGGTCCAGCGTCAGCCCGGGGTGCAGGCGCAGAAACTCACCGATCCGCGGCCCCAGCGCCATGCGCGAGAAGAACGGGTCGAGCTGAACGCGCAGGCGGCCGCGCACCAGCGTGCGCCCCATCCCTGCGTCGTTGGCGGCGTCCTCCAGCCCGGCGAGCAGGGGCAGCACCCTGGCATGGAAGCGGCGCCCCTCTTCGGTGAGGCTGACCACGCGCGTGGTGCGGTCGAACAGGCGCACACCCAGCCGCCGCTCGAGCCGGGCCACGGCGCGGCTGACACCGGACTGCGACATGTCCAGTTGCTCACCGGCTGCCGCAAAGCTACCCGCGTCCGCGATGGCAGTGAAGACCCCCAGGCCTGCGAGCAGGCGTTCGTCGAAGCCGGGCATGCATGCCTTCCAGTCATGAGTCAAATGCCATCCATGCTATCGCTGAAATGATCCATCGTCCGCAGAATTCGTCCCGGCGGCAATCGGCCGCTGATTCTCGAGGAGTTGGAACATGTTTGCCATTACCGCCATCACAGGCCAGGTCGGAGGCGCGCTGGCGCGCTCTCTGCTGGCGCAGGGCCAGCCCGTCAGGGCCATCGTACGGGACCCCGGCAAGGCCGCAGCCTGGACAGCCCGGGGCTGCCAGATGGCCCTGGCCGACATGGGCGATGCGCAGGCGCTGGCCCAGGCATTCACCGGTTGCGAGGGTGTCTTCATCCTGCTGCCGCCGCAGTTCGATCCGTCACCCGAGTTTCCCGAATCGCGCGCCGTCATCGCGGCGGTGCGCAGCGCGCTCGAGCAGGCCATGCCGGATCGGGTGGTGGTGCTGTCCACCGTGGGCGCCCAGGCGCCAGAGCCCAACCTGCTGAACCAGCTCGGCCTGTTGGAGCAGGCTCTGGCCGACCTGCCCCTGCCCATCACCTACCTGCGGCCGGCCTGGTTCATGGAGAACCTGCAATGGGACATCGCCGCCGCCCGCGAGCACGGCCTCGTGCCCAGCTACCTGCAGCCGCTGGAGCGGCGCATCCCCATGGTCTCCACCGAAGACGTCGGGCGGGCCGCTGCGGAGCTGCTGGTCGAGCGCTGGACTGGCCAGCGGATCGTGGAACTGGAAGGCCCCGCTGCGGTATCGCCGCTCGACATCGCCCAGGCGCTGGCCCAGCGGCTGGGCCACCCGGTAGGCACCGAGGCCGTGCCGCGCGACGCCTGGGAGGCGTCGTTCCGGGCCCAGGGCATGCGCCACCCCGAGCGCCGCATGCAGATGCTCGATGGGTTCAATGCCGGCTGGCTGTGCTTCGAGGGTTTGCCGCGGCAGGGCCCCACGGGTCTGGCCGAGGTGGTGCGACG
Source organism: Acidovorax sp. GW458-11-26-14-TSB4 (assembly GCF_059423865.1). NCBI lineage: Bacteria > Pseudomonadati > Pseudomonadota > Betaproteobacteria > Burkholderiales > Comamonadaceae > Acidovorax > Acidovorax sp. GW458-11-26-14-TSB4. The sequence continues at coordinate 25,632 of NZ_JBWKYR010000002.1, forward strand.
TTTGGTGCCCGCGACACAATGACCGAGCCACCAGCCCCGCTACCGCCCGGCGGGTCAGGCAGCACTAGCTGATCCGGTGCACCTCGCCGTTGTGCGGCATGGCGCTTTCGTGGAACAGGTCGGCCAGGTACTGGGCCAGCTCGTCCGCCTCGATGAAATCGGGCACCACCCAGCCCGCCGGTGCGCGCTTGCCGTCCGCACCGATCAGGAACGACTGCCACTGCGCGCCGTGGCGCTGCACTTCGACGATGCGGCCAAAGACGTTGAAGCGGGGGTGCTGGGACATCGGGCTCCTCCAGAAAGACGCTGCGGCCAGGGCGCAGCTGTCCACCGGTTGTAGCAGGTTCCTGGTGGGCGGACCTCAGCGCCCCAGCAGCGCCTCCAAGTCGATGGCCTCGGCCATGGCGCGGTAGCCTGCATCCCCGGGGTGCAAGTGGTCGCCGGAGTCCATCTCGGCGCGCAGGTGCGAGGGGCGGTGCGGGTCGCCCAGCAGCGCATCGAAGTCGGCCACCGCATCGAAGGCCCCGGCCTCGCGGATCCAGCGGTTCACGGCCTGGCGCACGGCGTCCTTCTCGGGCGAATAGTGGCCCGCCAGCGGCGTGCCGGCCAGCGCGTCGCCGAACGGCGGGATGGTGCCGCCCACGATGCGCACATTGTGGGTGCGGGCCATGGCGATGAGCTGGCGGTAGCCGTGCACCAGTTCCTCGGCGCGCAGCGCGCGCTCTTGGGGTGCAAAGGGGCCGCCGGGCCAGCCGATGTCGTTGGTACCCAGCAGCACGACGAGGGCGCGCACGCCGGGCTGGGCGAACACGTCCTGCGCGGCCCGCGTGAGGCCTGCGCGGCCCATGCCGTCGCGCAGCAGGCGGCCGCCGGAGATGCCAGCATTGAGCACGGCCACGCCCCGCCCGGCCAGGCGCTCGGCCAGTACATCGGGCCAGCGCGCGTGGGCGCCGGGTGTGGCGCCATTGCCATCGGTGATGGAATCGCCCAGCGTGACCACGGTCGCGGCCGGCGCGGGGGTCTGCACCACCAGGCCGCTCACATAGACGCGGGTGCTCCACGCGGTGGCATTTGCCGGCAGCTGGTGGGCGGCCGTGAGGTCGCCATCGGCCACATAGGACGTCTGCCGCGCATCGAAGTGAAAGCCGGCTGGCGCGCTGGGCTGCGGCAGGTACAGCGACACGGCGACCTCGGCCAGCGCCGGCAGGGGCAGGTCCACCGCGTCACTGACCCAGCGCGCGCCAGGCGGCACAGTGGTGGCAGCTTGGCCGCCAAAAAGCAGCGGGCGGTCGGTGCCCGGCACGGTGGCAGAGCCCTGCGCATGCCGCGCCACGCGGGCCGCGCCGATGTGCAGCGGCACCGCACTGCCCTCGTTGCTGAGCACCACGCGCAATTTCGCGCCGCCGATGCTCAGGCGCGCCACTTGGCGGATGGTCTGCTGGTGGTACTGGAACGGCAGGCCCAGCGGCAGCACGAAGTCGCCGCCCCACAGCGGCTGGGGGGCGGCCATCCAGCTCGGACTCCAGTGTTCTGCAGCGGCGGGAAGCGCGGCGGCAGCCACGGCCAATGCCAGCGCGGCGCGGCGCATGCGCGCGGTGAGACTCCAGGGGGTGTTCATGGTGGCAGATCCTTGCGAATTGGAGACAGAAGAGGCCAATGTCTTTCATTCCACATTCCATGAACAGCCGGCAAAATGGCATGGTCTTCATTCGTAAATGGAATACCCATGGACACCCTGCGCGCGTTGGCGGCCCTGGTTCACAGCGTGGAACTGGGCAGCCTGTCGGGCGCGGCGCGCGCCATGCACACCACCCAGCCCACCGTGAGCAAGCTGGTGGACGCTCTGGAGCAGTCGCTGGGCGTGCGCCTGTTGCGCCGTTCCCCCACCGGGCTGAGCCTGACCGAGGAAGGCCAGCGCTTTCACGAGCACGCGCGGCGCATGCTCGAAGCCCATGGCGAGGCGGTGGCCGATGTGCGCCAGCGCAGCACCCAGCCACGCGGCCTGCTGCGCGTGAGCGCACCGGTGGCCCTGGGCCAGTGCCGGCTCAATGCCTGGGCCGGCGAGTTCCTGGCCACCTACCCCGACATCGCGTTGGAGCTGGTGCTGGACGACCGCTTCATCCATCCGCTGGAAGAACGCATCGATGTCTCACTGCGCCTGGGTGGCCCGCTGCCGCCGGACCTGGTCGCGCGCCACCTGGGCACCTGGCCGCGCGTGCTGGTGGCCGCGCCGGCCTACCTGGCGGCACGCGGCAAACCGCGCCAGCCAGAGGACCTGCTGGCACACGACTACCTGCGCTATGCCGCCGGTGACGACGGCGTGCTGCTGCAGGGCCCGGCCGGCCCCGTCAACGTACCGGTGCACAGCCGCTACCGCGTGAACAATGCCGTGGCCCTGCTCGACAGCGTGCTGGCCGGTGCCGGCATCTCCCTGCAGCCCACCTGGATGGTGGCCGGGCTGCTGGCCGAGGGCCGGCTGGCGCGCGTGCTGCCCCGGTACACCGGCCCGACCCAAAAGGCGCACCTGCTGTACCCTGCCCGCCCCTACCTGCCCCAACGGGTGCGCGTGCTGGTGGATTTTCTGAGCGAGCGCGTGGCCCTGCTGCCGGGCAAGGCCAAATCTGCGCCTTAACGCAGGCCGAGCCGTGCCAGTTTCTTGATGAGCCCCACGCGCGAGATGCCCAGGCGCCGCGCAGCCTCCGACTGGTTGCCGCCGGCCGACTGCAGGGCATCGCGCACCAGCCGGCGCTCCAGTTCTGCCAGCGCGGCGTCGAGCGGCCCCAGGCCTTCCAAGGGGGCGGCGGGCTCGGCAGGCAGATCCCCGTCCGCCTCCCCCGCGGCCAGCCGCAGCAGTGGCGCATCGACCTCGGGCTGGTCTGGCAGCAAGAGCGCCCCTGCCGCCTCGATCAAGGCTTTGAGCTCGCGCACATTGCCAGGCCATTCGCGCGCCGCCAGCCAGGCCAGGGCATCGCCCGACAGGCCGGCGCGCGGCGCCACGCGGTGCAGGAAGCGCGTGGCCAGCAGCGGCACGTCGGCCGGCCGCTCGCTGAGCGCCGGGGTGCGCAGCACCACGCCCTTGAGGCGGTAGTACAGGTCTTCGCGGAAACTGCCCTCGCGCACCATGGCCTCCAGGTCGCGGTGCGTGGCGGCCACCACGCGCACCTCGGCCCTTTTAGTGCTGCGCCCGCCCACGGGCACGAAGGTGCCCTCCTGCAAAAAGCGCAGCAGCTTGACCTGCATGGGCGGCGGCATTTCGCCCACCTCGTCGAGGAACAGGGTGCCGCCGTGGGCCACCTCGACCAGGCCCGGCTGGTCGCGGTAGGCGCCGGTGAAGCTGCCCTTGAGGTGGCCGAAGAGCTCGCTCTCCAGCAGCTCGGCCGACAGCGCGCCGCAGTGGATGGCGACAAAGGCGTTGGCCGACTGCGGGCTGCAGGCATGCAGGGCGCGCGCCACCAGCTCCTTGCCGCTGCCGGTGGGGCCCAGCACCAGCACGCTGACCCGCGTGGGCCCCACGCGCCGCACCATGGCGCGCAGTTGCACCGTGGCCTGGGCCTGGCCGACCAGACCCATGTCATCGCCCGCCTGCACCGCGCGCAGGCTGCGCAGCTCGGCATCGAGCCGGGCCTTGCGCAGCGCCCGCGCGATGACGAAGCGCAGCATGTCCGGGTCGATGGGCTTGGTGAGGAAGTCCCAGGCGCCGAGTTCGGCGGCGCGCAAGGCCAGCTCGTGGTCGCCATGGCCGGACCAGACGATGACCGGCACCCGTGCAAAGCGCGGCACCAGCTCCAGCCCGGCCTCGGGGTCCATGGTGGGCGGCATGGCCAGGTCCAGCAGCACCAGGTCGGGCGCCGGCTGCGTGGCAAACGCGGCCAGGGCCTGTTCGGCATCGCCCGCGACGAGCACCTCATGGCCCAGCCCACGCAGGAAATTGGCGCCCAGGCGCTGGAAGGCCGGTTCGTCATCGACCAGCAGGATGCGGCCGTGGTCCGCAGCGTCAGGTGGGGTTGGCATGGTTCAGGGGAAAGCTCAGGGTGAAACAGGTGGTCCAGGGCGGCCGTTCGGTGAGCGCAACCGAGCCCCCGTGGGCAGCCAGGGTGCGCGCCACGATGGCCAGGCCCAGGCCAGTGCCACCCGGGCTGCGCGAGGCAAAGGGCTCGAACAGCCGGTGGCGGATTTCCTCAGGCACGCCCTGGCCGTCGTCGCAGACATGCAGCAGCACGGCATCGGCACGCTGCTCGGCGTCGATGTGCACGTGGACCGGGGCCTCGGCGCCGGATGCAGCGCGCGCGTTCTCCAGCAGGTTGGTCAGTGCCTGCTCCACACGCCGTGCGTCGCCGTTGATCATGAGGGGCTGCTGCAGCCCGGGCCCCAGCGTGCAGTGCGGCAGCCGGCCAGCGCTGACGCGCACCTGGGCCGCCAGGTCGTAGCGCTGGGGCACCAGCTTCCAAGGCTTGGCGTAGTCGAGCAGGTCGTTGCTCAGGTGGGCGATGCGCCCCACCTGGCTGGCCACCTCGCGGCGCACCTCGGGCGGGGCGGTGGCCACGGCCATGGCGATGATGTTCAGCGGGTTGCGGATGTCGTGCGCCACGGTGGCGGCCAGCGAGCCCAGCTCGGCCAGGCGCGCCTGCAGCTGGCGCTCGCGCTCGCGCGCCGCGATCTGCTCGCCCTGGGCCACGCGCTCGGCCGCATCGGCGACCACCGTGCCGAACAGCTCGGCCACGCGCCGCGGCCCGGGGGGCGCGGCCTCCCAGCCGTGCAGGGTGATGGCCCAGCCGGGGCCAGAACGTGTGCCCCGCAGGCAGGGCATGCCGCCGGGGGGCGGTTCAGCGCCCTCGCCCAGCAGCACCCGCACCTCGGTGCCCGTGCGGCGGCTGAGCAGGCGGCTGGCCTCGTTTTCCAACGCGTGCATGCTGTCGGCCGCCTGCAGCGCCTGGCGCCAGGACTGCAGGTCGGCCGCCGACACGGCGCCGCCCGGGTACACCAGGCGCTCGGCGAACTGGCGCACCGGGCCGTTGAGCGCAATGCAACTGGCCGCCACCACCAGGCCACCGGCCCAGCGCGATTCGATGGGCAGCAGCGGGATCAGCGCCACCATGGCCGCGCCAGCGGCCAGCAGCAGGGCCCAGGCGAGCGCCCGGCGCGCCCAGGCGTTGGCGACGAAGACGCCATAGCGCAGGATGCCGTAGACCAGGATCACCGGGTAGAACGGCAGCCCCAGCAGCGGGTAGGGGTAGACCGGCAGGTCCAGGATCACGATGCCGTAGCCGGCCAGGCACAGCAGGCCCCACAGGCAGGACGCGGTCACCGCCGCGATCTGGTTGAAGGCCGGGCGCCGCGCGCGCGCCAGCGCCGTGAGCAGCACGGCGACCCCGCCGGTGCCCAGGAGGATCCAGGCCAGGCTGGCCGTCCAGCCCACCGTGTTGGCGACGGCGATGTAGCCCACATGCGGCTTGTGCACCAGCTCGGCCGGCAGCAGCACCTGCGCCGCCAGCGTCGCCGAGCCGCCCAGCACATAGGCTGCCACCACGCCCCAGCGAGGCAGCGGCACGCGGCAGAACACCACGCAGAAGTGGAAGAAGAACGCCGACGTGAGGGGCGCAAAGGCCAGCAGCGCGAAGGTCAGCGGCTGGTGCGCCGGCCCGATCCAGTTGGGAAGCTCGTTGCCCGTGATCCAGATGGCAATGCCGGTCAGAAAGGCCGCCAGCAGCCGGGCGCCAGCCACCCGGTCGGCCCACCACAGCAGCATGCCGGCCAGGGCCAGGGTTTCGACGATCGAGAAGCCGAGGACGGCGCGGATGAGCATGGAGGGGATGGGTGGCGAGAGGGTGGGCCTGTCGCCAGCGTTGACAACCAGGCCTGCGCGCACTGTAAACGAAGTATGCAGGCCGCTGATGAAAATCCAAATGAATCAAGGGCTTGCGACCGCACAGCAGGCTGGCCTGGTTTTCGCAAAAGGAGGGGGCAAGCAGCCCCACAGGAAACCCGCCATGCCCTCCACCTCCCTGACCTCCTTCGCCCCTGCAGCCCACGCCGCACGGCACCTCGACCTGGCCGACTATGTGGGCGCCGCGGGCTGGGCCCGTTTGCCGGCCGCCGTGCGGCGGCGCTTCGGTGCCGGCCACCCGGACGTGGAATACACCGGCCACATGGAGCTGCGCTGCTCCGCCATTGGCCGCCTGTACGCCGGCCTGTCGCGCGCCTTCGGCAGCCCGCTCACCGGGCTGCGGGCTAGCGGTCTTGCGGCCACCGTGCGCGTCCGGAGCAACGGCCAGGGCGGCGTGGTGTGGGAGCGCCTGTTCGGTGACGCGGCGGGTGCAGCCACCGTGCGCTCGACCAAGGAGCCCGGCGCGGGCGGTCAGCTCACGGAACGCACCGACGGCGGCCTGTCCATGGCCCTTGACGTGTTCGAAGAGGACGGCAGCCTGGTCTTCCACAGCCGCCGCTTCTTCCTGGCGCTGGGCCGGCTGCGCATTCCGGTGCCGCAATGGCTGTCGCCCGGCCAGTGCTGCGTGACCCACACCGACCTGGGCGGCGGCGATTTCCGCTTCACCCTGTCCATGGCGCACCCGCTGTGGGGAGAAACCTTTTACCAGTCGGGTGTCTTCACCGACCCTCTGCACGTCGAATGAATAAGTGAATGAGTGAGTCCACCATGCATACCGTTTTTCTGCTCCTGTCCTTCCAGTCCGTGCTCGGCGCCTTCGACAACCTCTGGCACCACGAATGGGAGGCGCGCCTGCCGCAGCGCGTCTCGGCGCGCCGCGAGCTGGCGCTGCATGCGGCGCGCGAGGCGCTGTACGGCCTGGTCTTTCTGGGCCTGGCCTGGTTCGAGTGGCGCGGCGCGATGGCCGGTGTGCTGGCGCTGGTCCTGGCCGCCGAGGTGCTGGTCACCCTGGCCGACTTCCTGGAAGAAGACCGCACACGCCGGCTGCCGCCGTTCGAGCGCCTGCTGCACACCGTGCTCACCATCAGCTATGGGGCCTTCGTGGCGCTGATGGTGCCGGTGTTGCATGATTGGGCTTCAATGACCACCGCACTGCACTTCCACCCCCACGGCTGGGTCTCCTGGCTCTTCACGCTGTACGGCGCGGGCGTGCTCGCGTGGAGCGCGCGCAATGTGCGTGCCGTACGCCGGCTGGGGCGCGCGGCCGCGCAGCAGGCATCGGCGCCTGCCCCCGGGGCGCACACGCCGCCCTCGGGGCCGGCGGTGCTGGTCACGGGCGCCACCGGCTTTGTAGGCAGCGCCCTGGTGCGGCAGTTGCAGGCCGAGGGCCGGCGCGTCATCGCCCTGTCGCGCGATGCACGGCAGGCACAGGGCCTGCTCGGCCCCGGCATGTGGGTGGTGGAGAGCCTGGACCAGATACCCAGCGAAACCCACATCGGCGCCGTGGTGCATCTGGCGGGCGCCCGGGTGCTGGGCCGGCCCTGGACTGCCGCGCGCCGGCGCGCGCTGGTCGAAAGCCGCACGCAGGTGGCGATTGCCCTGGTGCAGCTGATGCGGCGGCTGCAGCAGGTGCCGCAGGTGCTGGTGAGCGCATCGGCCGTGGGCTACTACGGCGCGGCCAACAACCTCGATGGCGCGGCCCTGGCCGAGGACGGCCCGCCCCAGCCCGGCGAATTCCAGTCCGACCTGTGCGTAGCCATAGAGCATGAGGCGCGGCGCGCCGAGGCCCTGGGCGTGCGCGTGGTACGGCTGCGCCTGGGCGTGGTGCTGGGCCGGGGCGATGGCGCCTACCCCATGCTGGCCCTGGGCGCCCGATTCGGGCTGGGCGCGGTGCTCGGCTCGGGCCGGCAGCCGGCGCCGTGGATCCACCTGGCCGATGCGCTGGGGCTGATCCGCTTTGGCCTGGCGCACCCGGCGCTGGAGGGTGCGGTCAACGCCGTGGCGCCAGAGACGCCATCGCAGGCAGGTTTCAGCCGGGCGCTGGCGCAGTCCTTCGGCCGCAGGGTTTTCCTGCGCATGCCCGGGGCGCCGCTGCGCTGGCTGCTGGGCGAGATGGCCACCCTGCTGCTCGACGGGCAGCACCCGGAGCCCCGGGCCGCACTGCAGGCCGGCTACCGCTTCGAGCATCCCACCCTGGCCGGAGCGCTGCGCGACCTGGCCGGGTGAGAGGCTGTGGATTCTTCAGGCGCGGGCTGCGCGTGCGCGGCCGCGCTGGTTGGACACCACCACGTTGTCCTTGGCCAGGGGCTGGCCATCGCGCACCGCGGCCAGCCAGCCTTCGGTGCTGGCCACCGCCGCGAAGTTGCTCTGGAAGACGACGCTGAAGACGCGGTGGATCTCTTCGGCGCTGGCATAGCCCGCCGCGTTTTCGTAGGGCAGCGCACCCGTGGCGTCGGAGAGGAACTCCACCGCCAGCCCGCGGTGCATGGCCTCGAACACGGTGGAGGCATCGCAGTTGTGCGTCATGTAGCCAATGACGCTGAGCGTGTCGATGCCGTTGTCGGCGATCCACTGCGCCAGGTCGGTGCCCGTGAAGGCGCTGGGCGTGGCCTTGGTGACCAGGTGGTCGCGGTGGCGGCGCGCCACTTCGGGGTGCAGCTGGCCATTGTGGGCATCGGCCTGGAACACCGGCGCGCCCTTGGGCGCATGGTGCTGCACCACCACCACCTTCACGCCGGCGGCGTGGGCACCATCCATGGCCTGCAGGATGCGGGGCAGGCTTTGCTGCACAGGCGGGTATTCGATGGGCAGCAGGCCGCCGTCAAAGTACTCGTTCTGGACATCGATGACGATCAGGGCGCGGCGGGGTGCAGTGGACATGGCAAGGCTCCGTTCTGGTGGTTGATGGGCTCGATCTTAGGGTCTGGTCCGTTCTTTCGATAGTGGCCCGAATGCCAATCATCGATAGAATCGGGCCATGTTGCTCCACAAACCAGAGACCGTTGCCGTGGTCGCGTTCGACGGCATCAGCCCGTTCCACCTTTCGGTGCCCTGCCTGGTCTTTGGCGAGGACCGCGATGAGGACCGCGGCCACCGCTTCGCGCTCTCGGTCTGCGCCGCGGCGCCTGGCGCGCTGCGCACCAATGCAGGCTTTGCGATCCAAGTTGCGCACGGGCTGGAAATTTTGCGCAAGGCCCAGATCATCGTCGTGCCCTCGTGGTTCGACGACACCCGCGCGGCGCCGCCCGAACTGCTGGACGCGCTGCGCAAAGCGCACCGCCGCGGCGCGACCATCGTGGGCCTGTGCCTGGGGGCCTTCGTGCTGGCCGAAGCGGGTTTGCTCGAAGGCCGCACGGCCACCACCCACTGGTACCTGGCCGAGCGCTTTTCCGAGCGCTACCCCCGCGTGCAGCTGCAGCCCGAGGTGCTGTACGTGGACCATGGCGACGTGCTCACCTCGGCCGGCACGGCTGCCGGCATCGACTGCTGCCTGCACCTGCTGCGCGTGCGCCACGGCGCCGATGCGGCCAACCGCGCGGCGCGCCGCATGGTGGTGGCGCCGCACCGCCAGGGCGGGCAGGCCCAATACATCGAGACCCCCGTGCGCGCCGCGCCCGAACGCGACCGCCTGAGCCCCGTGATCGACTGGATGCTGCAGAACCTGCAGCATCCGCACGACCTCGATGCACTGGCCGGCAAGGCGCTGATGAGCCGCAGGAGCTTCACGCGCAACTTCCGTGAGGCCATGGGCACCACCGTGGGCCAGTGGCTGCTGCACCAGCGCCTGGCCCTGGCCCAGCGCCTGCTGGAAACCACCGAGGCATCCATCGAAGCGGTGGCCGACCAGGCCGGCTTCGGCACCCCGGCCTCGCTGCGACAGCACTTCGCGGCGGCGCTCAAGGTCTCGCCGCTGGCCTACCGCAGGCAGTTTCGCACGACTTGAGGGCCACCTGGGCCGCAGTGCTCACCACGCGTTGCGGGAACCCTTGGGGCCTTGGAGCTTCAGGCTGAGGAGCACCGACACCAGGATGATGGCGCCCACGACCGCCAGCGACCAGTGCGTGGGCAGGTGGAACCAGGGCAAGACCAGCATCTTGCCGCCGATGCACACCAGCACCAGCGCCAGGCCGTACTTGAGCAGATGAAAGCGCTGGGCCATGTCGGCCAGAAGGAAGTACAACGCCCTGAGCCCCATCACGGCGAAGATGTTGGAAGTGAAGACGATGAACGGGTCGGTGGTCACGGCAAAGATGGCCGGGATGCTGTCCACCGCGAACACCAGGTCGCTGGCCTCGATCATCACCAGCACCAGGAACATCGGCGTCGCATGGCGCACCCCGCCAATGCGCACGAAGAAGGCCTGGCCATGGAAACCCGGCGTGATGCGCAGGTGGCCGCGCAGCCAGCGCAGCAGGGGGTTGCTGTCCAGGTCGGGCTGGTGCTCGGCCAGCACCAGCATCTTGATGCCGGTGACCACAAGGAACAGGCCGAATACGTAGAGCACCCAGGCGAACTCCGACACCAGCCACACGCCCGCCAGCACCATGGCGGCACGCATGGCAATGGCGCCGAGCACGCCGTACAGAAGCACGCGGCGCTGCAGCTGAGGCGGCACGGCGAAGTAGCCGAAGATCATCACGAAAACGAACATGTTGTCCACCGACAGGGCCTGCTCGATGAGGTAGCCGGTGAAGAACTCCAGCGCCTTGCGGTTGGCGACCTCGCGGCCGGCCACGCCGTCCAGGTACCACCACAGCAGCGCGCCGAAGCCGCAGGCCAGGACCACCCAGGCCAGCGCCCAGCCTGCGGCTTCCCGGGGGCCGACACGGTGCGCCTTGTTGCCGCCGAGCACGAACAGGTCCAGCGCCAGCATGGCCAGCACAAAGGCGATGAAGCCGGCCCACATCGGACCGGTGGCCAGGGTGTCGATGCTGCCGGTCATCGCCTGGCACCGCGCCCATTCAACTGGCCGCCATCCACAGCACCAGGATGCCCGCACCCACGCCCGCGGGGATGCCGAAGCGCTCCAGCCTGGAGGCCGGCTCGCCAGGGATCACCTCCACGGGCACGGTGGCGCGCTCGATCACCTGGTTGGTGATGGAGTTCTCGACCATGCGCACCAGCGAGCTCTTGCGCGCCGTGCTCATGACGATGCAGTCGCAACCGAGCCGGCGCGCGGTCTCCACGATGCAGTCGGCCTTGTCGCCCACCTCCAGGTGCACGGTGTAGGGCACGCCGGCATCGTCCAGCGCCTGGCGCACCGGGACAAGGGCCTGCTCGGACTGCTCCCGGTGGAGGTCCATCCGGTCGCTCTTGCTGCTGAAATCGCAGACATGCTGGGAAAACGGCGGCTGCACGTTGAGCACATGGATCGCCAGATCCCGGTTCTTGGTGAACTCGCCGATCACATGGCGCAGGCCATGCAGCGAATTGGCGGAACCATCCGATGGAACAAGGACTCTCAACATGGCTGTCTCCTTCCGAGTGGTCGGTGTGGTGGCCCGCTCCGCGGCCACCGTGCGGTGTTGGGGAGCAGCCCTGCGGTCTGCATGCCTGGCCCCACGATAGCCAGGCGGCCGCTTTGTGAAAGCAGAGAATTGGGAAGCGACAGTTCTGAAAAACCGGACAGTGCATGGGCCCCGACTTCAGCTACCGGCACCTCTACTACTTCTGGGTCGTCGCCAAGGAGGGCGGGGTCGCGCGCGCCGCCGAGCGCCTGGGCATGGCCGTGCAGACCGTGAGCACGCAGGTGCGCGAACTTGAGCGCTCGCTTGGCTATGCCCTGCTCAAGCCCTCGGGGCGCGGGGTGGCCCTCACCGACGCAGGTTTGGCCGCCATGCGCCAGGCCGAGCAGATCTTCCAGCTCGGCGAACAGCTGCCGGCCGCCGTGCGCGATGCGGCCGGCGCCCCCACGGTGCGCCTGGTGGTGGGCATTTCCGACCAGTTGCCCAAGCTCGCGGTCAGGAGCCTGATGCAGCCGGTGATGCAGGCACCGCACCTCAAGCTGCTGTGCCTGGTGGACGAGTTCGAGGACCTGCTGGGCGACCTGGCGCTGCACCGGCTCGACGTGGTGCTGGCCGACCGGCCCGCTCCGCCCAACCCCAGCCTCAAGGTCTACAGCCACCCGCTCACCTCCTCGCCCCTGGCCTGGTACGCACCGCCCGGGCTGTATTCGGCGGCCCGGCGCGGCTTTCCGCAATCGCTGGCCAAGGTGCCCGTGCTGCTGCCCACCACCCATGCCGCCGTGCGCAACCGGCTCGACCAGTGGTTCGAGCGCATGGCGATCCAGCCGAACCTGACCGGGGAGTTCGAGGACAGCGCCTTGCTCAAGACCTTTGGCGCCGCGGGCATGGGCGTCTTTCCGATGGCGGGCCTGGTGCACGACGACCTGACAGTCCACTACGGAGTCAGGAGGGTCGGTGCCTGCGAGGGCGTGGACGAGCACTTCTTTGCGATCGCAGCGCACAGGAAAGTGCTGCATCCGCTGGTGGAAAAGCTGTTGCCGAGCGGCCGCTAGCGCCCCCGCCGTCGGCGAGGGGTTGCAGGCCGGCGGCCGGCCTCACTGGACCGGATGCGCCTGTGCTCCTTCGATGCGTCGAAGACCAGGGTCGAAGGCCGGTTGGGCCAGGGCACGCCCACGCACGGGCTGGTCCACCGGCAGGAACAATGGGGTTGAGCAGGTCTGGCTCGGCCAGGGTTGGCGGCGCATCGGGGTTGAACTGGTACTGCATGCCGAAACGCTCGTACTCATAGGGCTTGAAGGCGCCGATCCCGCCGATCCCGCCGATCCCGCCGATCCCGCCGCCGAACAGCTTGCCCTCCTCACGCGTGTTGCCGGCCAGCATGGGCACGCGGTGGTAGCGCCTGGCGAGGATGGCGACATGCGGCTCCAGCGGCAGCACATGGCCATCGACGAACGCCGGCGGTGCCGTGCCCTGCCCTGCGGCCGCCTCGGCGATCAGCAGGGCCCGCAGCAGCGAGCGCGCACAGCCCCGGGCCCAACACCCGCCATGAAGGCGGGCGCGCATCAGACGCGCAGGTGCGCGCTGGCCATGTGGTGTGGGTGCAGGTGCGGCGCCGGGTTGGCCGCGCTTTCGGACAGGCGTTGCGTCCAGCGCTCGGCATGCTGCAGCAGCAGCTCGATCGCCTGCAGCAGGGCGGGCGCGCTGGCCTCGGCCCAGGGCAGCGGCAGGTGCACCACGGCCTGGCCCTGGGCGTCGAGCGCGGCCCAGCCGCCGCCAAAGCCCGCGCCCATGTGGTTGCCCTGCATCAGCACCTGCAGCGTGGCCAGGCCGTCGGCGCGCCTGCCGCGCAGCACGCATGAGAGCAGCCAGCGCCCCTGGGCCGGCGCGGGATGGACTTCCACCACCTGGTCTCCGTCGAACAGCAGCCGGCAGCAGCCGCGCGCGTCGGGCCGCAGCGCCGGGATGCCAATGGCCTCCCCCAGCGCGGAAATCACAGCAGCAACGGCATCTTCGGACATGACAAAAAGCGTAAAGCGAGGCGCACAAACGACAGCCACGCGACGGGCGCAATGATACGCTTGTACACTTGTTAACAATCTGGCGCCTGTTAACACTGTTTTCGGCAGCCGCGTTGCCCGGCCCGGGGCTGGATGCACCCGAGGCACGGGCCATTCCGGGCCCAAGACGGTGCTGACAGGCCCTAGCGCGACTGCGCCGCCCCGGCTGCCGGCAGGCAACGCGATACCGTGACTTCGTTGACTTCACCGTCGCGCCGATACTCGAAACGATCTGCCAACCTCTGCACGAAATGCACGCCCAGGCCCCCTATGTCCCGATCATCGAGCGACGCCCCCACGTCGGGCTCCGCCACGGTGGTGGGATCGAATGCCCGCGCATGGTCACGCAACACGGCCTGCAGCCTGGCCGGCGCATCAAAACGCAGGTGCACCTCCACCAGTCCGCCCTTCCCCGCATAGCCATGCATGGCCACGTTGGTCAGCAATTCGTCCAGCATCAGCCCGAAGGACGAGGCCAGGGGCATGGGCACGCCGCTCTCGTCCGCCCAGGCTTCCAGCCGCTCGAAGAAAGCGGGAAGTTCGGCTACGGTGCCGTGCAGGGTCTGCTGCCATTCGAGCGGTGGATTCATAGATGTCTGCGCACTGAAACCTTGGGCTGCACCTGCGGGCGCTGTTGTCTGCGCCGCAGTCCGGTGGGTCGCGAAAGCATTGTGGCATGAGCCGGACCATGCAAACGCTTTCATCCCCCTCTTCTCCCCAGGCCGCCGGCACGGCCGTGGCCGCCAAGCCCACGCTCGCCGCACTGTGGGAACTGGGCGGGCTGTGGCTGCTCATCGTGCTGGCCGGCATCGCACTGATCGCCAGCCTGCTGCTGGACGTGCGCGCGCAGGAAGAGGCGCAGATCCAGCGCTCGCGCCTGTCGCTCACGCTGGTGGAGCTGCAGGAGGCCATCGAGGGCGACCTGGCGCTGGGCTTCGACCTGCCGGACCACCGCGGCATCCAGCCCCGGCTGGAGCGGGCCCTGGCCAGCGACACCCAGCTGTACGCCGTCGATGTGGTGGACCGTGCGGGCTTCGCCCTCTTCAGCACGGACCGGGGCGCCATCGGCGAGGCGCTGCAACCCCGTGCGGCCCGTGCGGCCGAGGCCGGCGCGCGCCAGGACCGGGTCTGGAGCGCAGCGCTCACGGGAGAGGCCATCATGGGCCTGCCCCTGCACAACGCCTTCGGCGAGGTCGTGGGCCACATCAGCGCCACGTATGCGACCCAGCCCGTGCGCTTTCGGCTCGCGATCTGGCACCCCGACGGGAAGACGCTGACCCTGGGCGCCATGGCGGTGCTGGTGCTGGCCATCGCCGGCCTGCTGGGCTGGCTGGCCACGCTGTGGGCCCTGCACCCGCAGTCGGCCCGGCTGCGCGCCGAATGCGAGAGCGCCCAGACGCGGGCACTGGTGCGCAGCGCCCAGGTACGCCAGCGCATGGACGAGTGCCTGGTGCGCCTGGATGAAAGCGAGCGTCCGGAATGAGCACGCGCCGACATTGCGCACCTGCGACCCGCCTGGGCATCGCGGCCCTGGTACTGCTGCTGCTGGCGGCCTGCATCCTGTCCGTCTACACCTATGAGCAGCTGCGTGACATGCGGGCCGCAAGCGATCGCACGCGCTCGCAGCTGATGGCGCAGTCGCTGAGCCTGCGCATCACCCATGCCGTCGAATCCGGCATCCCGCTGCGCGCGCTGGTCGGCGTCGAGGCGCTGTTCCAGCAGCGCATGGCTTCGCAGCCCGACATCCATGCCGTGGCACTGCTGCTGCCCGACGGCACGGAGCTGTGGAAGACCACGCGCGACGCGGGCGAAGCCGGCGCCACGGCCGAAGCGCCCGTGCAGTTCCGCGGTGCCTCCGTCGCGACCCTGCGCCTGGCCTTGCGCGACAGCGGTGCGGCCACCTTTGCCCGCGCAACGGCCGCCCTGCTGCTGCCGGCCATCGGCCTGCTGGTGCTGCTGGCCTACCTGGCGGCGCGTTTTTCCCAGGCCCAGGGCATCGAGCTGCGCAACCATGCTGCCTGGCGTGCGCGCCGCGCCATCGCCCAGGGCCGCTACGACAACACCGTTGTGCTGCCACAACGCCGCGGCTTCGACCTGCGGGTGCAGCAGCTCGGCCACGCGGTGCGCGGAGCGCACGAAGGGCTGGTGCGCGTGCGCCGGCTGATCGCCTCGCTGCGCCAGACGGAGCCGCAGCACGCGCGGCGCGAGCGCCTGGACCAGTTGCTGGCCGAGGCCGAGGCCGACGACCGCTTCGCCGAACACGGTATCGCCCAGGTGCGGGTCGTGGCGGCAGAGGCGCAGGCGTTCTGGATCACCCTGCTCGTGTCCTTGAGCGCGCTGGCGCTGCAGACCCTGTGGCTGCGCAGCTTGCACCTGCAAGGCGACACCCCCTGGCAATGGCAGAGCCTGGCTCCCGCCACGGCCGCCAGCCTGGCCGCGTTCTTCCTGGCGAGCATGGCCGCCTGGTCCGTGACCCGCTGGCGCCAATGGCCCGCGCCCACCGTGGTGCTGCCCGCCTGCGCCGCCCTGCTGGCCACGGCCATGGCCTGCGCCGGCGGCCTGCCGGCAAGCCTGCCCTGGACTTTCGCCATCGCGGCAGGCGCCTGGCACGGCCTGGTGGTGGGTGCGGTGCTGGCCGCCTGCCAGGCCGTCGAGCGCGTGCCGGGCACCCGGCCCGAATACGCCCATGCGCGGCCGCGCTGGCGCGCCGCAACCTGGAGCGGCTGGACCGTGACCGCCATCTGGCTGGGCCCGGCGCTGGGAGGTCTGGCGTTGGATGCCCTGGGCATGCTGCAGGGTGCCTATGCGCTGCTGCTGCCCGCCGCCTGCGCCGGCTTTTTCGTGGTGCGCTGGAACGAGCCACGCAGCCCCTGGCGCAACCGCACAGGCGTGCACGGCACGGCCCTTCCCGCGCATGCCCGGCCCGCGGCCGAGCGCGCCCGGGCACTGGGCCAGTCCGCTGCCGCCGGCTTGCTGCTGGGGCTGGCGCTGGCCACGCACGCGCTGGGGCAGCCCAGCTTCTGGACACCGATGCTGGGGCTGGGCATGGCCGCGGGGCTGTTCCTGCGTGCGCGCATGCCCTCCCCGGGCGCGCTGGCGGCCGCAGCCGTGGCCGCCCTTCTGGTCCTTGGCGCGGCCTCGCACTGGCCGGCCACGGGCCGGTACCTGCCGGACGCAGCGCTGATGCTGGCCGCCCTGCTGGCAGGCGGCGCACTGGGCCGGCTGGCGCGCGCGACCGGGGGTGAGCGCCGGCTGCCCGCCCTGTCGACCCTGCAGTGGGCCGCGATGGGCGCCGGTGCCGTGTGCGCCAGCGGTGCGGTGGGCGCCCACCTGCACGGCGGCTGGCCGCTGCTTGCGGCCGTGCTGCTGCTGGTGGCGAGCAGCGGACACAGCCCACGCGCTGTCCCACGCCCCGTCCCCGGTGCAGACAAGGGTGCGGATGCGGCTCCCGCCGGGGGGCACCATGCACCTTAGGCACCGGCTGATCGCCATCCTGCTGGCCGCCATGGCCTTGCTGGTCGCGGCCTTTGCCGCGATGGGCTGGCTCAGCGACCAACGCTGGTCGCAGCGCTACGACGAAGTGCTGCTGCAGAACCAGCGCATCGCCTGGGACAAGCTGCAGAACGAAAACCTCGACCGCCAGGACGTGCTGGCCCAGCAGCTGGCGCAGGACGCCGCGCTGCGCGACCTGGCGGCGCCGGGCTCCGCCGCCCGCATCGACACACTGCTGGCGGCTGCGACACGGCGCGCCCCGGGCTTGCGCATCGACGTGTTCGACCGCCAGGGTACGCTGGTGGCTACCACCGAGCCGGGCATCGATCCGCAGCCGATGGCCGAATTCCGCTGGGTGGCCGCGGCCAGCGGCCAGGCCGGTGCCGTGCGCGGCCTGAGCCAGGTGGCGGTGCGCCAGTACCAGTGGGTGGTGGTGCGCGGCTTCGATGGCGGCGCGCTGGCCGTGGGCCAGGACGTCGCGCCCAAGCTGTCCGAGCTCGCGGCCTACCTGGGGGGGGACATCTTCCTGGCCAACATGCGCGGCGCCGAATCCGTGGGTACGCGCGCGGGTGTGCTGGCCGCCACCGAGACACCGATCCCGGTGCGCTCCAACCAGGCCGTCACCGTCCAGCTGGAAGACCACAACGACACGCCGCGCGCGCTGCGCATCGTCAGCCAGCCCGTGCGCAATCCCGACGCGCGCATCGTCGGTGCCCTGGTCTGGATGCAGGACGTGAGCGCCACGCACTACGCCGACCTGCTGTTCTCGCGCGCCACGCTGGCCGCTGCGCTGGTGTTCGCGGCCCTGCTGGCGGCGGGCCTGGTGGCCTACCTGCGCCATGCGATGGAGCCGCTGTCGCGCTCGGTCGGCGTGCTCAACGCACTGGCGCGCGGCGCCACCGACGCTTCGCTGGACCACGGCGAGGAAGACGCCGAGGACGAGTCCGGCGAGATCGCGCGCGGCGTGGTGGCAATCCGCTCGGAACTGCTCAACCTCGAGACCCTGCGCCAGGAGCGCATCCGCATCCGCCAGCAGCAGGAGCGCCTGATCCGCGACCAGTTGCGCACGCTGGCCGACAGCCTGGACCCGGCTTCGCGCGAGGAGATTCTCGTGGCGCTCGGTTCAAGCTCCGAGGCGCAGGCCGCCCAGGCCGCAACCGACGCCAGCGCCGTGCCGACCAACCAGCTGGCAGAACTCGCGGGGATCCTGGGCCGCATGTCCGGCCTGGTGACCAACCAGCAGAACCGCCTGCTCAAGCTGCTGCGCGAGCTGCAGGCGGCGGTGCAGACCCAGGCCACCCTGGCCAGCCTGCAGCAGGAGCTGGAGATCGCGCGCCAGATGCAGCTGTCCATCCTGCCGCGCTCGGCACCCGACGTGGACGAGGTCGACATCGCGGCCACCATGATCGCGGCCAAGGAAGTGGGCGGCGACTTCTACGACTACTTCCCGATCGACGACGAGCACCTGGCCGTGGTCGTGGCCGACGTGTCGGGCAAGGGCGTGCCGGCCGCGTTCTTCATGGCGATCTCGCGCACCCTGCTCAAGAGCAATGCGCTGTTCCTGCGCGAACCCGGCGCCACCATCCGGGCCCTGAACGACCAGCTGTGCGCCGAGAACGACCAGATGATGTTCGTCACCGTGTTCTACGGCGTGCTGCACCTGCCCACCGGGCGTCTGGTCTACGTGAACGGGGGCCACAACCCGCCGGTGCGCCTGACGGAGGGCAATGCCGCACTGTTCCCGCGCGGCAGGAACATGGCACTGGCCGTGATGGAAGAGCAGGAATACATCGAGGGCGAGGTCACGCTGGCCCGCGGCGAAACCGTGGTGCTCTACACCGATGGCGTGACCGAGGCCACCGACGCCCAGGGCGACCTGTTCGGGGACGAGGCTCTGTTGGCGGCCATGGCCGCCATTGGCAGCGACCCGCGGGGCGTGGTCACAGCGCGGATTCCCGACCAGTTGGTGCGGGCCGTGCGCGGTTTCGAGAACGGTGCCGCCCAGGCCGACGACATCACGGTGGTGGCATTGACCTACCGGGGGCGGCGGTTGTGAGCAAGATGGCGCGCATAGCGCAGCGACACCGCGCCGTCGGGTGCGCGCACCTCGCCCACGCAGGCATAGCCGGCCAGCGCCGCGGCGCGCAGCGCCTCGTAGTCCAGGCTGGGCAGCAGCAGCTCATCCTCGGTCTCGAAGTCCATGCCCTGCTCCAGGTCGATCATGGCCACATGGCGCTGCAGGCCGTCGATCATGCCGGTCCAGACGATGCGCAGGCCCTGGCGCAGCATGTTGTGGCGGCTGCGGTGGTTGAGCAGGGACACCATGGCCATGCACAGGGGGCGTCCGCAGGCGTGCGCCAGGCCCAGGCGCGCCGACAGCAGCGTGCGCTGGAGCTGGCGGCCACGCCACTGCGGCAGCACCATGCAGCTCGACAGGTGCGCCACCATGCCGTGCTGCGCCGGGTCCAGGCCGATCACGTGGCCCAGGTTGTGCGCCTCATGCTCCCCCGGCAGTTCGACCATGGCGTAGGCGATCAGGGCGTCTTCAACGAACACGCCGACGAGTTCACCGCCCGGGTACATGTGGGCCTGGAAGAAGTCCTGCTCGTCGTCCTCGCGCACGTAGAAATCCGGGTCGGGCAGCGTGGACAGCACCGCGTCGCGCAACGCCATCCATTCATGGAAATCCTGCGCCTCCAGCAAGCGGGTGCGTGCCTGGGGCACGTTGACCAACCCCGTTTCGGGCAGCAGGATGGGCGGAATCTGGGGCAAGGGACTGAGCACGATGGGCGAGGTGGCGCAGGCAGCGCGCGGCGGGTCGAAAGGAATTGTAAGAACTCCCCGACTATAGAACAGCTCAATGACATTCGACGAAACCGGTATACCGAGGAATCATTTCCATGACCGACACGACCAACGCCCCACAGGACAGTGAGATCGACGCAGCCGCATTGCAAAAGCGCCTGCGGCGCGAATCGCTGATGTTCGCGTCGATCTTCGCCCTGGTGCTGTTCGGCCTGTCCCTTGTACTGATCGCCTGGCGGACGGAGCAGTTGCTGACCCAGCTCGCGCAGGACCGCACCGTGCGCCAGCTGCGCCAAGTGGCCGACGAGGCCGAGTCCGGGCTGCGCTTCGGCGTCTCGGTGGCCGACCAGACCGTGCTGTCCGAACGGGTCGCGCGCCTGGGCGCAGCGGGCAGCCCGCTGCGCGGGGTGTTCATCGACACCGACCGCGGCGAGGCGGTGCTGCGCTCGGGCGATGCGGCGCTGCATGCCACCATCGCCCCGCGCTGGCAGCAGGCGGTGATCGATGCCGGGCCGGGCCATGCCCCGGCGGTGCGCAACACCGGCCGCTACGCGTGGATCGGCGCGGCCATCTTCGATTCCACCGGCGCCCCGGCCGCCACGCTGTGGGGAGCGCTCGACCCAACCGAGGTGCGCGCCCAGGCCCGCGATGCCGCGCTCGGCATGGTACTGCGCGCCCTGCCGCTGATGCTGCTGGCCCTGTTCATCACCTGGTGGCTGCTGCTGCGCTGGAGCACCCGCATCATCACCTCGATGCGCGGCATCGGCGGTGACGCCGGTACGAGCCCTCCCCTGGGCTCTGCCAGACAGCTCTGGCTGGCCGTGGTCTTCAGCGTGGTGGTGGCGCCAGCCGCCATGCTGTGGATCGCTCGCGAGGCCGCCCGCCCGGCCGTCACGGCGCAGATCCAGGCCAACGCCGACGCCGTGGGCCGCGCCCTGTCGGGCCAGGTGGCCCGCGCGCTGTCGCTCGGCGTGCCCTGGAGCGCGATGAACGGCGTGGACGAACTCTTTCGGCAACAGCTCGCCGAAGCCCCCGAGCTGAGCTACCTGGCCCTGCAGCCGCCCAGCGGCGCGGTGCGCAACTCCACCTGGGGCGAAGACGTGCCCACGGATGCACGCAACGACGCCTCCGACTTCCCGCGCCGCACACTCACGGCCGGCGATGGCTCCGTGGTCGTCGGCTACCCGGCCGACTTCGTGGACCGCCAGCTCGCCGGCATGCTGATCGACCTGGTGCTGGCCCTGGTGATCGCCGCCGTGCTGGTGCGCGAACTCGCGCGCGGCCTGTGGCGCCGCTCGCTGCTGTTCCCGCTGGCCGCCTATGTGCAGGCCCGCCTGTGGCAGGGGCTGCAGCGCCGCTGGCAGAAAAACCACGCCATCGACCAGGAAAGCGCAGCCGCCCATGAGCGCGACGCCGCCGAATGCCGGGCCCAGCTGATCCGCACCGCGCGCAACGACGGTGCCACGGCCGAAGCGCCCCAGATCGGCGCCCAGCTCACCTTGCTGCGCCTGACCGTGTTCCTGGTCGCCCTGTCCGAAGAGCTGCTGCGTCCCTTCTTCACCGTGTTTGCCAGCGAGGTGCGGCCCATCGATGCCGCGCTGTCGCCCACCATGGTGGCCGGACTGCCCGTCGCCGCCTTCATGGCCACGCTGGCCCTGGCCCAGCCCGCCGGCCCGGCACTGGCGCGGCGCTTCGACCTGCGCTGGAGCCTGATGCTGTCGGCCCTGGCCGGCACGCTGGCACTGACCGCCACCGCCTGGGCGACCGACGCCTGGACCCTGATCGGCCTGCGCGCCCTGGGGGGTGCGGCCTATGGCCTGGCGCTGATCCTGGTACAAACGGCCATCGTGCGCATCACGCCGCCGCAAAAACGCGCGCGCGGCCTGGCCGAGGTGGCGGCGGCCATCGTGGCGGCCGGCATCGTCGGCCCGCCCTTTGGCGGCATGATCGCGGCACGCGCCGGCGACGGCATCGGTTTCCTTGCCTGCGCACTGTGCATGGTCGGCGCCCTGCTGGCCGCCCTGCGCCTGTCGCTGCCCGCGCCCGAAAGCAGCGCCGGGGCCCAGCGCGGCCTGGCCACCACCGGTGGCTGGCGCGGCTACATGGCGGTGCTGCGCGAGCCGCGCGCCATCTGGGTGATCCTGGGCGCAGCCCTGCCGGGCCGCCTTGTGGCCGTGACCATCCTCTCGGTGGTGGTGCCTCTCTATATGAACGAGCTGCAGCAGCCGCCCGCAGTGGCGGGCCGGGTGCTGCTGCTGTACTTCCTGTGCTTTGCGCTCACCGCCTCGCTGGTGGCGCACTGGTCCGACCTGCTCGGGCAGCGCAAGCCCTTCATCGTGGCGGGCGGCGTGCTCAGCGCGCTGGCCTGCCTGTCGCTGCCGGCCCTGGGCGGCGTCTGGGGCATGGCCACCTGCTGCGCCCTGCTGGGCCTGGGCCAGGCGATGCAGTCCTCACCGCAGATCGCCCTGACGACCGAGGCCTTCGAGGGCGTGGACACGGCCCGCGCCCGTGCCACGCCGGAACAGGCCCTGGCGGCGTTCCGGCTGATCGAGCGCGGCGGCAGCATCGTCGCGCCCTTTGTCACCGCGGTCGCCGTGACCGCCTTCGGCTATGCCGGCGCCGTGGTGGCCGTGGGCCTGCTGCTGTCGGTGTCCACCTTGAGCCTGGCCGCCGGCCTGCGCACCCCCCGCATCCAGGCCGCCGCGGCAGCCTGACCCCCTGGAGAATTCCGATGAAACTGCGCCGCATCCTCCTCGCCGCCGCAGCCGCCTGCGCCCTGCTGGGCGCCTCGGCCGCTGCCGCCCAGAGCGCCAGCAACGCCGCCGCCGCAGGCGTGGCCGCCGCCACGAAACGTTATACCGTCGCCATGGTGCTGCCGCGCGATGACCAGAACATCGAAGCCGGCTTCACCGGCTACCTGCAACGCCAGGATGTGCCTGTGCAGTACGTGCCCATCCGCTTCTCGGGGCGCAGCGAGGACATTCCCGAGCTGCGCGCCAAGGTGCGCGCGGCGCGCCCCGACCTGATCTACGCCTGGGGCACGCCCACCACCCTGGCGCTGGCGGGCAAACATGACCAGGCGGGCAAGGACGATGCGATCCGCGATCTGCCCATCGTCTTCACCGAAGTGACCGACCCCGTGGGCGCCGGCCTTTTGCGCACGCTCGAGGACCACGGCCGCAACGTCACGGGCGTGAGCCACGTGGCGCCGCTGCCGGTGCAGCTCAATGCCATCAGGGCCTACCGCCCGTTCACGCGCCTGGGCTACCTGCACAATCCGGCCGAGCCCAACTCCGGACTGATCCGCGACCGGCTCAAGGAGCTGGCGCGCACGCAGAACTTCGAGGTGGTCGAGGCCAGCCTGCCCCTGCTGCCCCAGGGCGGCCCTGATCCCGCGCAGATCGCCCCGCAGATCCAGACCCTGGCCGAGCGCAAGGCCGATTTCCTCTATGTCGGCCCCATCACCTTCCTGGCCTTCACGCACCGCGACGCAGTCACCAGCGCCGCGCTGCAGAACAAGCTTCCGACCTTCTGCGCGACCGAGAGCATTGTGCGCCAGTCCGGCTGCCTGTTCGGGCTGTTCTCCAACGGCTCCAACATCGGCCGCTACGCCGGCTCCATGGCGCGCCAGATCCTGGTCGAGAAGAAGCCGCCCCAGGCGATCGCAGCCTCCACGCTGCAGCGCTTCTCGCTGCTGGTCAACATGCGCACGGTGCAGGCGCTGGACCTGTACCCGCCCATGCTGCTGCTGAACGTGGCGGAAGTGATCAACGTGCCCAAGCAGGCCGCAGCGAACTGAGGCGCGGGCTGCGCCGCCGCCATGCGGCCATGGAACCTTCGCCCCGGCTGCTGTTACCTACCCGGACAAGCAGGCGGCGCCCCGTATGGCGCGCCCTGCAACGGTCAACCGCCAACCGAACTGGAGCGCCCATGAGCCTGAGCTACGAAGAACTCTTGAAAGAATTCGCCCAACACGTGGGGCTGGACAGCGAAGCGCTGCTGCGCACCGAGGAGGTGCTCATCGACGGTTTTCCCATCGGCCTGCAGCTGCAAGGCAGCCCGGTCAGCGGCGACGTGCTGTTCTTCACCACCCTGGGCACCCCCACGCCCGAGCACCTGGACCGCATCGCGCGCACCCTGCTCGAAGCCAACAACTTCTGGGTCGGCACCGGTGGCTGCACCCTGGGCCTGCAGCAGGAGACCGGCGCGGTGACGCTGTGCGGCCGCATCGCCATCGACGAGGCCCTGACCGGCGAGACCCTGGCCTCCCTGCTGAGCGGCTTCGTCGACACCTCGGCGTTCTGGAAGGCCTTTGTCGAAGGCACGCCCGCCGACGGCGGTGGCGCCGCGCCGCTGATGCCGCCCCACATGGGGCTTCGCGCCTGATCCGCAGCCAGGGAGCACGCCATGAGCAGTCCTATCGGTCACGCACTTCCCCCGCCCAACCTGGGCGGGATCGCCCCCCTGGGCCTCCAGGGCCATGTACAGGCGCCCCAGGGCCAGGGCCAAGCGCCGCAGGGCGTGGGCCCGGCGCGCATGGGCGCAGGCGCACTCGCCGGCCGCCAGATCCAGGTCGGCGATGGCCAGCCGCGCGAGCAGTCCGTCAGCCTGGCCGACAAGGCCAAGAGCTTTTTCAAGACCGCAGGCAAGGTGCTGGCCGGCATTGTGCTGGCCCCGATCGCACTGCCGGTGGGGCTGGCGGCCCTGGTCACGGTGGGCGTGACACGCCTGCTGCTGCAGGTGCCTCGGCTGATCAACGAAAAGCTGCTGGAGCCCGCCGCCGACAGGCGCTTCGAAACCGCCAACCCGGCGCTCACGCAGATGCGCCAGCCCATGCCCGGCAGCCTGCTGAACAATCCCGGCGTGATGGAGAAGCTCACGGCGCACGCCCAGGCCCAGGGCACGCCCATGACCCCGCAGCAGATAGAGGGCATGGTCGCCACCGGTGAGCGCCTGGCGGAGGCGCTTCGCGACAGCCCGGCCGGGGGCTCGCCCGTCACGGTGCAGGTCGGCGGCCAGCCGGTGCAGGTGGACAGCAGCGTGCACACCACGCGGGCGCTGAGCTGGTACATGATGGCCGCCGCCGCGCAGCAGGATGTGCAGCGCGAGCAGAGCCAGGACCATTCCGCCATCGGCGGCCAGAAGGTCACCGACATGTCCTCCTCGGGCTCCTTCGTCATGAAGGACCCGGGCAACAAGATCTACGGCTTCCTGGCAGCGGCCCCGACGGCGGACTCGCGCATGTCCACCCACTTCGGCGAACGCGTGGACCACAATGAGAAGCACAAGATTGCCGGCCTGATCCCCAGCGGCAAGCCCAGCCAGCGCGGCATCGAGGACTACCGCAACATGCTGCCAGGCCAGGGCGGAACCATCCTGTTCGACAAGCTCGCGGCCAAGGACGGCACGCAGGACCTGTTCGTCAAGTTCGAGTCGGTGGGCTGCCCGCCCTACTTCCGCACCGAGCCGCACCAGGGCGTGGGCCAGGGCATCACCCGCTTCTTCTCCGCGCTGGACCGCAACATCGGCCATGCCACCAACTTCCTGGGCAGCATGTTCCAGGGCAGGTCGGACGAGATGCGGCGCCAGGAGCACATCTACAAGGGCACGCTCAAGAACGATGTGGCGGCGCCCTTTGCCCAACTGGTGAACAACGCCATCGCCGCCGGCACCATCGACGCCTCGGCCAAGGCCGTGGGCCAATCAGTGCACAAGTTCGGCCTGCCCTTCATCGAAGAGGCACTGAACCGCATCCAGGATGCGGCCACCGAGAAAAACGATGCCGGCACCCTGCGCGAGGTGATGGCCGTGCGCCGGCAGATCGCCGAGGCGACGGCCAAGCTCGGTGGCCAGTCGGACAAGTTCGGCATCGAACGGCGCGGTGCCGAGGTGCACATCTCGATCGACCCGCGCGACAACCGGCCCCAGGATCTGCCCGGCTCGCTCACGGGCGCGGCGGCCCAGGCCTTCAACCGGGATGTCTTGACCCCGCCCTCAGGCCACGGCGTGGTCACCGCCAGACCGGACGGCATCTGCGAGCAGGCCGGCAAGGACTGGCCGCGCGCCACGGTGACCATTGGCGGCCAGACCATCCGCCAGGGAGACGCCGCGCAGTCGGCCGCCCTGCTGGATACGCTGACCCATGGCGACGCCCGCATGAAGATGCTGGTGAGCCAGTACGCCAACCAGCAGACCATGGCACCGCTGATGGGCAGCATGATGCGCGGGGACCTGGGCATCCAGGCGCCCGACGGCACGCCCGGCATGCCCGAAGGCCTTGGCGTCTCGGGCTACCGCATGGAGGCCGACCCGGCCGGAGGCATTCGCGTCACCTTCGACTACTCGCGCCCCAATGTCGATAGGGTGACCCCGCTCGACGGCTCGTCCCCCGTGCAGGTCGACCCGGCGCAAAGCCACGCAACCTTCTCCTACAGCCTGCGCATTGCGCCCGACTACAGCGTCAGCGTGGCCGAATCCCTGCGCTTCAACATACAACTGCGCAGTTGAACGCCGGAGGGCAGCCGGCGCCGCAGCCTCCGGGTGGCGGCGACCGGCAACAAAAAGCCGCGCAATGCGCGGCTTTTTTGTGGGTGCGGGAGGACTGCCAGGGGCTTCAGGCCGCCTTTTGGATCACGCCCTTCATGGTGTCGGCCACTTCCTTGACCACGGTGCTCTGGATCTGCGTGAACATGGTCCACTGCTGGATCTGCTGCTGCAGCTTGAGCAGGTCGGTGGTGGTTGCCGAATCGTCCATGCTGGTGATGGTGCTCTGCAGCTCGGCTTCGCGGGTCTGGGAGACCTTGCCCAGGGTGTTGTTGAGGTTGTTGAAGTTGATACCGGCCATGGCGGACTCCTGAAGGGTGGGGCGGGGTGGAAAAAACGCGCAGAAGAAGAAAAAACGCGGAAAAAGTCTGTCTACAGGCGGCGCACCGGTATTGTGAGCGTTTCGCGGGCCGCTTGACAAGCGTCCTGCAAGGCGGTCAGCACCGCAAATTCGGCTGGCGGCAAGCCGGCGGCAGCCGCGCTGCGCAGCCGGTCCTCGATCGCCCCGAGGGCGGCGAGCGCCTCTTCGCGCGCCTGCGCGGCATGCTCGCCTTGCAACGCAAGCTCCAGCTCGCTCAGCGGCCCAGGCGACGCCTGCACGGATCGGTCAACGCCAGGTACCAGAAGTTTCATGCTGTTGCTCACCGCGACACCACCAGGCGGCGCGGTCCCTCGAAAACCAGGCGGTCGGGTTCGATGCCGGCCAGGCGCCAGCCGGCACGCTGGCCACCGGGCTGCAGCTTGCTGCCATCGCCGAGCACCACGTAGGGCGCCGGGCCGCCGACCACGCCGCGAATGCGAAACGGCAGTGGCGCCACGCTGGCGTGCACCAGCGCCACGCTGCCGGCAGGCGCGGCCGCCGCCTGCGCGGTCTCGCGCACGCGCAAGGTGAAGGCAATGCCGGACAGCGGCGTGCCGTCGCGTGCCAGCAGCGACTCCAGCGCAGGGCGCCGGCCGGGCTCGATGTCCAGCGCCAGCGCGAACTGCTGCGCCTGCGCGTCCCAGTTGGCGCTGGCCGTACCGAAGCCGGCAACACGCAGCCATTCCAGGATGGCGGGGCCCTGCTGCTCGGCCACGCGCAGCGCGTCGACAAGTTCGATGCCCGGCGGCAGGCGTTCGCGCAGCTGCGACAGCACACGGTCGCGCTCCGTCGCCGCCAGCACCGCCCCCAGGGCCTTGACGCGACCCGCGCCCAGCAGCTCGAAGCGCAGCGGTGCGCCCGTGGCGTTGCCCACCACCATCAGGTCGTCGAGCAGCTCGGGAGCGGTGCGCACGGCCAGCACCGGCGTGGGCCGGACCGTGGCCAGGCCTTCGGCCAGGCGATCCAGCTGCTCGATGCCCGGCACCCATCCGCTCACGCGCGCGCGGCCATCGGGCAGCGGGTCGATCTGCAGGCGCAGGGCGGGATCCACCGCCGCCAC
Organism: Acidovorax sp. GW458-11-26-14-TSB4; assembly: GCF_059423865.1. Lineage (NCBI taxonomy): Bacteria > Pseudomonadati > Pseudomonadota > Betaproteobacteria > Burkholderiales > Comamonadaceae > Acidovorax > Acidovorax sp. GW458-11-26-14-TSB4. Next base: position 53,299 of record NZ_JBWKYR010000002.1, read on the forward strand.
CGCGCGCTGTATGCCGCGCAGCATCTGCTGCTGGCGCGCCGGGTCCGCGGGTGCGGGGGCCGCCGTGGCCGCTGCCGGGGCTGCAGGTGCCGGGCCGCGCCCGGTGAGCAGGGACACGAACACGCCCAGCAGGAGCACGCACAGGGCGGCCCCCACCACCCAGGCGGGGTGCCAGCTGCGCGCCCGCGCCACCGGAGGCGGTGGCGCAGCGGCCGCAGGTGCTGCTGCGTCCACCACCACCGGCGCCGGCGTTTCCCGGGGTGCGGGCGTGGCATCCGCCCCATCCGGAAGCGCAAGCTCCTGCGCTGGTGCCGGCTCGGCCTCCGCTGTGGCAGCCGGCGCCACGGGCGCGGCAGCCACAGCCTCACCCTCTGGAAGTGCCTGCCAGGAGGCATGGGGAGCGCTCACCGTGATGGCGATGCCACCCAGCCGCACCACACCGCCCCAGGCGGTGGGGGGCACCCAGGCGTCACCCGCGGCCCCGGGGCCGGCAGCGTCGTTGGCCGCGCCAGCGGGCCGCCGCTGGGCCAGCACCTTCCAATGGCCCCCGGTGGCATGCAGCCAGCCCTGGGCGCCCGGCGGCAGCACCATGTCGCTCACGATCAGGTCGCAGTCGTCGCCCGCGCCGATCCGCAGGGCCTCGGCCAGCGGCGCGCGGGCCCCGGCGTGGCAGCCGCTCAGCACACGCAGCTCGGCGTCCTGCCCGTGGTCGTCGGGTTGCGCGCTCATTGGCAGGCTCCTGTGCGCATCGCGTGCCGGGAACGACGGTGCGGCCCATACAATGGGCTCAGCCGAAGTCCGAGGACTTCTTTTCCACAGCCATGATTCAAAGGATTGCGCCCATGAACCTCGAACAGGAGCGCCGCGACGACATCTTGATCCTGCGCCCGCGCGGCCGCCTCGACAGCAGCAGCTCGCCCGAACTCGAGCGCGTGATCACCGAACAGCTCGAATCGGGCACGCAGCGCGTGGTGTTCGACCTCTCGGCGCTGGACTACATCAGCTCCGCCGGCCTGCGCGTGGTGCTGCTCGCGGGCAAGAAGCTGCGTGCCAGCAAGGGCAAGCTGGTGCTGGTCGGTTTGCGCGACATGGTGCGCGAGGTGTTCGACATGAGCGGCTTCCTGACCCTGTTCGCCGTCACCGATACGCTGGACGAAGGCCTGGCCAAGGTCTGAACGGCCGCAGCCCCGGCGGCGGCCGGGGTGCATCCTGGTGCGGATGGTGGAAAAGGCCCGCATCACAGGTCGATCCGTGCGAGCGGCTGGATATTGATCTCCTGCGTAAGCTCCTGGTAGCTCAGCACAGGCAGCTCGTACAGGTCCTGCTCGATCATCTTGCGCAGGTAGCGGCGGATGTCCATGGACGTGAGGAGCACCGGCCGCTGTGCGCTCGCCCCCAGATCGCCCACGGTCTTCTTGATGTTGTCCACCAGGCGCTTGCTCACCGTTGGATCCAGCGCCAGGTAGCTGCCCGCCGAGGTCTGGCGGATGGCGCCCCGCACCGTGTCCTCGATGCTCGGCGCCAGCAGGTAGGCCGGCAGGATGTTCTGCCCGCTCGAATACTTGTAGCTGATGTGGCGCTTGAGCGTGGAGCGCACGTACTCGGTCAGCAGCACCGAATCCTTTTCCTTCTGGCCCCATTCGATCAGCGACTCAAGGATGGCGCGCAGGTTGCGCACCGAGATGTCCTCGGACACCAGGCGCTGCAGGATCTCGGCGATCTTCTGGATCGGCAGCACCCGTGTGGACTCCTTGACCAGGTCGGGGAAACGCCCTTCCATGGCGCTGAGCAGAAAGCGTGTCTCCTGGATGCCGATGAAGTCGGCCGAGTACTTCTTGAGCACGAAGGCCAGGTGGTAGGTCAGTACCTGGCTCGGGTCCATGAAGGGAATGCCGGCCCGGCCCAGCGTATCGCGCAGCTCGGCCGAGACCCAGAGCGTGGGAATGTGCGGCAGGAACTTGCGGTCGCTCTCGTAGGCGATCTGCAGCGCATCCAGGTTGGCCGTGCTTTCGCGCACCAGCAGCCAGCCCGGCCGCAGCCGCCCCTGCGACACCGGCACCTCGGACAGCAGGATGTTGTAGCTCTCGGGCGGCAGGGCGTCGTTGAAGCGCAGCTGGATGCCGGGGAACGGCACGCCCAGGTCGAAATACAGGGCGCGGCGGATCTTGAGCAGCTCCTCGTTGAGCACGTCGGCGTCGAAGGCCTGCTGCAGCCCCGCGGCCACGTCCATGAGCAGGGGCACGGTGGGCGCGAATTCCTCGCTGCCGTCGGTGGCCTTCTTCTTGGGCTTTTCGCCCGCGGGCTGCATGGCCGGCACCTCGGTGACCTCGCCGGTCTTCTCGTCGACCACGCGGCGCGTGCTGCGCATGATGACGATGCCCACGGTGCCGATGACGCCCGCCAGGATCAGGAACACCGGCAGCGGCATGCCGGGAATCAGGCCCATGCCCAGGGCCACGGCGGCGGCGATCAGCAGGGCGCGGGGCTGGGCCAGCACCTGCTGGCCGATGTCCTTGCCGACGTTGGACGGGCCGTCGCCCGATTGCACGCGCGTGACGATCATGCCCGCGCAGATGGCGATGAACAGGGCCGGGATCTGCGCGATCAGGCCGTCACCGATGGTCAGCACCGAATAGGTCTTCGCCGCCTCGGCGGCCGTCATGCCGCGCTGCATCACGCCGATGACGATGCCGCCCAGCAGGTTCACGGCCACGATGATCAGGCCGGCGATGGCATCGCCCTTGACGAACTTCATGGCGCCGTCCATGGCGCCGTAGAGCTGGCTTTCCTTCTCGACGATGTTGCGCCGGCGCTTGGCCTCTTCCATGTCGATGGTGCCGGCGCGCATGTCGCCGTCGATCGACATCTGCTTGCCCGGCATCGCATCGAGCGAAAAACGCGCTGCCACTTCGGCCACGCGCTCCGCGCCCTTGGTGATCACGACGAACTGCACGATGGTCAGAATCAGGAACACCACCAGGCCGACCACCAGGTTGCCGCCGACGACGAAGTTGCCGAAGGTGAAGATGATGTGCCCCGCGTCGCCCTGCAGCAGGATCAGTCGCGTGGTGGCGATCGAGATGCCCAGCCGGAACAGCGTGGTGACCAGCAGCACCGAGGGAAAGGACGAGAACGCCAGCGGCGAGGGCAGGTACATGGCCACCATCAGCAGGATGGCCGAGACGGTCATGTTGATGCCGATCAGCGTGTCCACCAGCCAGGTGGGCAGCGGCAGGATCATCATGAAGATCACGGCCACCAGGAAGAAGGCCAGCACCAGGTCATTGCGGCTGGTGGCGACCTGGACGATGCGCTGCAGGCGGTTGGCGGTGGCGGTCTGCGACATGGAATGGGTTCTTATGCGGAATGGCGGGCAGCGGCGGAGGGTGCGCCTGCGGCCGGGGCGGCCTCGGCGCCGCGCAGGGCGATGAAGGCGCGCATGGCGCCGGCCGCCTCGTCGGTGCGGCCCAGGGCCTGCAGCGCCTGGGCACGCACCAGGTGGAAGGCGCCGTCCATGGCGCCCAGCAGGGCCAGCCGGTCCAGCGTATCGAGTGCGCGTGCCGGCTTGGCCGCGCGCACCTGGGCCAGCGCCAGGGTCAGCAGGGTGCGCGGGTGGTCGGGCGCCAGCACGTCGCGGGCAGCCAGCAGCACGGCCGCCTTGTCAGGCCGGTTGTTCTGCAGGTACACATAGCCCAGCAGGTCCATCAGCTCGATGTCGGCACCCAGGGCCGGCGCCGCGGCGGTGTTCAGGTCAGCCATCCGCCCTCAACCCTGGTACAGGGCGCTGCGGTACATCTGCAGCAGGTCGCGCAGGCCGCACTCTTCCTTGAGCAGGCGCACGGCGCGGTTGAGCACGCGTGCACCGTCACCCGCACTGTCGCCGCCGGCCGGCTGGGTCTGCTCGGCGGCCTCGGTCAGGCGCGCCAGCGCATCGTCCAGTGCCTGGCGAAAGCGCGCAGGCACCATCAGGTCGCGGTTCTCGAGCTGGGGGCGGATCGCCGACTCCAGGGCGTCGTCGAGCGTCAGCAGGGACAGCAGGGTTTCCACCTGGGGCCGGGCGCCCAGATCGGGCGGCGGCGCCTCTTCGCGCTCGGGCAGGGCCTGCAGCCCTTCCTGGCGGGCGTAGGTGATGCTGTCGATGCCCCGGTCGAAGGCCAGGTGGCCGAGAGAGACGTTGGACATGGTGTTTCCTTGCAACTAAGGGGGCAGCGCGCCGGACCCCACCGCGCCTGTGCAGTGGGTAACCGTGGCGTGCCGGAAGTTCCATGCCGCCGGCATGCCGGAGGGCAATTTCATGGTTCGAGCGTGGCCAGCCACTGGCGCAGGAAGTCCGCCGCCTGGCGGATGCGCCGTGCGCCCGCCTCGTGGGCCTCAAACCGCGTGGCCAGCACCAGCCAGTCACCCGAGGTGGTGCTGCGCAGCCCCACCTGCACCGCCTGCGCCGGCTCGGGCACCTTGGCCGCCTGGCGCATGGCGCGCAGCAGCAGCGCGGCGATATCGTAGCGCACCGGCTCGGCGTAGTGCACGACGACGGTGTCCTCGTGCTGCGACACGCCCAGCAGGGCGCCGGTGTCGGGAAAACGCAACTGCAATTCCCCCTGGGGGCCGGGTGCCAGTTCGGGAATGCCGATGTCGTGGCCCAGTTCGGCCAAAGCCTGCCGCAGATCGGCCATATCAATAATCCTCCCGGTCAATGGCGGCGTCCAGTGCATCCTGCACCGCCTGGAATACGGTCTGACGCTGGTCCGCGTCGATGAACACCTTGGGCGGCATGTCGCGCAGCAGCAGCTTCACGCCGGTCAGGAACTGGATCTGCGCCTCCACCCCCCCCGCCCCGAACTTTTCCGCCAGGGCCGTGAAACGCGTGCCCGCAACCCATTTTTCGGCGCTCACGCCCACCAGGTCCTGCATCAGGCCGGCGGGTGAGCCAAGTGCAATGCCATGCTTGGCTGCCAGGCCCTCCAGAAGCGCCCGGCTGTCGTCCAGCACGGTGGCGGCCACGCTCAGGTGGTACAGGTCCTGCACCAGGCTTTGCAGGCGCGACGGATCGCCCGAGGGCCGGGCCGCCGCCAGGTCGCTGCCCAGCGCCTTGATCAGGCGGGCCAGGCCAGCGGCGAAATCGCCATCGCCAAAGCGCTCCAGCGCCAGCCGCAGGGTGCCGGACAGGCTGTTGTTGCCCAGCACCACGTCGCGGTAGGTCGCCTGGAACTGGCTGACCTGCGCGTGGCCCTGCGCGCCCTCGGCCGCCGTGCCGATGGTGTTGATGTCGGCCCGGATGCGAGGGCCGTGCTCCATCTCCAGATCGTCCAGCGCTTCGCGCAGGGCGTCCAGGATTTCGGGCTCCACGCCCTCGCGCTCGCCCTGCTGCAGCGCGTACTGCAATGCCATGAACTGCTGCGTCGGCTCGCCGAAGGCCTTCCTGGCCTGCGCCGCCGGGTCGCCCTGGCCGGACAGCATGCGCTTTGCAAGCTGCACCAGTTCCTCCGCCCCCCCCTGGGACTGCGAGGCATCCATGTAGGCCATGATGGCCTCAGGGGTCATCAGCTCCATGGCGCGCGTGGCTTCCTTCTTGCGCTCGGACGAGTGCTTGGACTCGGCCTTCTCCGAGTGGTGCAGGCTGATTTCCTCGGCCGCGTCGGTCAGCACCGAATTGGCATCGTCCACCTGCACCTGCTGGCCGCCGAAGTGGCCGACGGCATTCTGCCCCCCTTGTGCCCCGCCCTGGTGCAGGGCGGTGTCGAAAGAGGGCGTAGCGGGGTTGAAAGCATCGATTCGGGACATGGCTGGATCCGGCGGCACGCAAGTATCTCTGGGTAACACCACGGACGCGATGGTTCCCTGGCCCGGACGCCAAAAATATTGCCATGGCCGTGGAACCGGCCTGACAGGCCTGTTACTTACCCGGTGTCGCGGCTGACAACCGCCAGCTTCCCCTCCCCAAAACCCAACAGGAGTGCTCACATGCCAGGACAAGACGATCACAACGACATCGTGGCCCGCGCCCAGGCGCTGGTCGACGAAGTGCAAAGCCAGCTCGCCGCCGGCGACGAGTTCTACCGCAGCCAGGGCCTGGATCCCGAGAAGGTGCGTTCGGTGCTGCGGTCCCAATCCACCGCCGACACCGAAGCCGAGGCCCGCAAGGCCTTCGAGGCCGACATGGCCGCCGTGGAGCAGGAAGTCGGCGAAGAGCAGGCGCGCCAGTCATTCAGCGGCGCGGCACCGGCCGGCGGCGCAAAGCGCCCCCGCACCATGATCTGAACCCCACAACCTATCGTTTTCCCTTAGGAGCACAACATGTCTGCTGTAGGCGGCGCCAACGTCGGCGCACTCAACTCCATCAACGTCCAGGGCATGGACCTGGAAACGGCCATGATGGCCGTGCAAAGCAATCGCGCCAACCTGCTGGAAACCCAACTCAAGGAACAGATCTCCAACGTCGAGGCGAAGAACAAGCAGATCGCCAAGCTCAACTCCGCCATGGCCGCACTGAACGGCGTCAAGGGCCTGTTCGGCGGCGATTCCAATGCGACCACCAAGATGATGGACACGCAGGACTCGAAAAAGGGCGGCAACTCCCTGGCCACCGTGCAGGACGCCCAGGGACGCGCCAATGCGGCGCTGGTCGATGCCGGCTACGCCGACATGGCCGAGCTCGGTGCCAGCGTGTATGGCAACAACGTCCAGGGCGACACCACCATGGGCCAGGTCGACTCCGCGATCCAGCAGCTCAAGGCCCAGATCGACAGCCTGAGCAACAGCCAGCAGATGGACATGCTGCGCCTGCAGAGCCTGTCGAACAAGCGCAACGAAGCATTCGACCTGATGACCAACTTCATCAAGAAGATGCAGGACAGCCGCAGCTCCATCGTCGGCAACATGCGCTGACCCTCCACTGCCATCGAGGAGCCAATCCATGTCTGTGAATCTCAACACCATCCAGGGTACAACGCCGATCCAGCTGGGCAGCATGGATCTCGAAACCGCGCTCATGTCCGTGCAGAGCCAGCGCTCGCAACTGCTCGAGAACTCGCTCAAGGAGCAGATTTCCTCGGTCCAGGCCAAGAACGACCAGATCGCGGCGCTGAACCAGGGCATGAATGCCAGCCAGACCCGGCTGAACGAAATCGATGTGGCGATGCCCGCCAACGATGCCAAGATCGCCGAGCTCAAGACCATGCGCGACCAGCTCACGCAGGTCCGCGACCGCGATCCCAACGGCTACACCGGCCTGTCCTGGGCCTGGGCCGGCGACGACAAGGGCAAGTCCACCGAGATGCTGCAGCGGGTGCGCGCCGAGGGGCTGACCGACAAGGGCCCGGCGCCCCGCGATGTCGACAAGAACGGCACCATGGACGCCCACGGCACCACGGTGTCCGGCTGGATCGACCAGCTCAACGCCAAGATCGACGGCCTGACCAAGAAGAACCAGGACATGAAGGCCGAGCAGGTCACGCTCAAGAGCGGCATCGCCGACTCCAAGACCCAGATCGACGCCCTGAGCAACAGCCAGCAGATGGACATGCTGCGCCTGCAGAGCCTGTCGAACAAGCGCAACGAGGCCTTCGACCTGATGACCAACTTCATCAAGAAGATGCAGGACAGCCGCAGCTCCATACTCGGCAACATGCGCTGAAACACGCCTGGCCGCAGTCCGGCCACGCTCAATTACGAGGGGAATAGCCATGAACATCCAGATGCAAAGCCTGCCAGGTCCCGAACACCTGGAGGAGCAGATCACCGAACTGCTGGCCAACGGCGGAACGCTCGGTTCGGTCTACGCCTACGACGACACGGACTACGAAGTGCTGTATTCGCTGGGCCACAGCCTGTACTCCCAGGCCCGCTACGAGGATGCCATGCGCACCTTCGGCTTCCTGGTGGTGCACAACCACATGGAAAAGCGTTTCATGAACGCCTTCGCTGCCAGCCTCCAAATGCTCAAGAGCTACAAGGAAGCCATCAAGTACTACTCGATGGCCTCCCTGATGGACATGGGCGACCCGCTGCCCACCTTCCACACCGCCGAGTGCATGCTCGCCCTCGGTTACCGCGTGGAAGCGCAGGAAGCGCTGCACTATGTCCTGCGGCAAAGCGATGCGCCGGAGTACGCCGACCTCAAGGTCCGCGCCCAGGCCATGCAGGACCTGCTGAACGGCGCCGGCAAGTCGCCCACGGCCCACTGAGAGGAGCGAAGACCATGAACGACATCACACGCGTCTCCACCACGCCTGCCTTTGTCAACCAGCAGCTCGGCGACATGAACGCCGATATCCTGGCCAAGCTGCAGGCGTCCATCCAGACCGATCCGAACAAGATCCTCGATGAGATCAGCAAGCTCGCGGGCACGCTGCAGGCCACGGGCCAGTCCGCCGGCGGCAACAACGTCGCCAATGCCAACGGTGCCCCCCAGATCGATGGCGTATCGCTGAATTTCTCGGCCGAAGACATGGCGGCGGCCCTGCTGGTGCTGCAAGGCAAGACCCAGGAGGCCCAGCTCAAGACCGCCAAGGAGGGCATCGACACGGCCTCCAAGAACCAGCAGCTGCAGCACGAAAAGTCCATGAAAAAGATCCAGGACTGGATCAAGAAGTGCGAAGACCAGGCGGCCAAGGAAAAGGCCGGCGGCGTGCTCAACTGGTTCAAGAAGATTTTCACGGCCATCGCCGCGGCGTTCGCCGTGGTGGCCGCGGCGGTCGCCACGGCGGCGACCGGCGGCGCAGCCGCACCGCTGCTGGCCCTGGCGGTGCTGGCACTGGCCTCGTCGGTGGTCAGCATCGCCAGCGAGATCGACAAGGCCCGCGGAGGCAAGGGCTTCGACACGGTGGCGGAGTGGATGGACCCCGCCATGGCCTTCGGCAAGGGCATCGGCGCACTGGCCAAGGAGCTCGGCGCCAATGAAGAGCAGGTCGGCATCGTCACGGCGACCTTCGCCGTGGTGGCCACCATCGCGATCATGGCGGTGTCCATCGTGCTGACCGGCGGCGCATCGGCGGTGAGCGATGCGCAGAAGATCGCCTTGGCCGTCGGCCGGGCGGGTCAGGCGATCGCTGGCGTCGCCTCCGGTGCCACCCAGGCGGCCCAGGGCGCGGTGAACGTCGCGATCGCCCACGACAAGCGCGACGCCGAGGTGATCCAGGCCGACAAGAAGAAGATCGACGCCATCATCGCCAAGCTGCAGCAGCAGATGGAAGAGAACCGCGAGGAACTCAAGAAGGTGATGGACGAGATGATGGAAGGCATGAACATCGTCACCCAGATGATCAACGCCGCAGGGCAGAGCCGGGCGCAGATCAGCTCCAACCTGACAGGCAAGTCGCAAACCATTTGAACCCTGCGTTCAACCCAGGAGGACAATCCCATGAGCAGTATCGATGGATTCAACCGGAGCGCTTCCCTCTATACCGGAACGCTGGACCCGAATGTTTTGGCCAGCACAGCCGGCACCCAGGGAGCCAAAGGCGCACAGGGCACCGACCCTGACGCGCTGCTGCAGGCCCAGCGCGCCCTGCTGGGCAACAGCAGCAACCCCGCCGACGGGCTGGATCTGCCCGGCGATACCAAGGTCGGCACAGCCAACCTGGCAGGGCTGACCGAAAACCAGGTGACCGCGGACATCTTCGCCTTCATGGCGCTGTTCCAGAAGCTGGCACAGGAGATGCGCAACACCGCCCGCACCCAGCGCACGGCCGAGTCGCAGGCCCAGATCACCTCGCTGCAGAACGCCGCCGAGAAGATGAAGGACGCGGCGGCCCAGCGCCTCACGGCCGCCATCGTGCAGGGCGCCATGCAGATCGCAGGCGGCTTGCTGCAGGCCGGGCTGTCGGCCGCGTCGGCCACGCAGACCATCAAGGGCGCCAAGATGGAGGCCGATGGCACCAAGAACCTGGCGCAGATCGACCAGATGGGCACCAAAGGCATGCTTTCGGCCAGCAGCAAGACGGCGCTGAGCAACGGCGCCACGGACCAGGTAGCAGCCGGCAAGGCCCTGGGCGCACAGGGTACCCTGTACGCGGGCCTGGGCCAGGCGTCCAGCGGCATCACCGGTGGACTGGGCGGAATCATCGGAGCCAGCTTCACGCACAAGGCGGACCTGGCCGACGCAGAGAAAATGAACCTGGAAACCCAGGCCAAGGTCCAGGAGACCGCGGTGCAGCACGCCAACGACATGATGCAGCAGATGATGGACGTGATCCGCGACGTGCGCGACAAGCTGCAGTCCATCCAGCAGTCCGCCATCGAAACCAACCGCGGCATTTCGCGCAACATCTGACCAACGAACGAGGGAACCCGCCGCCATGTCCAACGCCATCCATGACGCCAGCGCAGTCCAGTCGATCCTCGATCTGAAGAACGCGCTCGAAGCCCTGCCCTCCCACTCGCGCCTGTCCAATGCCGACACCGACGCGATCTACGCCCTGGCCCACCAGTTGGTGGTGCAGGGCCGCTACGAGACGGCCTACCGCTACTTCTCGCTGCTCACGCTGTACAAGCCGACCAACGTGGCCTATCTCAAGGGCCTGGCCGTGTGCTACCGCATGCTGGAGCGCTATGACGAGGCGCTGAACGTGCATTCGTTCCTCGTGACCATCGACCCCGAGAACCTTGAGCACAGCATGGCCATCGTCGAATGCCTGCTGCTCAAGCGCGAGTTCGACGAAGCCAAGCAGAACGTCGAGCTGGTGCTGCAGTACTGCAAGGAAAACGCAGCCTCCAACAGCAAGGCCGCGGAACGCGCCCAGGCGCTGATGGAACTGCTGAGCGCCCCCGCCCAGGGTCTGCAGGGAGCCGCTCCTGCTGGCGCCTGACGACATCCGTCTGCTGACCCAGATCGGCTTCATCGCCGCAGGCCAGGCCGACGTGCCGCGCGCCGAACGCATCTTCGGCGCGCTTGCGCACGTGCGGCCGGACCGCGCTTTCGCGCATGTGGGGCCGGCCATTGCCCTGCTCAATGCCGGGCGCGCGGCCGAGGCCGCGCAGCAGCTCATGCGCGCCCTGCCGCAGCTCGCCCCGGGCGAGGACGCCGACACCGCGTCGGCCCTGTGCGCGCTGGCGCTGCAGATGGAGGGCCGCACCAGCGAAAGCACGCGGCTGCTGCGCGATTTGCTGCACAATGCCGCGCCGGACGGCGACAATGACGGACTGCGGCTGGCACGCCGCATGCTGGGCGAACCCCAGGCTCCCGCCAGCCCCCCACCTCTTTCGCCCTGAAGCCAAGGACACCCGCCATGGATCCCATCACCGGCTCCCTCGCCGCAGTCACCTCTGCCACGCAGGCGCTGAGCGCGCCCCCGGCCGCCCTGGCGGCGCCCGACAGCCTGGCGGCCGCGCGCTTTTCCGCCATCATGGGACAGCAGCCCACACCGGTGGCCGAAGCGGTGCAGGCGGCGCTGGCGCCGGCCGCGGCGGGCACCGGGGTTGCCGCCACCGCGCCGGGCTCCATGGGCGAGCGCATCCTGTCGGGCATGAACAATGTCTCCAGCGACTTCCAGTCGGCCTGGAAGTCCGTGTCCACGGTGCTGGAAAACGGCGACAAGAACATGAACATGCAGGACCTGCTCAAGCTGCAGTTGCAGCTGGTGCAGGTATCGGTGCAATACGATCTTGTCGGCAAGGCCGTGAGCCGCTCCACCCAGAACCTCGACCAACTGCTGCGCCTGCAATGAACGCACCCGCCCTGCCTTCCTTCCTGTTTGCCCGGCGCCTCTGGCAGAGCCTGGCAGTGGCGCTGTGCGCGCTGCTGCTGGCCGCCTGCGGCGCGCGCGTGGATCTTCTCGGTGCCGTGCCCGAGGACGAGGCCAACGATGTGCTCGCGGCCCTGCTCAAGGCCGACATCCCCGCGCAGAAGACCCCCGGCAAGGACGGCATGGTGGGTGTGCAGGTCGACTCAGCCCAGGTCGGCCGCTCGCTCGAGATCCTGCGCGAGAACGGCTTGCCGCGCGAGCGCTTCGCCGGCATGGGCCAGGTGTTCAAGAAGGAAGGCCTGATCTCCTCTCCCCTGGAAGAACGCGCCCGCTATATCTATGCGCTGTCGCAGGAGCTGTCCAACACCCTGTCCAAGATCGATGGCGTGCTGGCCGCGCGCGTGCATGTGGTGCTGCCCGAGCGCGGTACCGCGGGCGAGGCCGGCGTGCCCTCGACCGCAGCGGTGTTCATCAAGCACCAGGATGGCTACAGCCTGGACATCATCCAGCCGCAGATCCGCCGCCTGGTGACCAACAGCATTCCCGGCCTCACGGCCGAGCGCGTGTCGGTGATCTTCGTCGGCGCCCAGCCACGCGCCACCTCGGCCGCAGCCACCGCCGCGCAAACCTCCAGCGTCTGGGGTTTCGAGGTGTCGCGCAATGCGGCCGGCGGTCTTTCCGCCCTGCTGTGGAGCCTGGCCGTGGTGATCGTGCTGGCCCTCGCCGGGCTGGGCTACCTGGTCTGGCGCTACCTGCTGCCCGCACGCGGCAACAAGCCGGCCGGCGCGGTCGCCACCACGGCCCGCCCGGTGTAGCGGCTGACCTGTCACCACGCCGATGGCTGCCCTGCCCACGCCTTCCACACCCGCCGCGGCCGCACTGTTCGTGCGGCTGCAAGCCTTCAACCTGCTGCCCAGCCAGACGCTGCACCCTGAGCGCGCCGCTGCATGGTTTCCAGAAGCGGCCGCGCTCGGCCCGCTGGCGGCGCACCCGGCGGCGCAGCGCAGCCTGCACAAGCGCTGGTCGCAGCGCCTGCTGGAGCGGCTGGGCGACGATGCCCGCCCGGTGGCCGACCTCGGGCACCCGGCCCTGCCGCTGGCCCTGGCGGCGCCGGACCTGCTGGCGCGCCTGGTGCGCGACGCTGGCGTGCTGCTGCTGGGCCGGCAACTGCGCCAGACCATCCAGCGCGACCAGGTGCTGGCGGCGCGCGAAGGCCTGGGTGCCGACGCCTTGCACTGGGCACGCACCGGCGCGGCCGAACTGCACCCCGGCCTGGATGATGCAAGCCCCTGGCTGCCGGGCCATGGCGCCGCCAGCTACGCCCAGGCGGCAGACCAGTTGGGCGCCGGCCTGCTGGCCCAGGCTTGGCACGATGCGCCGGCGCCAGTGCGCCGCCGTGCCGACTGGAAACTCCCTCCCGAGGCCGACACTGCGCCGCTGCGCGCGGCCAGCGGGCTCGATGCCGCGCACGCGCGCGGCCTGTGCCTCCAACTCCTGGCCCGACTGGACCCGCAATGGCTTTCCTTGTTCCCCGCAACCCGTTGACCCCCGCCCGCACGCTGCATGCGCGCATTGCACCGGGCACGCGCGTCGTCAAGGCGGCCGAGGTAGCGGCCTGGGCAGACGCAGAGGGCCTGCTCGCCGCAGCCCGGGCGCAGGCCGACACCATCGTGGCCGGTGCCGAGGGCGCGTTCGAGGAAGAGCGCCAGCGCGGCTTTGCCGAAGGCATGGCGGAAGCCCAGCTGGAGCAGGCCGAGAAGATGATCGAGACCGTGAGCCGCACCGTGGACTACTTCGCCAAGGTCGAGACCGACATGGTGGCCCTGGTGATGAGCGCGGTGCGCAAGATCATCGACGGCTACGACGACGAGGAGCGCGTGCTGCTGGTGGTGAAGAGCGCGCTGGCCGTGGTGCGCAACCAGAAGCAGATGACGCTGCGCCTGCCACCCGCCCGCGTGGACGGCGTGCGCGCACGCGTCACCGAGCTGCTGGCGGCCTACCCCGGCGTCGGCTACCTGGACATCGTGCCCGACGCGCGCCTGCAGGGCGAGTCCTGCATCCTGGACAGCGAGATCGGCCTGGTCGAGGCCAGCATCGACGGCCAGATCGCCGCGCTGCAGGGCGCCTTCCAGAAAGTGCTGGGCAGCCGCATATGAACGCCGCCATCGCCAAGGGACAGCCCCAGGGCAGCACCCGGTCGGTGCGCCAGTTCGACTACATCGCCGAGATGATGCAGCTGGCGCTGGACGACACGCCGGTGCTGCAGATCAAGGGCCGCGTCACGCAGGTGATCGGCACCATCATCAAGGCCGTGGTACCCACGGTGAAGGTGGGCGAGGTCTGCGTGCTGCGCAACCCCGGCGAAGACTTCGAGATGAAGGCCGAGGTGGTGGGCTTTGCGCGCGACGCGGCCCTGCTCACCCCCATCGGCGACATGTACGGCATCTCCTCGGCCACCGAGGTGATTCCCACCGGCCGGGCGCACATGGTGCCCGTGGGCTTCGGCCTGCTGGGCCGCGTGCTCGACGGCCTGGGCCGCCCCCTCGACGAGGCCGAGCGCGGCCCGCTGGAGGCGAGCAAGTTCTACCCGGTGTTCGCCGAGGCGCCCGACCCGCTCAAGCGCCGCATCATCCATGAGCCGCTGGAGCTGGGCGTGCGCGCCCTCGACGCGGTGCTGACCTGCGGCGAAGGCCAGCGCATGGGCATCTTCGCGGCGGCCGGCGGCGGCAAGTCCACCCTCATGGGCATGCTGGTCAAAGGTGCGGACGTGGACGTGACCGTGGTCGCTTTGATCGGGGAGCGTGGCCGCGAGGTGCGCGAATTCCTCGAACACGAACTGGGCGAGGAAGGCCGGCGCAAGAGCGTGATTGTCTGCGCGACCAGCGACAAATCGTCCATGGAGCGCGCCAAGGCCGCCTACGTGGCGACGGCCATCGCCGAGTACTTCCGCGACCAAGGCAAGAAGGTGCTGTTCCTCATGGATTCGGTCACGCGTTTTGCGCGTGCGCAGCGCGAGATCGGCCTGGCGGCGGGCGAGCCGCCCACGCGGCGCGGCTACCCGCCCAGTGTGTTCGCCACACTGCCCAAGCTCATGGAGCGCGTGGGCATGAACGACAAGGGCTCGATCACCGCGCTCTACACCGTGCTGGTCGAGGGCGACGACATGACCGAGCCCATCGCCGACGAGACGCGCTCCATCCTGGACGGCCACATCGTGCTCTCGCGCAAGCTGGGCGCGGCCAACCACTACCCGGCCATCGACGTGCTGGCCTCGGCTTCGCGCGTGATGAACGCCGTCATCACGCCCGAGCACAAGAAGCTGGCCGGCCGCCTGCGCGAACTGATGGCCAAGTATGAAGAGGTCGAGCTGCTGGTGAAGATCGGCGAATACAAGCGCGGCGGCGACCCGACCACGGACGAGGCCATCGACAAGGTCGAGGCCATCCGTGCCTTCCTGCGCCAGCGCACCGACGAACATTCCAGCCTGCCGCAGACACTGGAAAAACTGGCCGCCCTGGTGGGGTCGGGAGTGCGCCGGTGAGCATTTTCCGCGACCTGCTCGCCATCAAGGCCTTCCGCGAAGGCCAGGCCGAAAGTGCCGTGCGCGTGCAGCGCCAGGCGCTGGCCGATGCGCAGGCCGCCCGAGAAGCGGCCGAGGCCCTGCTCGCACGCTTGCTGCGCGAAGGCCTGGAGACCGAAACCGCGCTGTACCGCGACCTGTGCTCTCGCGTCGTGCGGCTGCGCGAGATCGAGGACGTGCAGCTGTCCGTGGTCGGCCTGCGCCAGCGCGAGGCCGCTCAGCAGGACGCCGTGGACGCGGCCCAGCGCACGCAGGAGGCGCAGAACCAGAAACTCAGCGACGCCCGCGCCGCGCACCAGGAAGCCTCGCGCCAGAAGTCCAAGTTCGTCGACCTGGCACGCAACTATGCAGATGCGCAGATGCGCGAGGTCGAGCGCAAGGAAGACCTGGAGATGGAAGAGGCCGCCAGCGTCCGGCGCGATCGCGAAGACTGGGAAGCCCACGATCCGGAGCACGCCGCATGACAAAGGAGGCACGCCGGTGAGCGACCGCCCCATCCACCTCGACCTGGGCATGCCCGCGTCGACGCCCTTCGACGTGCATGCCGGCAAGGGAGAGCAGCCCCCAACCGACACCCGCGGCCAGCAGCAGCTGGACGACGACGCCCAGTCGCTGCGCGCCCTGCTCGATGCGGGCCGCCATGCGCCGCCTGCCGCCCCGGCCCCCACAGCGCAGCGGCCCTTCGATCTGTTCGGAGGTCCGGCCGCGCTGCAGGCTGCACCACCAGCGGCCAGCGCCCCCTCCGCCGCGCAGGACCTGCCCGGCGGCATCGACGACACCCTGGCGAGCATGGCCAAGCGCCTGCTGGTCAGCGATGGCAGCAGTGGCCGCCGCGCGGTGCAGATCCAGTTGGCCGACGACAGCCTGCCCGGCGTCGTGCTCGACGTGTTCGAAGAGGAAGGCCTGCTCGTGACCTGCTTCACCTGTTCGCACGAAGGCGCGCGCGAGCGCCTGGCGCGCAATGCACAGTGGCTGGCCGATGGCCTGGCTGGCCGCCTGACCCGGCCGGTCTGCGTGCGCGTGCTGGCCGACGACCCCGAAGACCCCTGCCCCGTGGAGGCCCGCGCCGGCGCCTGAGCGCCTTTGCAGCCCCATCCAACGCCCTCCTTTGCACCGCACCGATGTCCGCCCAGCCCGCATCCGCCACACCCCTGCAGCCGCAGCGCCTTTCGCGCAACGAGGCGCAGGCGCGCACCACCATCGCGCAGCGTGCCGCCGGCCTGCCCCTTCGCCTGGGCAGCACCGCCTGGCGGGCGCGCCTGGTGCCGACCACCGGCGCGTCCGCGGTGCCCGCGCCCAGCACCACCCTGCGCTTCGAATGGGCGGGCGCCCAGTTCACGCTGCGCCTGCCGGCCCTGGCCATCGAGCAGGCGCTCAGCGCCAGCCTGGGCAGCGCCGCCCTGCCGGCCGTGCCCGACGAAGTGGCGCAGGCGCTGCTCGAAGCCAGCCTGGCCGACCTGCTCGCCAGCCTGCAGGCCCTGGGCCGTGGCACGCCGCAGCTGCTGGACTGGGCCGCTGGCGAGGCGCCGGTCACGGCCTTGCCGCCCCATGCCTTCGAGCTGCTGCTGACCGCCGATGCCGGCCCCGAGGCGATTGCCGCAAGCCTGCACGCCGATGGCCTGGGCCTGTTGCTGCTGGCGGGGCTGGTGGCGAGGCGCGCGCCCGCGCCCGGTCCGGTGAAGGACCAGGCACCGCTGGCGCTGCGCGCCGAATTCGGCTTTTGCCGCCTCACGCTGGACGAGGCGGCGGGCCTGGCCCCGGGCGATGTGGTGCTCGTGGACAGCTGCTTCCTGGGCGCCCGGGGCAGCCTCTGGCTGAATGCCGCGGGCCAGGCCGGCCTGCACGTGTCCTATTCGTCCTATTCGCAGGCCGACGGCAGCGCCGCCGCCGCACCTTCCTTCACCGTTCTGCATCCATGGACCGACACCATGCCCGCTGTTTCTTCCGCTGACGAAGCGCCCGCCAACGGCACCGCCGCCGCGCTCGACGCCCTGCCCGTGCGCCTGTCGTTCGACCTGGGCGATGTGGCCCTGACCGTGGCGCAACTGCGCGCCCTGCAGCCTGGCCAGACCCTGGACCTGGGCCACCCGCTTGCCGGCGCCGTGCGCATCCGCGCCAACGGCGCCCTGGTCGGCGAGGGCGATCTGGTGGAGATCGACGGCCAACTGGGCGTGTCCATCCGCAACCTGTTCGGCAACGGCGCGGCGCGATGACCAGTTTCGATCCGATCACGCTGGCGCTCCTGCTGGCGCTGATGGCGCTGATGCCCACCCTGGTGGTCGTGTGCACCTGCTTCCTCAAGATCGTGGTGGTGATGTCGCTGCTGCGCAATGCCCTCGGGGTGCAGCAGATGCCGCCCAACCTGGCGCTGTACGGCATGGCGCTCATCCTGTCGGTCTACGTGATGGCGCCCGTGGGTGTGAACATGTTCGACCGGCTCACCGCCCAGCCGGACACGCTCAAGAGCGTGCCCGCGCTGATCGGCGGTGTGCGCGAAGGGGCCGAGCCGCTGCGCGAGTTCATGACCAAGAACAGCCGGCCCGAGCAGCGCGACTTCTTCGTGCGCACGGCCCAGCGCATGTGGGGCCCCAAGCTGTCGGCCGGCCTCACCGAGCGCGACTTCATCGTGCTGATGCCGGCCTTCGTGGTGTCGGAGCTGACGGCGGCGTTCCAGATCGGCTTCCTGCTCTACCTGCCCTTCGTGGTGATCGACCTGATCGTCTCCAACATTCTGCTGGCCATGGGCATGATGATGGTGTCGCCGGTCACCATCTCGCTGCCGCTCAAGCTGTTCCTCTTCGTGATGGTGGACGGATGGTCGCGCCTGATCCAGGGCCTGGTCCTCACCTACGCCTGACCTCCCGGAGCCCGCCATGCAGACCGTCGACGTCGTCTCCTACTTCACCCAGGCCCTCTACCTGGTACTCTGGCTGTCGCTGCCGCCCATTGTCGTGGGCTCCATCGTCGGCACGCTGTTCTCGCTGTTCCAGGCGCTCACGCAGATCCAGGAGCAGACGCTGTCGTTCGGCGTGAAGCTGATCGCGGTCTCCCTCACCCTGCTGCTGACGGCGCGCTGGGTGGGCGGCGAGCTGTTCAATTTCACGTTGCAGATCTTCGACGTGATGCCCCTGCTCGGAAAATAACGCGGCCAGAGCTGCCTGCGCTGGAACCCCATGGACCTGCCGGTTACCTACGATCAAGTCAAGTCGTTCGTCGCAACGCTGGCTTTGACACAACCGCGCATCCTGGCCATGTTCCTTGTCCTGCCGCTTTTCAACACCCAGCTCGTGCCCGGGCTGGCGCGCTTTGCCATTGCCGGCGCCCTGGGCCTGGTGATGGTGCCGGCGCTGCAGCCGCAGGTCACGGCCGCCGACTGGGGCACGGCGCAGGTGATCGGCACCATCGTCAAGGAAGCCTTCATCGGCTTCGTGATCGGCTACCTGGCCGCCATCCCGTTCTGGATCTTCGAGGCCGTGGGCTTTCTCGTGGACAACCAGCGTGGCGCCAGCATCGCCTCCACCCTGAACCCGCTCACGGGCAACGACTCCTCGCCGCTGGGCCTGATGTTCAACCAGGCCTTCATCGTCTTCTTCCTGCTCACGGGGGGGTTCTCGCTGCTGCTGGGCACCTTGTACGACAGCTTCGCGCTGTGGAGCGTCACGCAGTGGATGCCGGTGCTGCAGCCCGAGTCGGTGCCGGTGATGCTGTCGCAGCTCGACCGCCTGGTGCGCCTGGCCGTGCTGTTTGCCGCGCCCGTGCTGGTGGCCATGTTCCTGGCGGAGATCGGCCTGGCCCTGGTGAGCCGCTTTGCGCCGCAGTTGCAGGTGTTCTTCATGGCCATGCCCATCAAGAGCGCGCTGGCCATGCTGGTGCTGATGCTGTATGCCGCCTCGCTGTTCGACTATGGCGCCGACCAGGTCGAGGCCGTGGGCCGCATCCTGCCCCTGCTGCGCGAGCACTGGGGCCCATTCGGCACCCCCTAGCCGCAAGAAAGGAGACACATGAGCGAAAAAACCGAACAACCCACCGGCAAGCGCCTGCGCGATTCGCGCCAGAAGGGCGATGTCGCCTACAGCAAGGACTTCACGCAGACGCTCTTGATCCTGGCCATCTTCGGCTACCTGCTGGCCAGTGCCGGGCGTATCGTCGAAGGCCTGGGGCAGATGATCCTGCTGCCAACCACCCTGATGCAGATGGGCTTCAACGACGCGGCCAACGCCCTGATCGACGCCGTGCTGCGCGAGATGGCCCTGGTGGTGCTGCCCTTCATCGGCATCGTGCTGGCGGCCGGCATCTTCGGCGACACCATGCAGGTGGGCATCCTGTTCGCGTTCGAGAAGCTCAAGCCCTCGGCCAAGAAGCTCAACGTGCTGGACAACCTCAAGAACATCTTCTCCAAGAAGAACCTGATGGAATTCCTCAAGTCGGTGCTCAAGATCGGCTTCCTCTCGGCGCTCTTGTGGATCCTGATCGCCGACGCCCTGCCCATCATGACCAGCATCCCGCAGGCCGGCATGGCCGGGCTGGGCCACGTGGTGGGCGAGCTCATGAAGACCATGCTGATCAACGTCGGCCTGGCCTACGGCGCCATCGCCCTGGCCGACTTCGCCTGGCAACGCTACCAGTACCGCAAGGGGCTGATGATGAGCAAGGACGAGGTCAAGCAGGAATACAAGGAGATGGAGGGCGACCCCCACATCAAGCACCAGCGCAAGCACCTGCACCAGGAAATGATGCAGCAGGGCGCGGTGGAGCATTCGCGCAAGGCCACCGTGGTCGTCACCAACCCCACCCACCTGGCCGTGGCGCTGCGCTACGACGCCGACGAGACCCCGCTGCCCGTGGTGCTGGCCATGGGCGAAGGCGCCCTGGCCGAACGCATGATGCAGGCGGCGCGCGAAGCCGGCGTGCCGGTGATGCAGAACATTCCGCTGGCCCGCGCGCTCACCGAGCACGCGCAGGCCGGCCAGTACATTCCCTCCGAACTCATCGAACCCGTGGCCGAGGTGCTGCGGCTGCTGCAACAGATGGAAGGCCCCCTGCCATGATGACCTCCGCTTTGGCCGACCCCGCGTCCGCCCGCCTGCTCCAGGCCTATGCCGCCCAGTTCGGCGCTGGTGACGCCGCCCCTGGCAACACCAGCGCGCCCGTCACGCTCACCGTGGACGGCCAGTACCGCATCCGCCTGCAGGCCCTGCCGCAGGGCGGCATCGCCGTGCGCTCGCGCCTGCGCAGCCTGCCCGAACCCGGGCCGGCACGCGACGACCTGCTGCTGGGCGTGGGCCGCCTGGCCTGCGGCACGATGAAGGAACACGCCGCCGCCTGCGCCGTGGACGAGCGCGACCGCGCCATCTGGCTGCAGCAGGCCGCCCCCGCCAATTCCACGCAGGACATCGACGATGCCGTGGGAAGTTTCGTGAACTGCCTGGCCTTCTGGAGCAAGGCCATCGCCAACGTCTGACGCCGCAGCCCATGCACCGCACCCTCCTCCCCACCCGCCCGCTCTTCCCCCGTCTGGCCAGCGCACTGGCCTGCGCCCTGGCCCTGGCCGCCGTGCCCTGCGCCCACGCCGGCCCGGTGCCCTGGACCGATGCGCCCTACAGCTACTACGCCGACAACGCCCCCATCGCCAACGTGCTGCGCGACTTTGCCGCCAGCTTCAGCCTGTCGCTCGAACTCTCGCCCCTGGTCGAAGGCAAGGTCAGCGGCCGCTTCAATGCGCAAACGCCGACCGAGTTCATGGACCGCATGGCCAGCGTCTACGGCCTGACGTGGTTCACGCACGCGGGCACGCTGTTCGTCGCCCGCACCACCGAGATGAGCACGCGCAGCATCACCTCGGGGGGCAGCAGCATCGCCGCGGTGCGGCAGGCACTGACCAGCCTGGGCGTGCTCGATGCCCGCTTTGGCTGGGGCGAGCTGCCCGAGCAAGGGGTTGCACTGGTCTCCGGCCCGCCGGCCTATGTGGCCCTGGTCGAGCGCACCATGGCCACGCTGCCGCTCACCGCGGGCGGCCAGCAGGTAGCGGTGTTCCGCCTGAAGCACGCCTCGGTGGACGACCGCACCATCCTCTACCGCGACCGGCAGATCACCACGCCGGGCCTCGCTCAAGTGCTGCGCAACCTGATCACCGGCGGGGGCGGTTCGTCGGGTGTGAACAACGCGCTGATCTCCTCCATCGCCGCACCGCTGGTCGAAGGCGTTCCCTCGGCCGCCAACACGGCGGGCCTGTCGTTCGATGCCGCCAGCTCCGGCCAGGCCGCCGCATTGGCGGCATCGCCCAACGGCACCAGCTCGGCCACCGGGGCCCGCACCGTGCCGCCCGCGACCTCGTTCACGGGCGCCCGGGGCGTGTCTTCCGGCAACACGCCAGGCGGCGTCACGGCCCAGCGGCGCCTGGCGCCCTCGATCCAGGCCGACTCGCGCCTCAATGCCCTGATCGTGCAGGACACGCCTGAGCGCATCCCGCTGTACAAGGCGCTGATCGAGCAGCTCGATGTGCCCACCCCGCTGATCGAGATCGAGGCGATGATCATCGACATCAACTCCACCAAGCTCGACGAGCTGGGCATCTCCTGGAGCGGCCGCCGCGGCGGCACGGTGGGCGGCTTCGGCAATATGACGCCTACGGGCGATGGCAATGACTTCGTGCTGGGCGCGCTGCAGCGCGGCGCCTCCATCGACCCGAGCAGCCTGGTGGTGAGTTCGGGCAACTTCCTGGTCAACCGCATCCGTGCGCTCGAAGGCACGGGCGATGCATCCATCCAGTCGCGCCCCTCCATCCTCACCATCGACAACATCGGCGCACTGCTCGACCTGTCCGAGACCTTCTACATCCGCAGCATCGGCGAACGCGTGGCCACGGTCACCCCGATCACGGCAGGCACCACGCTGCGGGTGACGCCGCACTTCGTGCAGCGCGCCGAAGGCCCGGTGATCCAGCTCGACGTGGACATCGAGGACGGCCAGATCCAGGAAACCCGGGTCGACGCCATCCCCACGGTGCGGCGCAGCGTGGTGAGCACCCAGGCCATCGTGGGCGAAGGCCAGACCCTGCTGATCGGCGGCTACCGGAGCACCCAGCAGACCAATGACAACAACCGCGTGCCCATCGTGGGCCAGGTGCCACTGTTCGGGCTGCTGTTCTCGAACAGGACCAACAACTACCAGACGCGCGAACGCCTGTTCATGATCAAGCCGCGCCTGGTTTCGCTGCCCGCTGCCGCCGCCAGCGCGGTCGAGGCACTGCGGCCGAGCCCACAGTAAGGGCCCCGCGGGCTAAAGCGGCGCCCCGCGCCTTGCATCCCATCCCGAAAAGGGACTTGCGCGGCTTCAAAAAGATCTTGAACAGGTTCTTAGAAGTCGAGCACGACGCCGCGCGCCTGCAGCTTGTCGCGCAGCGCGGTGCGTGCCCGCGATAGCCGGCTGCGCACCGTGCCCACCGGCACCGTGAGCAGGGCTGCGGCGTCCTCGTAGGACAGCTCGTCCACCCCCACCATGAGCAAGATTTCGCGCATGGCCTGGGGCAATTCGGCCAGCGCCGACTGCAGGTGGCGCATGTGCTGGCTCTGCTCGAGCTTTTGCGCGGGCGTGGGCGAATCGGCGGCCATTTCGGCCAATTCGTCGTCGGAGCCGAAATCGTAGCGGCGGTGCGGTGCACGCGACAGGTGGTTGCGCACGAGGTTCATCGCAATGCCGTACAGCCAAGTCGACAGTTCGGACTGGCCCTTGAAGTTTTGGTAGGAACGCACGGCCTCCAGAAAAGCCTGCTGGGCCAGATCCTCCGCGTCGGTGGAATGGCCAATGTTCTTGATGATGAAGCGGTGCAGGCGCACACCGTGGGCCTGCACCAGGGTGCGGAACAGGGCATCGCGCTCCGCCACATCTTCTTCGCCCAGCATGGCCCCGCCGTCCGAGGGCAAGGCAACGGCATCGGCCACGCCACAGGCGTCCGCCATCGATGCGTCAAGGGTAGGAAGGGGAAACGTCACGGATGCCAGCTGCAAAAACTTTAACCTGCAGTTACCAACGCACTATGCAATGCGCAGATTCTTACAGACGCTTGCAGCGCTGTACAGTCCAAAAGTGTCACAGAACAGGCCCCGCAGGGCCTTGTCAGCCCTGGCGGATTTCCTCGGCCAGCCATTGGCGGGCCAGTGGCTCGGGAACGGGTGAGAGGCCATTGGCGGCAGCGGCATCGAAACGCTGTTGGACACGCACATCAATGGCGGCGCGCTGCTGGGCGTCGAAGGCCGCCGGATCCAGCGCGGCCGACCGGCAGGCCTCGGCAAATGCAGCCGACGAGCCGGTCGCCGAGACGCTCAGGCGGGTGAAGAAGTCGACGCCGTTCATCGCCGCCTGGCTGGTCTGTGCCATATCGATGGCCTGCAACACGGTGCGGGCCGACAACGGCCGACCCGGAGCAGGCTGCAGGCCGAGCTCTCGCGCCACGGACGCCTGGATGCCGCGCGAGAAGGACTGGCCGAGCGCACCGACGAAAGCAGAAGTGGGGTCGGACTGCGGCTCGACCCATGCCACCGAACGCTGCGATGGCGTGGTTCCGGACGCCCGGACCTGCCACTGTGCGCCGTCCTGGCTCACATGAACCCAGTCACCTTGCTGGGCAGCCGACCGGAATGCGTCCACCGACGGCAGCCCGACAGAACCGGCCGCGGCAGGAAGGGGGAAAGAGTTCGAAATCGTCACGGTGCAAGCTCAGGCAACCTGTTATGTCGCCAGTTTAGTAACAGGTCGCCGGGTTCAGTTCCAAGTGCATTGCAAAGCATTGTCAAACGCCTGCCATTATTGTTGAACCGTTACGGATACCGACGCCCAGGACCAGGGCCGCCCGGACGCACCAGGCAACGGCAGGGCAGGAACTTTTGGCAGCGGCCGGTTACTCGGCGCTCACTGGACTTTCCAGTCAGGAGCCCACCATATCCCCATCGCCCGACGCCACCACCGTCGACCTCAGCCCTCCCGACGGCATTGCCGATGCCTTTGTCAACCACGGGGTCACGCTGGCGTCGGCAAATCACGGACGACGACCTGGAATCGGTCTAAGCCGAAGCCTACGGCCACCTGGCGGAAGGCCGCGCGCAGGAGGCCATGGAAGACTTGATGCTGCTGGTCACGCACGACCCCTGGGAGCCGCGCTTCCAGTTTGCCTACGCGCTCGCACAGCAACTGCTGGGCCAGCACGAAGCCGCCGCCCAGCATTACGCACAGGCGCTGCTGATGGATGCCACGAACGCGGGCTGCATCCTGCGGCTGGGCGAATGCATGGAGGCCACGGGCAATCCGCAAGAGGCCGAAGAGGCTTATCGCTCCCGCATCCAGCTCAGTTACCTGAACCCGGAATACCACCTGGTGCGCGCCCACGCGCAAGCGCGCCTGCCCAGCCTGAGGGAGGTTCCGCATGAGCTCCCCCATCGGCGTTGGAATGGGCCGTCCGGCCAATGTGTTCGGCACCGTCGGCAGCGAACCTGCATGGCAGACCACCCAGACGGCACAGGCGGCCTCCCAGGCACCGGTGTCGCTGACCTTGCCCGCGCCACCGCGCAGCGATGTGTCGGCAGGCCAGGCTGATCGGGTGCGCGCAATCGCCTCCGAGCCGGCCCGCGCGGGGGGCGTGGCACCCTCGCGGGCCGATGTGGCCAAGGGCAAGCTGGTGGCTGCCGGTGAAAAGCTGCTCGCAGCCCGGCAGGAGGGCGTGGACGCGGCCAAGACCTCGTTCTGGACAAAGGCGCCGGGCGTGGCCCTGTCCGGGGTGGCGGTGGGCGTGGCCGTGGGCCTCACGGCCATATCGTTTGGCGGCGCCACACCCTTGCTGGCGCTGGCCTGCGTGAACTTCGCGGTCTCCACCGGCGATGCCATCTGTGCCTACCGCAACATGCGCAACACCGAAGCCATTGCCGACCACCGGCCGCCCCCTTACGACAGCAAGGTGGCCTCGCATGCCGGCACGGCGGTGGCCGTGGCGTCCACCGTGGGAGGGATGCTCACGGACGATGCAGACCGTGAACAGCTCGAGGAACGCTGGATGGTGTTCGCCAAAGCGTCACATCGCTGGCAACACCTGCAGGAAGGCACACTGAACTCGATGCGGAGGGTGAACTGGTGGCCGGGTGCCCAGTTCCCCGATTTCGCCCCCCGTACAGTGGCTGCGCAAACTTGCACTTCAGCCAGCCACCGCAGGATGGACAAATACGGCTGGGCATTCAGCTCCCGATTGATTCCACCATGCGGGAAATGCCCCTCCAACGGGCACGCAGGGCAGACAGCGACTCAACGCACTGTGAACCGCTGGGAAGTACGGCACAGGTCGCAATGCATGACAGCCAACTGGGCACAGTTCCTACATCCGACAAAAAACCCGCTCGGTAGACTATTTTTCAAGCAGCCGAAGTCGTTCTCAGAGAGAAACCGGTAGACGATTCAGTGAGAACAGGGCAAAACTCACCTGAAATCGACAATCACCGGCCATAGGTTTGATCACACTCAAACACCCAGCGAACGCATGGGAACTTCGGCTTTAGCACTCACTCAAAGAGAGTGCTAATATCATGCCCTAGAGGAAAGGATTTCTGGAATGAACATTCAATCTGGAACCGCGACGACGACTTTGGCGCCCGCAAACCCGTGGGCGCTGGTGCCCCCGCTGGGCAATCTGGACGCCTATATTTCGGCCGTCAACCGCCTGCCGCTGCTCACCCACGAGGAAGAGCAGAAATATGCACGCGCTCTCAAGGACAACAACGATCTGGACGCCGCCGGCCGGCTGGTGATGTCGCACCTGCGCCTCGTCGTTTCCATCTCGCGCCAGTATCTGGGATACGGGCTGCCGCACGGCGACCTGATCCAGGAAGGCAATGTGGGCCTGATGAAGGCCGTCAAGCGTTTCGATCCCGACCAGGGCGTGCGCCTGGTGAGCTACGCCATGCACTGGATCAAGGCGGAAATCCACGAGTACATCCTCAAGAACTGGCGCATGGTCAAGGTGGCGACCACCAAGGCCCAGCGCAAGCTGTTTTTCAATCTGCGGTCCATGAAGCAGGGTTTCAAGGCCGATGCCGCCGCAGCAGATGCGGCGACGCACCGCGACACCCTGTCGGACAGCGAGATCGATTCGGTGGCGCAGCAGCTGAACGTCAAGCGCGAGGAAGTCATCGAGATGGAAACCCGCATGTCGGGCGGCGATGTGCTGCTCGACCCGGCCCCATCCGACGATGGCGAGCAGGCCTTCGGCCCCATCGCCTACCTGGCCGATGCCGCGCATGAGCCCACCGCCATGATCGAATCGCGCCAGCGCGACCACCTGGCCACGGATGGCATCGCTGCCGCCCTGTCCGACCTGGACGAGCGCAGCCGCCGCATCGTGGAAGAGCGCTGGCTCAAGGTGAACGACGACGGTTCGGGCGGCATGACGCTGCACGAGCTGGCAGCCGTGTACGGCGTGAGCGCCGAGCGCATCCGCCAGATCGAAGTCGCCGCCATGAAGAAGATGAAGAAGGCGCTGGCCGAATACGCATAAGCATCGGCGCCGTTCACCGCAGGGAGCGCGTTACCATCGCTGCTTCGCGGCAAAAGCGCCCACACCAAAAGGGCCCCGTCGGGGCCCTTTTGCTTTGGCGTTGCAGCCGCTGCAGATCACTTTCAAGGAGATGCTCTTGTCACGCCCTGTTGTTCCCCGCCGCGCCGCCCTGGCCCTGGCCATCGCCGCCCTGTCGTCGCCCCTGGCCATCGCCCAGCAGAAGCCTGCCGCCGCGGCGGCTGCTGCCGCCCCCCTGGCGTGGCCAACCAAGCCGGTGCGCATCATCGTCGGCTTCCCCGCTGGCTCCTCGCCCGACCTCACGGCCCGCACCATCGCCGAGCCCCTGTCCAAGGCGCTGGGCCAGCCGGTGATCGTGGAGAACAAGGTGGGCGCGGGCGGCAACATCGGCGCCGATGCCGTGGCCAAGGCGCGTGACGACCACACCATCGGCCTGATGATCAACGGCAACATGACCATCGCCAAGATGCTCAACCCCGCCGTGCCCTACGACCCCATCAAGGACCTGGCGCCGCTGAGCCTGATCGGCACCTCGCCCCTGGTGCTGACCGCGCCCGTGAGCCAGCCGGGCGTGCCCGCCACGGCCGATGCACGCGAATTCTTCGTGGCGGCGCGCAATGGCGGCGACAAATGGAGCTACGGCACGCCCGGCGTGGGCACGGTGGGCCACATCGGCACCGAACTGCTCAAGTCGCGCAGCAACATCAACCCCGTGCATGTGCCCTACCCCGGCTACCCCCAGGTGGCCACGGCCATGCTCGGCGGCCAGCTGCAGATGGCCCTGCTGCCCCCCGCCCTGGCCCAGGCCCAGGTCAAGGCCGGCAAGCTGCGCGCCATCGGCGTCACCTCCTCGGGCCGCAGCCCGCTGGTGCCCGATGTGCCCAGCCTGGCGGAGGCCGGCATCACCAACTACAACCTGGAGATCTGGAACGCCTTTGCCGCCCCCTCCACCATGCCCAAACCCATCCAGGCCAAGGTCGCCGCACTCATCAGCGAGATCGCCCGCAGCCCCGATGTGCGCAGCAAGCTGTTCCAGCAGGGCTGGCAGGTGGTGGGCACCTCGCCCGAAGGCCTGGCCAACCGCATCAAGGCCGACACCAACCTGCTGGGCGGCGTGATCGCCATGCGCGGCATCAAGGCCGAGTAAACAGTCGCGCCCATCCATCGCCCTCCCCCGCATGGCGATGGAGGGCTTTTTTATGGCTGCGCTCAGGCAGCGGCGTTCAGCAGCGCGCGCACATCCTCGGTCAGCGCCTGCGCGCCGCTGCCGTAGCGGTTGTAGATGCGCAGGCGGCCGGCCGTGTCGTACACGTAGCTGCCGGCCGAGTGGTCCATGCTGTAGCTGGTGGGGGTCTTGCCCTCGACCTTCTTGTAGTAGATCTTGAAGTCCTTGGCCACGGCAGCCAGTTGCTCGGGCGAGCCGCGCAACGCCAGGAAGCCCGGGTCGAAGTTGGCCATGTAGGCCTTGAGCACCTCGGGGGTGTCACGCTCCGGGTCCACGGTGACGAACAGGCCCTGCAACTTGTCGCCATCCTTGCCCAGCGCCTTCTTCACCTCGGCCAGTTCAGCCATTGCTGTGGGGCAGACGTCGGGGCACTGGGTGAAGCCGAAGAACACCACCACCACCTTGCCCGCAAAGTCCTTCATGCTGCGCATCTGGCCGTTGTGGTCGGGCAGCGGCAGGTCGCGCGCATAGTCGGCGCCGGTGATGTCCACGCCGCGGAACTGCAGGGCCTGGCCCTTCTTGTCGCCGCAGGCGGTAAGCAGCGCCCCGCTGGCGAGTGCTGCGGTGCCCAGGGCGATGGCTTTCAAGGCGTTTCGTTTGTGCATCATGGGGTGGTGCGTCATCAGAGCACGTAGTGGTCCACCAGCAGGGCTGCGAACAGCACGCTCAGGTGGATGAGGGAAAAGCGGAAGGTCTTGCGCGCGAGTTCGTCCGAGTACTTGCGCCACAGCGCGAAGCCGTAGCCGCAAAAGCCCGCGGAGAGAACCACGGCGGCGATCAGGTAGATCCAAGAGCTCATGCCGTAGACAAAGGGCATCAGGCAGCCCGCGAACAGGATCAGCGTGTAGAGGAACACCTGCAGCCGCGTGAACTCGTTGCCATGCGTCACGGGCAGCATGGGCAGGCCGGACTTGCGGTAGTCCTCCACGCGGTACAGCGCCAGGGCCCAGAAGTGCGGCGGCGTCCACAGGAAGATGATGAGGAACAGGATCAGCGCCTCGGGACCCACGTCGCCCGTCATGGACGACCAGCCCAGCACCGGCGGCATGGCGCCCGAGGCCCCGCCGATCACGATGTTCTGCGGCGTGGCGGGCTTGAGGATCACGGTGTAGATCACCGCGTAGCCGACGAAAGTGGCAAACGTGAGCCACATGGTCAGCGGGTTCACGGCGAAGTACAGCAGGGCCGAGCCCGCGCCGCACAGGATGGCCGAGAACAGCAGGGTCTGCACGTTGGACAGCTCGCCCTTGGCCGTGGGACGCCAGGCGGTGCGCTTCATCTTGGCATCGATGCCCTGCTCCACGATGCAGTTGAAGGCGGCGGCAGCACCGGCCACCAGCCACACGCCCAGGCAGGCGATGGCCATGCGGCCGAGCTGCTGGGCGGTAGGCAGGCCGGGCACGGCCAGCACCATGCCGATGAGCGCGCAGAACACGATGAGCTGCACCACGCGCGGCTTGGTCAGGGCATAGAACTGGGCCACGCGCGAGGGCGGCGACGAAAGGGCGGCGGGGGCGACACTCATGCGGACACTCTTCTCGATGCGCCCTGCGGCGCCGGGGATTCTTCGGGGGCGGCAGCGGCAGCGGACCGGCTGGACGCGAGCGCCCAGGTCAGCACCACCACCAGGGCGGCGGCGCCGCCGGTGTGCAGCACGGCGGCCAGCAGCGGCCAGTCGAGCACCACGTTGGACAGCCCGGTGGCCAGTTGCGCCAGCGACAGCGCCAGCAGCCAGCGCGTCTGCACCGGCAACACGGCCGCCTTGCGCAGGCGCCACACCAGCGCCAGCAGCGCGGCCAGCACCAGGTAGGCCATGAGCCGGTGCGCGTAGTGGATGGCCGTGAGGCCGGCAAAGCTGATGTGTGTGCCGTCCTGCAGCATGCCCAGCTCGCGCCAGACCTGGAAGCCCTGCGCAAAGTCCATGGCCGGCCACCAGCTGCCCTGGCAGGTGGGGAAGGTGGTGCAGGCGAGCACGGCGTAGTTGGTGCTCACCCAGCCGCCCAGCACGATCTGCACGGACACCAGCACAGTGGTCCACAGCAGGCCCTGGCGCAGTGCCGGGGCAATGCGCTCGGCCATCCGGCCCTGCGCCCAGTGCGCATGGCGCACGGCCTGCACGCACAGCAGGGCCAGCAGCACCAGGCCGCCGATGAGGTGCAGGGTGACGATGGCCGGGAACAGCTTCATGGTGACCGTGAGCGCGCCGAACGCGCCCTGCAGGCACACCCAGAACAGCGTGAAGGTGGGCCACCAGGGGCTGATGGGCGGCTCGGCAGCACCCTGGCCCGGTGCCTGCTGCCGTGCCTGGCGGCGCTGCACCCACGAGGACACGGTGATCACGATGATGAGCACACCCACGCCCGTGGCCAGGTAGCGGTGCACCATCTCCACCCAGGCCTTGCCGTGGGTGACGGGGCCGGTCGGCATGGCCTCCTGTGCGGCGGCGATCTCGGCACGCGCGCCCACCGGGCTGGCATTGCCGTAGCAGCCGGGCCAGTCGGGGCAGCCCAGGCCCGAATCGGTGAGCCGCGTGAAGGCGCCGAACAGCACCAGATCGAAGGTGAGGAACAGCGTGAGCACGGTGAGCGCCTGCAGGCGCTTGAGCGGCGTGCTCTTGCGGTTGCGCAGCCACACCCAGACCAGCGGGCCCAGGGCGATGATCACGCCCAGCAGCATGAGCCGGGCCAGCGGCGCCAGGTCGTACAGGGGCTGGGTATCGGTCATGGCTTGGCGGGCCGGCCGGCCTCGTCCCAGGAGGAAGAGGCGCGCAGCAGGCGGTCCAGGTCGCGCTTGGCCTTGGCCGCGCCGCTGCGGTCCATGGCGGCGGGAAAGCGCATCATGAAGTTGCCCATGGGGTCGACCACGTAGATGTGGTCCTGCAGGGCATGGCCGGCGGCAGGCGCCAGCCAGGCGGCCAGGGCCTCTGGTGCCAGGCGCAGCACGGTGGCCTGCTGCAGGGCCGGGGCCAAGAGCGGCGGCGGCAGGGCGGCGTCGTTGACGAGCCAGACCCATTCCACGCGGTCCTTCTCGCGGCCCAGGGTCTCGCGCAGCTGGCGCTGCAGGTACAGGTGCTTCTGGCAGGCGTCGTTGCAGTCGCCGCCGGCCACGCTCACCAGCAGCCACTGGCCCTTGAGCGAGGCCAGGGGCACCGGCTTGCCATCGAGCGCAGTGCCCACCAGCGCGGGCATGCTGCGCTGGGGATCGATGAGCTCGCCATAGACGCGGCGCCCCTCGGGCCGGATCACGTAGTAGGTGAAGTATGAAGCGATGACCGGGGCGGCGCAGATCAGCAGGACGCCGAACATCTTGAGGCGGCCATGGCGTGTGCGCTGGCTGGTGGCGACGGCCTCGCCCGCCTCGGGCAGGCTGTGCACGGTGAGCCCCAGCGGGTGGGCAACCCCGCTGCCAGGGCGCTCAGGCACCTGGCTGGCGGCGTGGGCGAAGGAAGCGTCGGACGATTTGGAACCAGACATAGAGGAGTGCAATCAGGCCGCAGAGCCCGAACCATTGAAATGCATAGCCATAGTGTTTGTCGACGCCCGCGCCGATCACCGGCCAGTCGCGCAGCAGACCTTCGGCAGCACCCCCGGTCTGCAAAACCGTGAGGGGCGCCAGCGCCAGGCCGGTCTCTGCCCCGAAGGCAGCCAGGTCGAGATTTTGCCGGATGCGGGAAGACCCCTTGGCGCTGTCGCCGCCTTCGAACTCGTACAGGCGCGAAGGGGGCGGCGCCACGCGGCCCGTGAGCTGTACCAGGCCCGGGTCCGTCTGCACCGGCGGCAGCTGCATGCGGTCCTGGAAATTGCGCGGCGCCCAGCCGCGCTGCACCAGCACCACGGCGCCAGGATCACCCTCGAGCCGCAAGGGGGTAAGCACAAAGAAGCCGGGCCGGCCCTGCATCTGCCGGTTGTCCAGGTACACGGTGTGCTCGGGCAACCAGGTGCCCTGCAGTTGCACGGCGCGGTGCACCAGCGCCTGCCGAGCTTCGGGCGTGGCCGGCGCCAGCAACGCGCGGCCATCGATGGCCGGCTGGCGCGTGCGCTCGTCGATCTGGGCCTGCAGCGACTCTTTCTCGGCGGCGCGCGACAACTGCCAGCGCCCGAGCGATGCCGTGACCGCCATGCCAGCCAGGGCTGCGAGCAGGATCAGCCAGAAAAGCGGGCCCAGGGCGCGTTGCGTGCGTGTCACGGGATAATGTGCTCCATGAAATACCTCGTTGTGCTGGCCTTCATCGCCATCCTGGCCAGCCTGGCCTCGGCCCTGTTCTTCATGATGCGCGGCGGCAAGGATGCCGGCGACGACAAGGCCCGGGGCAGCCGCATGGCGCGGGCGCTGGCGGTGCGGGTGGGGCTGTCCATCGTACTGTTCCTGTGCATCCTGGTGGCCTGGCAGCTGGGCTATATCCAGCCCACGGGACTGCCGGCCTCGCGCTGAACCCGCCCCGCTCCAGGGCGGCACAAAAAAAGCGCCTCGCGGCGCTTTTTTCGTTGGAGGCGTGGGTTACATCCAGTAGACCAGCACGTACAGGCCGAGCCAGACCACGTCCACGAAGTGCCAGTACCAGGCGGCGCCTTCGAAGCCGAAATGCTTCTCGGGGGTGAAGTGGCCCTTTTGCAGGCGCAAGGTGATGAACAGCAGCATCAGCATGCCCAGGAACACGTGGAAGCCGTGGAAGCCGGTGAGCATGAAGAAGGTGGAGCCGAACACGCCCGAACTGAGCTTGAGGTTCAGGTCGGTGTACAGGTGGTAGTACTCGTAGCCCTGCACGCACAGGAAGACGAAGCCCAGCAGCACGGTGGCCCACATGTAGGCGATGGTCTTGCCACGGTGGTTCTCGCGCAGCGCGTGGTGGGCGATGGTCAGCGTCACGCCCGAGGTCAGCAGCAGCGCGGTGTTGATGGTGGGCAGCCAGAAGGGACCCACGGTCTGGAAGGGTTCGACGATGCCGGCGGGCGAGGCCGTCATGCCGGCCGCCATGCTGGGCCACACGGCCTTGAAGTCGGGCCACAGCAGCGCGTTGTCCAGGCTGCCCAGGGCCGGCACCGAATGCGCGCGCGCCCACCACAGGGCCGAGAAGAAGGCGCCGAAGAACATCACCTCCGAGAAGATGAACCAGCTCATGCTCCAGCGGTACGACAGGTCGATCTTGTGGCCGTACAGGCCGCCTTCGCTTTCGCGGATGGCGTCGCCAAACCACTGGTAGAGCACGAACAGCCACCAGACCAGGCCCAGCGCCAGGGAGTACTTGCCCCAGTCGTGGCCGTTGATCCACTGGCCTGCGCCCAGGATCACAAAGAACAGGCCGGCCGCCGCCATCGCCGGATGGCGCGACTCGGCGGGCACGTAGTAGTACGGTGTCGTTCCGGGGGTTGTTGCACTCATTTCAGCTCCTGAATCTCAAAATCTTTTGTTATCTATCTGTCTATCGGTATCCGTGGGGACGCTCGGTATCTCTGGTGTCTTGCCTATGCCGCCGCCGTCACACAATGAAGTTCACCAGGGCGATCAGCCCGATCACCAGCAGGAACACCGCGATGAGCCCGACCACGATGATGTGCACCGGGTTGAGCTTCTCGACATCCTGCGCATATTCGCTGCCCTTGCGCATGCCGACGAAGGACCAAGCCACGGCGCGGATGGTGCGCAGCAGCGAGCCTTTGCGCTGCACCGGCGAGGGGGCATTCATGATCCGGCTCCTTGCAAGGCTGGCTGGAGCACCGGGGCGACTGCCGCGGTGGACTCAGGCGCGGCCGGTGTCTTGCCGCCCACCTCGAAGAACGTGTAGGACAGGGTGATCGTCGTGACGTCCTTGGACAGGCGCGGGTCGATCACGAAGGCCACGGGCCATTCCTTCTTCTCGCCGGGCTCCAGCGTGTACTGGTTGAAGCAGAAGCACTCCAGCTTGTTGAAGTGCGCTGCCGCCTGGCGCGGTGCGTAGCTCGGAATGGCCTGTGCGGCCATGCGGCGATTCTGCACGTTCTGGAACTCGTACATCACCGTGGTCAGCTCGCCGGGGTGCACCTGCACCGAGCGCTGCGCGGGCTTGAAGTCCCAGGGGCCGCGTGCATTGGCGTCGAACTCGACGGTGATGGTGCGGCTCTTGTCCACCTGCGTGTTGGCGGGGATCTTCACGTCCTTGCCGGCCACGCCGTTGCCGGGCACCTGGCGCTCGGACAGCGACAGGATGTTGATCCCCGTCATCTCGCAGATGTGCTTGTAGATCGGGATCAGCACGTAGCCGAAGGCGAACATGCCGGCCGCGATCACGACCAGCTTGCCGACCATCTTGGCGTTTTCGCGGCGCAGGTTCATGGTGTCGGGTCCAGGGCCTTTGGCTGTTGCTGCTGCTTCAGCGGGAGGACAGCAGGACCATCTTGACCATGAACCCGATGAAGAAGGCCGCAGCGATGGACGCCAGGATCAAACCCAGGCGCAGGTTGCTCTTCTTCTGTTCGGGGGTCATGGGCATGGTCTTCAGCCGATCACGCGGGTCGCGGTAGCGTCCAGCTTGGGCGGGGTCTCGAAAGTGTGGAACGGTGCGGGCGAAGGCACTTCCCATTCCAGGCCTTCGGCGCCGTCCCAGGGTTTGGCGGGGGCCGCAGCGCCCTTGCCCATCATGGCAGGCAGCACGATGGCCAGGAAGAAGTACACCTGCATCAGGCCGAATCCGAAAGCGCCCACCGAGGCGATGGCGTTGAAGTCGGCGAACTGCATGGGGTAGTCGGCGTAGCGGCGGGGCATGCCGGCCAAGCCCAGGAAGTGCATCGGGAAGAAGGTGATGTTGAAGGTGATCAGCGAGCCCCAGAAGTGGATCTGGCCGCGCGTCTCGGAATACATGTGGCCGGTCCACTTGGGCAGCCAGTAGTACACGCCTGCGAACATCGAGAACAGCGAGCCGGCCACCAGCACGTAGTGGAAGTGGGCCACCACGTAGTAGGTGTCCTGCAGCTGGATGTCGATGGGTGCCATGGCCAGGATCAGGCCGGTGAAGCCGCCCATCGTGAACACGAAGATGAAGCCCACGGCAAACAGCATCGGGGTCTCGAAGGTCATGGAGCCGCGCCACATGGTGGCGATCCAGTTGAAGATCTTCACGGCCGTGGGCACCGAGATCAGCATGGTGGCGTACATGAAGAACAGCTGGCCGGTCACGGGCATGCCGGTGGTGAACATGTGGTGCGCCCACACGATGAACGACAGGATGGCGATGGACGAGGTGGCATACACCATGGAGGCGTAGCCGAAGAGCTTCTTGCGCGCGAAGGCGGGCACGATCTGGCTCACGATGCCGAAGGCCGGCAAGATCATGATGTACACCTCGGGGTGGCCGAAGAACCAGAAGATGTGCTGGTACATCACCGGGTCACCGCCGCCGGCGGGGTTGAAGAAGCTGGTGCCGAAATGGCGGTCCGTCAGCGTCATGGTGATGGCGCCGGCCAGCACGGGCATCACGGCGATCAGCAGGTAGGCGGTGATGAGCCAGGTCCAGGCGAACATGGGCATCTTCATCAGGGTCATGCCGGGGGCGCGCATGTTCAGGATGGTCACGATGATGTTGATCGAGCCCATGATGGACGAAGCACCCAGGATGTGCATCGCGAAGATGCCGGCGTCCATGGAGGGGCCCATCTGCAGCGTCAGCGGTGCGTACAGCGTCCAGCCGGCGGCGGGGGCGCCGCCGGGCATGAAGAAGGAGCTGACCAGCATGGCCGCGGCAGGAATCATCAGCCAGAAGCTGAAGTTGTTCATGCGCGCGAACGCCATGTCGGAGGCGCCGATCTGCAGCGGGATCATCCAGTTCGCGAAGCCCACGAAGGCCGGCATGATGGCGCCGAACACCATGATCAGGCCGTGCATGGTGGTGAGCTGGTTGAACAGCTCGGGGTTCACGAGTTGCAGGCCGGGCTGGAACAGCTCGGCGCGGATCAGCAGGGCCAGGATGCCGCCGACCATCAGCATGGCGAAGGCGAACAGCAGGTACAGGGTACCGATGTCCTTGTGGTTGGTGGCGAACACCCAGCGGCGCCAGCCGGTGGGGCCGTGGTGGCCGTGGTCGTCGTGTGCGTGGTCGCCACCGTGCCCGTGGTTGTCAAGAACTGCGCTCATCTTGGTTTCCTCAATCAGTACGTTGGGCGGTGATCACTTGCCACGCTGGGCGACGACTTCGGCAGGCTGCACCAGCTGGCCGGTCTTGTTGGACCAGGTGTTCTTGGTGTAGGTGGCCACGGCCGCAAGGTCCGTATCGCTCAGCTGCGCCCATGATGGCATGGCGCCGTTGGCAGCACCCTTGAGCAGGATCTGGATCTGCTTGGCATGGTCGGTATCGAGCACCACAGCCGAGCCGTCCAGCGGCTTGATCGGGCCCGCGCCCTTGCCGTTGGCCTGGTGGCAGGCGGCGCAGTTGGCGGCGTAGACCTTCTCGCCGCGCTTCATGATGTCGTCCAGGGTCCAGACCTTGGTCGGGTCGTCCAGCTTGGCGGCGGCCTTCTTGCGCTGGTCGGCCACCCAGGCGGTGTAGTCCTCGGCGGAGACGACCTTCACATGGATGGGCATGTAGGCGTGTTCCTTGCCGCACAGCTCGGCGCACTGGCCATAGAAGTCGCCGATCTTCTCGGCACGGAACCAGGTGTCGCGCACGAAGCCGGGGATCGCATCCTGCTTGATGCCGAAGGCCGGCACCATGAAGGCGTGGATCACGTCGTTGGCGGTGGTGATGATGCGGATCTTCTTGTTGACCGGCACCACCATGGGGTTGTCCACCTTGAGCAGGTAGTCGGCGGGTGCCGCCTTGACGTCGCCGCTGTCGGACATCACACGGTGGCTGCTGTCCAGCGTGGAGATGAAGGCCAGGCCCTCGCCCTCGCCGGTGATGTAGTCATAGCCCCACTTCCACTGGTAGCCCGTGGTCTTGATGGTGAGGTCGGCATTGGTCGTATCCTTCTGGGCCACCAGCACCTTGGTGGCGGGCAGGGCCATGAGGATCACGATGATGAAGGGGATGATGGTCCAGATCACTTCGACGGTCACCGATTCATGGAAGTTGGCGGCCTTGGCGCCTTTGGACTGGCGATGCTTCCAGATGGAATAGAACATCACGGAGAACACGGCCACGAAGATCACCGTGCAGATGATGAGCATCATCCAATGCAGGAAATGCTGCTCCTCGGCAATCCTCGTGACCGGAGGATGCAGATTGAGCTGATTGACTGCAGGCCCGCCAGGCAGGTCTTGAACGGCATGGGCCACGCCACCTACCCATGTACCGGCGATCAGGAGCAGAGAAGCCAGCTTGTTGGAAATGCTCTTCATAGTTCTCATTTACTAAGCCTCAAATTAACCAATCCCTGCTGGCGCTCCTGCGTGGGGTCAGGCTGCGCGCAAGGCCATGCGTATCTCCGATGCCAGTGCCGGTCGAAGCTCGGGGCGCACATAGCGCCCCACCTCCACCGATCGGCCCTGGCCAGACAGGGTGATCAGCGACCGGTCGCCGGTCTTGGGTTCTACGCGAACCCAGCTCCGGTCGAATTCGGCGCGTATCAGCTTGCCTGCTGTCTCCAACTCCACCACCAGGCGCGAGCCCTGCAGTGAAATCCTCTCGCCATCGGCCGCATGACGTCCGTACATGGCGAATGCCAATCCAACTACCACCATCTCCAGCCACGCGAAGGGCATGACCAGACGGGCTCCGAGCATCCAGAAGAACGTGGCGATGCCCAGCGACACAGCACACAGCGACAGGTACATCCAGCCCATCTGCGCGGGGGTGACCGAGCAGTTGCGGGCCAGGCGCCAATCGATGCGCTGGCCCGAGACCGTGGCAAAACGAAATACCAAGCCTGTCACCGGAGGTGCCCACAAGACTGCCGGCTGCAGACCACACCAGGAAAGCCACTGGCGCGGCATGCGCAGCCCGCTACGTTGCGCGGGAAGATGCCCGAAATCCCAATAACCCTGAATTGTAGCGTGCCTTGTTCCATGTCATTGACAGGCAGCTACCCGGTACTTCTACCTGTACCGGTGGCCAGCATGGCCCGCATGTCCTGCAGCGAAACCGCGCTGCTGGCGCTCATTTTCAGGCGCGGCGCGGGCTTGAAGGCATGGCCGTAGATGATTTCGAAAGTCAGCGCCAGCTGCCCGCCCTGCGCCGGGTCGGCCAGGTGTTGCACCAGGGCCGCATGCAGGCGCTCGCGCCAGCCGCGCCCGCGCAGTGCGCCGAAGCGGCCGGGGTGCAGGTTGCAGCCCAGCTCGCGCAGCTCCTGCAGCAGGCGCTCGGGCGTGGCGAAGGTCAGCGTGATGCGCTCCATGTCCATCACCGGTTCGGCAAAGCCGGCGTGCACCAGCATGTCGCCCCAGTCGTGCATGTCGGTGAAGGCATGACCGGCGGGTGGCCAGCCCATGGTGGCGTAGACGCCGTGCAGCTCGCGCGCGGTGTCGGGCCCCAGGCACGAGAACATGAGGTAGCCATCTGTCGCCAGCGCCCGGTGCCACTGGCCGATGAGGGCCTGCGGGTCGGCCGCCATGTGCAGTGCCATGTTGGCCCAGAGCATCTGCACGCTGGCATCGGCGGGCAGGCCGAACTGCGGCACCGGCCCGGTCCAGCGCGCCGGGCTCCACCAGGGCCGGGCCAGCGCCTGTTCAGCCACGGGCACGCAGTGCGCTGCCGTCTCGGCCACCTGGCAGGCCGCCTTGGGATAGCGGGCACTCACCAGCGCATGGCCCTGCAGACCGCCGCGCACGGGGTCCCAGTGACACCAGGCGGCGGGCGCCTGGCGTATCCACTGCAGGCGGTCCTCCATGCGGCGCGCCACCTCCTCGTGGAGCCAGGGGGCCATGGCAGGTGCGGCGGCGTGCCAGCGGGCTGCGGCCAGGGGGTCGATCGTGGGGGGGCGCTCTGTGGGCATGTCGTAGGAACCGGGGGTCCAACGAGTATATTGACTCATGCGGTTCAAGGCGTTCACGGGGCTATCCAGGCAATCGGGGCTGGGCCGCGGGCTCGAGGCCCTGGCGCGCGCCCTGCCCAGCCAGTGCGCTGTCTGCCACGCCTGGCCCGCTACGCGCATCTGCACTGCCTGCACGGCGCGCTTTGCGCAGCCTGTTGCGCGCTGCACACGCTGCGCCCTGCGGGTGCCCGATGGCGTGCCGGTGTGCGGTGCCTGCCTGCGCTCTCCGCCGGTGCCCGACCGCTGCCTGGCTGCCGTGGATTACGGATACCCCTGGTCCGGCGCCGTGGCCGATTTCAAGTTCCGGGGCGATCCAGGCTGGGCCGGCACGCTGGCCGCGCTGATGCGCGGCGCGCCCGGGGTGCAGAGCGCACTGGACAACGCCGACCTGGTACTGCCGATTCCGCTTTCGCACGAACGGCTGTGCGAGCGCGGCTTCAACCAGGCCTGGCTGCTGGCCCGCGCCCTGTCACCCGCCACAGCGCAGGCCGGTGCGCTCGTGCGCCTGCACACCGCGGATGCACAGGCCCGGCTGACCCGCGCCCAGCGGCTGCGCAATCTGCGCAGCGCCTTCGTGGTCGAACCCGCGCTGGCAGCCAGCCTGCGCGGGCGGCACCTGGCCTTGATCGACGACGTGATGACCACCGGCGCCACCATGGACGCCGCGGCCACCGCACTGCGCGAGGCAGGCTGCGCCTCGGTGGTGGCCCTGGTGCTTGCGCGCACGGAGCCGGGCGCAGGCACGCCGATGGACACCCCATAATTTGTTACAAGGTCGGCGCCCAGGGAACATGCTTCGCGTGAAAATACCTGCATGTTCCATATCGTCCTGGTCGAGCCCGAAATACCGCCCAACACCGGCAACGTGATCCGGCTGGCGGCCAACACCGGCTGCACGCTGCACCTCATCGAGCCGCTGGGTTTTTCCATGGAAGACCGGCTCATGCGCCGCGCCGGCCTCGACTACCACGAGTACGCCTCGGTGCTGCGCCATTCGGGCTGGACGGCCTTCCTGCGCGATGCCCAGCCCGACCCCGCGCGCATGTTCGCCATGACCACGCACGGCTCGCAGGACCTGTTCGACAACTGCTTTCTGCCGGGCGACTGGCTGGTGTTCGGCGCCGAGACGCGTGGCCTGCCGCCCGAGTTGCGCGAGACCTTTCCGCCCGCCCAGCGCCTGCGCCTGCCCATGGTCGAGGGGCAGCGCAGTTTGAACCTGTCCAACGCGGTGGCGGTATCGGTGTTCGAGGCCTGGCGCCAGAACAGCTTTGGCGCCTCGGCACCGGCGCCACTGGCGGCCGCGCTGGCCATGGTTCAGCCCGGCTGATAGCGCTGGTCGGCGATGGCCTGAGGCCCCTGCTCGGACATGAAGTCCAGGAACACCTTGGTGCGCGCCGGCAGCATGCGGCCCGAGGGCAGCGCCGCGTACACCGTATAGCGCGAGACGATCCAATCGGGCAGCACGTGCACCAGCTCGCCGCTGGCCAGTTGCTCCTCGACCAGCAGGCGCGCCGTCACGGCCACGCCGGCGCCATCGATGGCTGCGCGCAGCAGCACGCCATTGCTGTCGGACTGCAGCACCGCGGGCGCATCCACCTCCTGCCAGTCGCCGTCGCCCACGGCCGGGTGCAGGCGCAGCTTGCGCCCGCCACCCATCTCGGAGCGCGCGGGCGCCCCCGTATCGCGCAGGTACTCGTGCTGCGCCAGGTCGGCGGGCTGCAGGGGCATGCCCTTGCGCGCCAGGTACTCGGGCGACGCCACGACGATGGCCTGGCCATGCAGCAGCGCGCGGGCCACGATGTTGGCGTCGAAATCCTCGCCCGCCACCATGAGAGTCACGTCGAACTCGTCGATGCGGCGCAGGGCCAGCGCATCGACGCTGATGTCCAGCATCAGCTTGGGATAGCGCGCATGCCACAGCGCGGTGAGCGGCGCGAGAAAATTGGTGGTGAGCACCGGCGGCGCCACAATGCGGATGGTGCCGCGCAAATCGCGCGTGCTGGCCACGGCCTCGGCCTCGGCATCGTCGATCTCGTTGAGGATGCTGCGCACGCGCTGCAAATAGACCTCGCCCGCATCGGTGAGCGCCACCTTGCGCGTGGTGCGCTGAAGCAGGCGCGTGCCCAGGTGCTGTTCCAGCTCGGCCACCATGCGCGTGACCACGGGGGGCGACATGTCGAGCGCGCGTGCGGCGGCGGCAAAGCCGCCCTCGTCGACCACGCGGTCGAAGACTTTCATGGCTTGCAGGCGGTCCATTTTTCAGCCCTCCTGCGAAAAGTGGTGGGGCGCTGGGCGCCCAGCCTTCAGGGCGCGGCCCCGTAGTTGCGGGCCAGCGATTCGGCCACGCACACCGGCTTGTCGCTGCCCTCGCGCTCCACCGTCACCAGCCAGGTCATCTGCATGCCATCGGGTGCCAGCGGCTCGGCGGCCTGCAGGGTCAGGCGTGCGCGCACGCGGCTGCCCACGGGCACCGGCGAGGTGAAGCGCACCTTGTTCAGGCCATAGTTCACGCCCATGCGCGCACCCTCGATGGTGAGCCCCGACTCGAAGAAGCGCGGAATCAGCGACAGGGTGAGAAAGCCATGCGCAATCGGCGCGCCGAAGGGTCCGGCCTTGGCACGCTCGGGATCCACATGGATCCACTGGTGGTCGCCCGTGGCCTGGGCGAACAGGTTGACCTGTTCCTGCGTGATGGTGATCCAGTCGGTCACGGCGACCTCCTGGCCCACGCAGGCGCTGACTTCGGAGTAGGAGCGGAAGATTTTCATGGCCCCAATGTAGCGCCGGGCCCCGCCGTCCCATGTCGGCCGAGTGACAGGTACTAACCCTCATGCGTCCAGCCATTCGCAAATGCCCTGCCACTGCTCCAGGTCGCGTGCCACGCGGCCCGGCGCCACGTCGAACAGCGTGAGCCCGTGCGCCGCCAGGTGGATGTAGTTCTGCGTGTCGCGCAGGTAGCCCAGCACCGGAAAGCCCAGGTTGTCCACGAACTGGTGCAGCTGGTCGGCCGCGCGCGTGCGCGCATCGACGCGCATGCCCACGATGCCCACCTGCACCCCGTCGGCACGCTTGTGCTCGGCCAGCTGGTCCAGAAAGCCGCGCGTGGCGAAGATGTCGAACACGCTGGGCTGCAGGGGCACGATGATCTTGTCGGCGAGTTTGAGCACGTCGGTCAGGCGCCAGCCATGCAGCCCGGCCGAGGTGTCCAGCACCGCGTGCGTCGTGCCCTTCGGCGGCTTGCTGATCACGTCGGAGCTGACGTCCCACACCCCTATGGGCCGCGCGGCCGGCGGGCGCAGGCCCAGCCACAGGCGCGCGGATTGCTGGCGGTCGGTGTCGCCCAGAAGGACAGGGTGGCCCTGGCGCGCGTAGTAGCCCGCCACATTGGTCGACAGCGTGGACTTGCCCACGCCCCCCTTCGGGTTTGCAACGACGATCACGGGCATCACGAACTCCTTGCGTTGGGTCTGTCAATGAAAACAGGCACTCCAAAGTGCCTGCCGTGCTATGGCTCTAGTGCGATGCTACCCAATTGATAGCACAGTGCAAGCCGGTGTCCTGGGTTGTAAATTCGTTGAAGAAAGAAATCTGCCGAAATTGCTGCCAGGCTAGGCGCAAAGCACAGCCATGCCGGGTGGCATGGCGAGCATTTGCTTGCGACGCATGGCGGCGATTGTCGGGAGATTTCTTCAACGAATTTGCAACTGAGGACACCTTTAAGCGTGCTGTCCGCCGCGTTTCACGAAGAAGAGGCCGGCCCCGACGGCCATCAACAATCCTCCGAATACCCGGTTCTGCGTGCGCACGGCGCGCGCGCTGCGCATCAGCCGGCGCATGGCGCTGGCACCGGCGGCGTAGCCGTGCATCACGGTCACGTCCACAGCCACCGTGGTGGCGGCCATCACCAGCAGTTGTGTCCACAGCGGGCGCGTGTCGGTCATGAACTGGGGCAGCACGGCCACCATGAAGATGATGCCCTTGGGGTTGGTCGCGTTGGTCAGGAAGCCCGTGAGCACGCGCTTTTGCCACGTACCGGCCGGCTCCTGCTCGTCGCCCTGCAGCGGCGACGCATCGCCGGCACGCCACTGGCAAAAGCCTACCCAGATCAGGTAGCAGGCGCCCAACACCTTGACCACGTTGAACGCCACTTCGGACGCCAGCAGCAGCGATCCCACGCCCGCCCCAGCGATCAGCAGGATGAGCAAGAGCCCCATCTGCAAGCCCAGGATGGTGGCGCCCGCCTTGCGAACGCCGAATGAGAGGCCATGGCTCATGGACAGCACGGCGCCCGAACCGGGGGACACCGCAATCAGGCACGAGGCCGCGAAAAAAGCCAACCAGGTCTGGAAATCCATGGAACCACCACAAAAGCAAGGGCACGCATCTTATCAATGGCGGGCACCCTGGACCGTTTGCGGGCCAATTGCGCTACAAAAAGCAGAGCATTGGCCAGAATGCCAGAATGAATGC
The DNA here is from genome assembly GCF_059423865.1 of Acidovorax sp. GW458-11-26-14-TSB4. NCBI lineage: Bacteria > Pseudomonadati > Pseudomonadota > Betaproteobacteria > Burkholderiales > Comamonadaceae > Acidovorax > Acidovorax sp. GW458-11-26-14-TSB4. Next base: position 96,743 of record NZ_JBWKYR010000002.1, read on the forward strand.
CGGGGCATGCAGCACATCGCCAACCACAACAAGCCGCCCCACCCGACCCGACCATGGAACACGCACCCACCTGGCTCACCTACGGTTTCCTGTACCTCACGGCCGCCGTGCTGGCCGTGCCCATTGCACAGGCGCTGGGCCTGGGCGCCATCATCGGCTACCTGGCGGCGGGCATCGCCATCGGGCCCTGGGGCCTGGCCCTGGTGAAGAATGTGCAGGACATCCTGCACTTCGCCGAGTTCGGCGTGGTGCTCATGCTGTTTCTGGTCGGGCTGGAGCTTCAGCCCAGCCGGCTGTGGGCGCTGCGCCGCCCCATCTTCGGCATGGGCACGGCCCAGGTGCTGGGCTGCGCGGCCGTGCTGTTCGGCCTGGCCTGCCTGGTGGGCCTGCCCTGGCGCGTGGGCCTGGTGGGGGCGCTGGGGCTGGCGCTGTCGTCCACCGCCATCGCGCTGCAAAGCCTGGCCGAGCGCAACCTGATGCGTACCGCCAGCGGGCAGGCGGGCTTTTCCATACTGCTGTTCCAGGACGTGGCGGCCATCCCCATCCTGGCGCTGCTGCCGCTGCTGGGCGCCGCCGCGGACGCAGGCGCCGCCAGCCACTCGCCGGGCGAGGTGGTGTGGGAGGTGGCCAAGATCGTCGGGGTGATCGCCGCCATCATCCTCGGCGGCCGCCTGCTGCTGCGCCCGCTGCTGCGCTGGATCGCCAAGAGCCGCACGCCCGAGGTCTTCACCGCCGCCGCGCTGCTGCTGGTGGTGGGCATCGCCATGCTGATGGTGATGGTCGGGCTGTCGATGGCGCTCGGGGCCTTCCTTGCCGGCGTGCTGCTGGCCGACAGCGAGTACCGGCGCGAACTGGAGGCCGACATCGAGCCCTTCAAGGGCCTGCTGCTGGGCCTGTTCTTCATTGCCGTGGGCATGAGCATCGACTTTGGCGTGCTCATGCGCTCGCCCTGGCTCATGGCCGGCATCCTGCTGGGCTTTTTGGCCTGCAAGGCGGTGGTGATCTATGCGCTGGCGCGCGCAGTCGGCATCCCCTACCAGGAGCGCCCGGTGTTCACCCTGCTGCTCGCCCAGGGCGGCGAGTTCGCCTTCGTCGTCTTCCAGGCCGCCGCCGGCGCCCAGGTCTTCCCGGCCGAAACCGCCTCGCTGCTCATCGGCGCCGTGGCGCTGTCGATGCTGCTGAGCCCCTTGCTGCTGGTGGTGCTGGACCGCGTGCTGCTGCGCCGTTATGCGAACCTCAAGGCCCCCGCCGCCGAAGAGATCTCGGAGCCGCAGGATGCGCCCATCGTGATTGCCGGCTTCGGCCGCTACGGCCAGATCGTGGCGCGCGTGATGCTGATGCAGGGCATACGCACCACCGTGCTCGACCACAGTGTGGAGATGCTCGAAGTGGCCCGCACCTTCGGCTACCGCGTGCACTACGGCGACGCCACCCGGCTCGACCTGCTGCGCATCGCCGGTGCCGGGCAGGCGCGCATCCTCGTCATCGCGGTGGACGACCCCGAGCAGTCCGTCAAGATCGCCGCGCTGGCGCGCAAGCATTTTCCCCACCTCACCGTGGTGGCCCGCGCGCGCGACCTCACCCACTGGAACAAGCTGCGCGATGAGGGCGTGACCCTGGTGCAGCGCGAGCTGTTCGAATCGAGCATGCACAGCGCCCGCACCGTGCTGGAGCTGATGGGCCTGCCGCCCGAGCAGGCCCAGGAGATGACCCGGCGCTTTCGCGAACACAACATCGCACTGTCGGACCGCATGTACCCGCACCACCGCGACCGCGCCAAGATGATCGCCGTGGCGCGCGAGGGACGCAACCAGTTGGCCGAGCAGATGGCGCGGGAGCGGCAGGAGGCTGCAGAGGCTGGGAGCGATGGTGCGTATCCCGGCTACGCGGTGTCAGGTGGTGCGCAAGAAGTTCCAGAAAAGGAGCGGACGCGGCAGGACTGATCGCCGGCGGGCTGGTGAATCCAGCGGCACAGGGCGGGCAAGCGGTCACGGTCTGCGAAAACCCGCCACCCTCCTACAAGCGCGCTCTCGCCTCTCGGGCATCTTCATGGCTTCACCGAGAAGACCATGAACCACAGCTACCGCGTTGAACGCATTTGCATCGGCCACTGCGATGGTGCAGGCGATGCATCCCCCTTGACCGAGAAGGCCGCTGTACGCGCCTTCGCCACGCTTGCGATGGGCGTGGAGCAGCTGCTGGGCAGCATGCCCCACTCTGTATCGGCGGTAGCCACCCGGTACACGCAAGACGGCCTGGACATCCGGGTGGACTCGCCGCGGGACGGCACCGCCGTGCGCAATATGGTGGCGTCCGTAGTGTCGGACTTCAACCTCGCCAGCCCGGGCTTGAACCTCTCATTGATCAGCCGGCCTGCGGCGGTGCCGAAACCGGCCCCGGCCAGCGTGTTCGCCGTGCGGGCGACGCAGGCGGCGGCTGCCGCAGAGGATGCGTTCGCGCCGCCCCACACCATGGTGGCCGCCTCCCACAGCGCGGCCGATTCTGAAGGGCTGCGTCTGGCTGCCTGAGATTCGCAGGCCGCGGACAGGGAGCGGCCAATTGCGACAAGAAGCCCGGTCGGCCAGCGGGAGTTGGTCTGGACTGGGCGCAGACGTTCTTTACAATTATTCGCAAACGCGAGTCATTCGCATTACAATTCCCACGATCTAGCAAGCCAAGTGTCCCGCCACCAGGATGCCCGCCAGCGCCCGCCCTCCGCTCCTGTTGTTGTTCCGGACCATCTCATGCCCTCTTCGCCCTCCCGCGCCGCGGCGCGTTCGCGCGCGCCTGCTGTTGCTTCTTCTCGTTCGACCGCCCGCACCACCGGCCTGTTCGCCATGACGCCGCTGGCCCTGTGCCTGGCGCAGTCCGCCTTTGCCCAAGCCACTGATGCTTCAGCCACCACAGCCCCGCAACTGCAGGAGGTGCGCATCAACGCCAGTCCCGAAAAGGACATGGGCTTTGCGCCGGTGGAGGCGCAGACGGCCGGCAAAGCGCCGATGCGCCGGCTCGAAACCCCCCAGTCCGTCAGCGTGGTGACGCGCGAGCAGATGGAGTCGCGCCAGATCACCAATGTGCAGCAGGCGCTGCAGACGGTGGCGGGGGTGAGCCCCGTGAACTTTGGCCGCCGGGGGTTCGATGACCTGAACATCCGCGGCTTTCGCTCGACCGAATCCATCCTGGTCGATGGCCTGGTGCAGAGCCCCGGCATGTGGGCCAAGCTGCAGCCCTATGGCTACGAGCGCTTCGAGGTGCTCAAGGGCTCGGCCTCGGTGCTGTACGGCCAGGTGCAGCCGGGGGGCATCGTCAACGCGGTGAGCAAACGCCCGAAGAAGGAAGCGCTCAACGAAGTGGGTGTGGAGGTGGGCAGCTTCGGCCAGCGCACGCTGCAGGCCGATGTGAACCGGCCGCTGTCCGAATCGGGCAAGACGGCGCTGCGCATCAACGCCCAGGTGAGCAATGCCGACGACCCGACGCAGTTCGTCTACCGCAAGGACCGCTGGTTCGCGCCCTCGCTGTCCATCGACCTGGGCGCGCAGACCGACCTGGTGCTGTTTGCCACCTACAGCCGCAGCGAGTGGATGCGCCAGCAGGGCATCACCCCCTATGGCACGCTGCTGCCCAACCGCAACGGCACGCTGCCCCGCACGCTGTTCACCGGTGATCCCGCGTTTGGCGTGTACGACGTGGAGAGCACCACGCTGGGCTATGCGCTGGAGCACCAGGTCTCGCCCGCGATGGCCTTTCGCCAGAACGTGCGCTATGAGACCGAGAAGGGCACGGGCAACTTCGTCTCCAACCAGGCACTGCAGGCCAACCAGCGCCTGCAGAACCGCAGCGCCTCGCGCCAGTACATGGACTATGACCTGCTGGCCACCGACACCTCGCTGCTCACGCGCTTCGAGGCACTGGGCGCAAAGCACCAACTGGTGACGGGCCTGGACGTGCGCAGCGGCCACAGCCTGCTGGCCAGCCGCACCTGCTCCATTGCCGCGCTGGACCTGTTCGCGCCGGCCTACGGCGTGCAGGCCAACTGCCCGGCGGCGCTGACCAGCGATGCGCCCGGCAAGCTCACCGTGGCGGGCCTGTATGCGCAGGACCAGATCAAGTTCGGCCAGGGATGGACGGCCCTGGTGGGCCTGCGCCGCGACTGGTCCACCAACGACATCGACAACCGCACCACGCGCGTGCAGACACAGCAAAAGGACAGCGCCACCACGCTGTCGGCCGGCCTGGTGTACGAGTTCACGCCCGGCTGGGCCGCCTACGGCAGCTACGGCGAGTCCTTTTTGCCGACCTCGGGCCTGGCGTTCAACGGCACGCCCTTTGTGCCCGAGACGGGCAAGCAGTGGGAGGCGGGTGTGAAGTACGAGGCCCCGGGTGGCCAGCTCACGGGTGCGCTGGCGATCTTCGACCTGGTGCGCGAAAACGTGACCACGGCCGACCCGGTGAACACCGGCTTCAGCGTGCAGACCGGCCAGCAGCGTGCGCGCGGCCTGGAGGTGGAGCTGGGTGCCGACCTGAAAAACGGCTGGAAGCTGACCAGCGCCTACACCTACACGCAGACCAAGGTCACGCGCGACAACAACGCCGCCATCGTGGGCCTGCCGCTCAACCTCACGCCGCGCCACACGCTCACGGCCTGGGCCACCTACAGGCTGCCGCAGTACCAGCGCGTCACGCTGGGCCTGGGCGGGCGCTATGTGAGCGAGCAGATCGGCTCGTACCCGTTCACACTGCCCTCGTACGTGGTGGCCGATGCCTCCATCAGCTACGCGGGCGAGAACTACCGCCTGACGGCCGGGGTGAAAAACCTGTTCAACAAGGCCTACTACGACGGCGCGATCAACGCCAACGTGGTCTCGCCCGCGCTGCCGCGCAACTTCAGCCTGGGGCTGACCTACTTCTTCTGAAGACGGTCCTCCTTCTGCAACGCCAGCCGCCATGCCCACCAGCCAGCGCACGCTGAACCGCCTGTTCGTCCTGCATTCGTGGGCGGGCATCGTCACGGGTCTGTTGATGTTCATCGTCTGCTTCTCGGGCGCGGTGGTGGTGTTCAAGAACGAGATCGACCTGTGGGCCAACCCCTCGCTGGCCGGGCTGCCGCGAACACAGTCGCCCGCGCCGCTCGATACCGTGCTGGCGCAGCTGCAGGTGCGCTACCCGGGCGTCACGGTGGAGACCATCGCCCTGCCCGATGACGTGAACCCCAGCTACTTCGCCCACGTGCGCGAGCGCGGCGCGCCCGCCAGCCAGCGCACCAAGGTGGCCCTGCGCTCGGACACGGGCGCCGTGGTGGGCCCGGTGGACAGCCAGCTCGGCCAGTACCTGCGCATGCTGCATGTGTTTCTGTTCTTCGGGCCGCGCTGGATCGTGGGCTTCCTCGGCGCGGCCATGCTGGTGCTGATTGGCACGGGCATCGTCATCCACCGCAAGATCATCGCCGAGCTGTTCACCCAGCGCTGGGGCCGCAGTTTTCGCGTGGTGATGTCGGACCTGCACAAGTCCGCCGGCATCTGGGGCCTGGGCTTTCACATCCTGATTGCCGCCACGGGCGCCTGGCTGGGGCTGGCGCCGCTGTTCGAGCAGGGCACCAAATACGTGATGGCGGGCGCGCCTGCGGCCAGTGCCGCGCGCAAGCCGCCCGCTGCCGAGCCTGCGCCCATGCAGTCGCTCGACGCCCTGTACCAAAGCGCACAGCAGGCCGTGCCGGGGCTGGAGGCACGCTATGTGTCGCTGCGCCGCTGGGGCACCACGTCCGCCGAGGCCAGTTTTACCGGTGCCCTGGCCGGCCATATGGCCAGCACGGCGCGGGTGGACATGAACGCCGCCACGGGCAAGGCCAAGAAGGTGCTGGACCCGCGCACCGCAGGCTTCTGGTCGCTGGTCAACGGGCTCATGGAGCCGCTGCACTTTGGCGACTTTGGCGGGCTGGCGCTGAAGTGGCTGTACTTCATTCTGGGCATGACGCCGGCGTTTCTCTCCCTCTCGGGCACGCTGATCTGGCTGGACTCGCGCCAGCAGCGGCGGCGTGAAGCACAGCAACAGGCCGGCGTGCAGGGCGGGCTGCAGGCATGACGAAGCCGGCCGCCCGCAACGCTTCCTTCGTGGTGCGCTGCTTCCTCGCGCTGCACGCCACCGTGCCCGCTGCCGTGCTCGTGGCCGTGCTCGTGCACCTGTGGCCGCCGGCCGGCCTGCCGCCGCTGGCGCAGCGGCCGGTGTGGGCTGTGTGGACGCTGATCGGCACCTGGCTGCTGGCGTCGTTGCTCACCGCCTGGGCACTGCGCCACCTGGCGCTGTGGCGCGGGTCGCTCTGCGCGGCCGGCGCACTGCTGGGGCTGGCGGGCGCAGCGGGCCGGGTGCTGGGCGCGCCGCTGCAGTGGCCCATGCTGGCCAGCCTGGTGGCGCTGGGCGTCGTGCTGGCGGGGCTGGCCGCGTTCATCGGACCGGCGCGGGTACAGGCGAATCGCCGCCGCGACAGCGGTGGCAAAAGCACCCATCACAACCACCACCACCGCCGTGCCACGCGCTGGCGCTGGCTTGCCATGCCCTCCACGAAGGGCCTTTCGTTCTGGCTCGCGGGCCTGCTGGCCATCGAGTCGTTTCGCATCGCGCACATCGTGGCGGCAGAGCCTGCGCGCTCGGCCGGCATGCTGGGCCTGCTGGTGGCCTTCTTTCTGGTGCTGCCGGCCGCCACGCTGCAGGCCTGGTGGCCGCGCGCCGCTGCCGTGCTGGCAGCGCTGGCCGCAGCGGCGCTGGCGGGGCTGGCCTGGCGCGCGGGCACGGTGGTGGAATGGGCCACCGCGGTGTGGGCCACTGCCGCAGCCTTGTGCCTGGGCATGACCATCGCGGTGCTGCGCCGCCAATGGAAGCACCGCACAAGGTCCATGCACAACATACCGCCTGCGCAGCGCGCTGAGTCCGCCGCGTGATGGGCGGCGACACCCTGGCCCTGGCCTGCGCGGCCGCCGCCTGCCTGCTGGCCCTGGTGCGCTGGGCCCAGGCCACCGACACGCGGGCCTGGGGCGATGCGCCCGCGGGCCCGCAAGCGCAGCGCAAGGCCTGGGGCCTGGCGCTGGCCACGCTGGCACTGCAATGCGCTGCCGCCACCGTGGCTGCCGGCATCGCAGCGGGCATCGCCATCGCCGTGGCCTCATGGATGGTGCTGGGCTGGGGCCTGGTGCTGGCCATGAACCTGTGGCCAGAGGGCTGCCTGCGCTGGGCGCGGCGCATCGGCATCGCGGGCTGGGCCGGCTGTGCGCTGGGCCTGCTCATCCACGCGCTGGCATAGCTTCGTAAACGCCAGGTCGCGCGGCACAATCGAGCGCATGGACCTGCTCGACGCCCCCTGGATTCACACGCTGCGCTTTTTCATCGAAGTGGCGGCCACCATCGCGTTCGCGCTGTCGGGCATCATCGCCGCGGCGCGCAAGCGCATGGACGTGGTGGGCGTGTGCGTGGTGGCCTTTGTCGCGGCCTTCGGCGGTGGCACGCTGCGCGATTTGCTGCTGGACCAGCGGCCGTTTTTCTGGATACGCCACACCGGCTTCATCTGGGGCCTGCTGGCGCTGTGCGTGTGCGCCATGCTGTTCATGCGCCAGCGGCATTTCCAACCCACCGAGCGCGCCATGCTGCTGCCCGACGCCATCGGCCTGGGCCTGTTCGCCGCCGTGGGCATCGACACCGCCACCGCCGTGGGCATGCCGCCCATCATCGCCGTGATGATGGGCGTGACCACCGGCGTCTTCGGCGGCGTACTGCGCGACGTGCTGTGCAACGAGGTGCCCCAGGCCTTCAGCGACCACCGCCCCTACGCCCTGTGCGCGTTTGCTGGCGGCTGGATCGACGTGGCCCTGCGCCAGCTGGACATGCCCCCCTGGGCCCCGCTGCTGGCCTGCGTGCTGGCCACGGCCGGGCTGCGCGGCCTGGCGCTGTGGCGCAATTGGGAACTGCCGGCGTGGCGGGTGTGACTGCGCAATTGCGGCCCAGCGTCAGCCTCATCGCATCAACGCCGATCCACCATGACCCCCATACCGCTTACCGCCGGTCTCCGCCTGGCCTTCGCTCTCCTCACGCTCACCGCCATCGGCTGGCAACTGTGGCTGCATGTGAGGCTGGGCTACAACGTGCTCAACTTCTTCAGCTACTTCACCAACCTGTCGAACCTTCTGGCCGCTGGCGTCTTGATCGCGGGTGCATGCCGCCAATGGACGCACGCACGGCCCTCGGCCGCTTTCGAATCGCTGCGCGCCGTGACCGCCACCTGCATGCTGGTGGTCGGCGTCGTGTTCGCGCTGCTGCTGCGCGATGTGGATCTGGGCGAGCTGAGGCCTTGGGTGAACTCGGTAGTGCACCATGTGATGCCCGTCGTGGTGCTGCTCGACTGGCTGCTGTGGCCGCCGCGCCCGGCCGTGGGCGTGCGGCCGCTGCGCTGGGTGGTGGGGTTCGCGGGCCTGTACCTCGCGTATTCAATGGTGCGCGGCGCTGCCGTGGGGTGGTATCCCTACCCCTTCCTGAATCCGGAGAAGGTGGGCGGGTACGGCGGCGTATCGGTGTATGCGCTGGGAATCGCGGTCGTCGTCGTGGCCGCAGGGTGGGCACTGCTGGCCTGGGCCAGCCGGCGTGCGCGGGCCGCGACGTAGTGTCGGACTTGTCGCACCATGTCCAACGCCCCATCTCCCTGAAGGTGGGTGCCGAACAGTGATCGACCTACGCGGTGGCCCCTCACGACACCGCCACCGCCACCGCCACCGCCACCACCAGCATGCACGCCCCGAACGCCAGCCCCTGCAACCGGATGGCACGCGGGCTTTGCGCGCGGCTGAAGAGCACCTGGCCGCCGTAGATCCACAGGAAGTGGCAGGCCAGGCCCACCACGACGAAGACCACGGCCATCTGCAGCACCTGGGCCGAGAGTGGCAGCGCAGGCGAGAGGAACTGCGAGAACATCACCAGGATCATCGAGTGCCCCTCGGGGTTGAGGCTCAGTGAGACGAAACCGTCGATGAAGCCCAGCGGCCGCAGATCCTGCCGCTCGGTTGCGCCCGCGCTGCGAAAGAAGCACCAGGCCAGGTACACGATGTAGGCCGTGCCGCCCCACTTGAGCGCGGTGTAAGCCACCGGGTGGCGCGTGAACACCTCGCTCAGGCCAAAGCCGTAGACCGGGCACCACCAGTCCACTGAAGCCGGGCAATCGGCTGTGCGTGAGGGTCTGGCAGGGCCGCAATCTAGGCGGCGGGCGCAGCCGGATTGCACACCCGGCGAGCACGGCAACGACGAGTGCGGCCCTGCCAGGCCCTCACCCTTCGGGCCGGGGTGGCAGCGGGCGCATCGCGGCGTTGCGCGCATTGCCAAGGCGGCCAGCCTTGACTGCAGCCCGCGCCTTGCGCCGCATCCCGCTGCCACCCCTGCGCACAGCCGATTTCCCGGTTTCAGTGGACTAAGTTGCCGGCCTCGAAACCCATCCAGAACGGCACCGTGCGCCGCAGCCCGAACTGCCCGCCCGATGCGGCCAGCACGGTGTTGTCCGGGCCGGGACTGACGATCATGGGCACGGCAAAGGCAAGGATCAATAGCCAGGTGGGCAGGGCGATCATGGGCGGCACTTCCAATACAAAAACGATGGGAGAAAGCGCCGATTACAGCGGCCGCACGGGCTGGCGACAAACGATGTAATCTCATACCTTCGATGAGCAATTTTTGATTGAGCCATGGCCCGTCGCCTGCCCCGCTGAACGCCCTGCGCGCCTTCGAGGCCGTGGCGCGCCACCACAGCTTCATGCGGGCGGCGGACGAGTTGCACGTGACGCAGGCGGCCATCAGCCACCAGGTGCGGCAGTTGGAGGACTGGCTGGGGCGCAAGCTGTTCGAGCGCCAGGGCCATGCGCTCACCCGCATCGCGGCCGGCAAGGCCTATGCGCCCGAGCTGAGCCGCCTGCTCGATGCCCTGGCCAGCGCCACCGAGCGGCTGGCCGGCAACGACCACAGCCTGGCGGGGCCGCTGCGCATCACCGCCCTGCCCTCGTTCGTGGCGCGCTGGCTGGTGCCGCGGCTGGCGCGCTTTCGGGCGCAGCACCCGGGCATCGACCTGCATGTCACCAGCGAAGTGGCGCTGCACGACTTTGCGCGCGACGAGGGCTTCGACATTGCCATCCGCCTGGGCCTGGGGCGCTGGCCCGGCCTGCAGGCCGACCTGGTCTCGCCCGAGCGCCTGTCGCCCGTGTGCAGCCCTGCGCTGCTGGCGCAGGCACCGCTGGCCACCGTGGCCGACCTTCAGGCCCACACCCTGCTGCACGACCAGCCCGGCGACCTGTGGCCGCGCTGGCTGGCCCTGGCCGGGGCCAGCCGCAGCGATGCCGAGGCCATCGCGCGCACGGGCCCGGGGTTCAGCGATTCGGCCCTGGTGCTGCAGGCGGCCGCCGAGGGCCAGGGCGTGGCGCTGGGCCGCATGTTCCTGGCCTCGGCCGACATCACGGCCGGGCGGCTGGTCAAGCCCTTTGCCCTGGACCTGCCCAACGACTACAGCTACTGGCTGGCCTACCCGCCAGCCGCCGCGCAGCAGCCACGGCTGGCGGCGTTTCGCGACTGGGTATTGGCAGAATCATCGGCCTGGCGCAACACCTGAACGGGTGGGCAGGCCACAGCCCGGTGCACGTACTTGTGTAACAGGGAGAAACCGCGCACCCGCCTCATGGATAATGGCTTTCCGATTGCCACCACCCGTCTCCGGACGCACCCCAAGCCTACCATGCTCTGCGCCGTTGTTCTGTGTATCGCAGCCCTGGCGGGTGGCCAGCAGCAGCTCCAGCCCCATCGGCAATACGTCTCTTCGGACGGCTGGTTCACGCTGAGCGGCGACCGCGCCGATGCGGGCAAGAACCTGATCGAGATCCTGCCCGAACCCATCGGCGTGGACCAGCGTGTGGTGCTGGACCTGCGCGTCTCGCGCGACCAGCAGCGCACCTCGTTCCGGGGCCAGAAGTACCGCTCGTACTACGCCAAGGTCGTGGTCGACTGCCCCTCGCGCAAGGCTTGGTATCTGTGGCTGTCGTACTACGCACAGCCTGAGTGGGCCGGCACCATCGTCGGCCGCGAGGAGTACAAGGAAGGCGAAGCACCCGTGCTGTTCAAGGACATGCCCGGCGAGTGGTCGCGGCGCATGATTTCGGCGGCCTGCAAGGTGCGCAATCTCTGAGCCCCGCGGGGCGCAAGGACATGGGATGGACAACCCCGCCTTCTCGATCAGCCCGGAAGCGTTCGTCCAGGAGTTCAAGGACCTCAAGGAGCACCTGCTGGCGGGCTACTTCAGCCCCACTTCCGGCATCTCGCGCATCGCGGCGCTCCAGGAGGCGGGCCTGACCGAAGCGCAGATCGCCGTGGCGCGCGAGGTGGTGAACGGTGCGCTGACCGATGCGCTCTACACCGTGCTGCTCGGGCTGGAAGGCAGTGCCTCCATCCACCAGCACCAGATCATGTACAAGCTGCTCGACGAACAATCCAACGAGTTGACGGGGCACATCGAGTCCATCGCCTGGGAGAAATTCCATGGCGAGGAGGCCTGAGCCACCGCCGGCCTGCGCCTACGCCGCAGGCTGCCCCAGCGCCCGCACCATGAACTCGACAAAGCGCGCCAGCTTGGGCAACTGGCGCCGGTCCGGCGCGTAGACGAGGTGCACCGGGCGCGGTGCGGGGACGCAATGGGTGAGCACCGGCACCAACCGGCCCTCGCGGATCTCCTCGGCCAGCAGCACCTCGGGCTGCATGATGAGGCCCAGGCCGCGCAGCGCGGCCTGGCGCAGGCCGTCGCCTTGGTTGCAGGTGAAGCGCGCCAGCTCGGGCCACTGGAAGGCTTTGCCGTCGTCGTGCAGCGTCCACTCCACGCGCCGCTGCCAGACCGAATGGCTCAGGCACTGGTGCTGCGCGAGGTCGGCCACGCGCTCGGGGCGGCCATGGCGCGCAAGGTAGCCGGGCGTGGCGGCAATCACCATGCGGTAGGGTTTGAGCGGCCGGGCCACCAGGCCCTCGTCGGCAATGGCACCGATGCGCACCGCAGCATCGAACCCCTCGCCCGCCATGTCGACCACACTGTCGGTTAGCTGCAGCTCCACGCGCACCTGTGGGTGGGCGAGCAGGAAGTCGGCCACCAGCGGCGCGATCACCTGGTTGCCCAGCGTGAAGGGCGCGCTCACGCGCAGCAGGCCCTGGGGCACGGCGCGGTTGCGCTCCACCGCCGACTCGGCCCAGCGCACCTGTTCAAGTACGCGCCGGCAGTCCTCGTAGAAGGCCGCGCCCACCTCGGTCAGGCTGTTCTGGCGCGTGCTGCGCTGGAACAGGCGTGCGCCCAGGTGCTCCTCCAGCTGGCGGATGTGCTTGCCCACCATCACGGCCGAGATGCTCTGCTGGCGCGCGGCGGCCGCAAAGCTGCCGGCCTCGACCACGGCCACCATGACCTCCATGTTGCGCAGCTTGTCCATGGCGATTACAAACCCCAGGTTAGTTCAAGAAGAACTTCACTGTACTTTATGCGCTGATTGATTCACAAAACAATCCAGGCTTCTTCAACGCTTTCGGGCAACACCCGCAAAAGGAACAAGCCATGTCCACCAGCAAGGTTCTTCTCATCGGCGCCAGCGGCACCATCGGCCAGGCCGTTCTGGCCAACCTCTCGGCGCGCCACGAGGTCATCACCGCGGGCCGCAACAGCGGCACGCACCGTGCGGACTTCGCGCAACCGGGCGGCGTGGCCGCCTTGCTCAAGGCCGTGGGCAAAGTCGATGCCATCGTGAGCACCGCCGGCAACCTGCACTTCGGCCCGCTCGCCGAGATGACGCCCGAGCAGTTCAACCTGGGCCTGCAGGACAAGCTCCTGGGCCAGGTGCAACTGGCGCTGCTGGGCCAGCACTACCTCAACGAGGGTGGCTCGATCACGCTGACCAGCGGCATCGTGGGCATCGAGCCCATCCGCAACGGCGCCAACGCCACGGCGGTGAATGCCGCCATCGACGGCTTCGTGGCGGCTGCCGCCATCGAGCTGCTGCCGCGCGGCCTGCGCATCAACGCCGTGAGCCCCACCATCCTGACCGAATCGGTGGGCAGCTATGGGCCCTTCTTCCCAGGCTTCGAGACCGTGCCCGCGGCCCGCGCCGCCCTGGCCTACCAGCGCAGCCTGGAAGGCGGACAGACAGGGCGGGTTTACCGGGTGCAGTGAGCACGCGGTGTTGCATGCGACGCCCCGCTGGCCGGCGCCTGCCAGCGGGGCTTTTTCTCTCAGTCCAGGCTCGCGCCCGACTCCTGCACGACCTTGCCCCACTTCACGCTTTCCGTCTTGATGAAGGCGGCGAAATGCTCGGGCGTTTCGCTGTAGGTCTCGGCACCCTGCTCGTTGATCTTCTTCTTCACCTCGGCCTGGTTCAGCACCTTGACCAGGGCGGTGTTGAGCTTGGCCAGCACCGGTGCGGGCGTGCCGGTGGGCGCGAACATGCCGAACCACGAAGTCGCCTCGTAGCCGGGCACGCCGGCTTCGGCGATGGTGGGCACGTTGGGCAGCTCGGGCGAGCGCTTGGCGGTGGTCACGGCGATGGGCACGAGCTTGCCCGAACGCACGTGCTGGATGGCCGAGGGCATGTTGTCGAACATGATGCCGATCTGGTTGCCCAGCAGGTCGGTCACGGCCGGGGCGCTGCCCTTGTAGGGCACGTGCACCATGTCCACCTTGGCGAGCGACTTGAACAGCTCGCCCGACAGGTGGATGGAGCTGCCGTTGCCCGAGGATCCGAAGTTGACCTTGCCGGGGTTGGCCTTGGCGTAGGCAATGAGTTCCTTGACGCTCTTGTAGGGCTGGGCCGGGTTGGCCACCAGCAGGTTGGGCACATTGGCCACGCGTGTCAGCGGCGCGAAGTCCTTGATCGGGTCGAAGGGCATCTTCTTGTACAGACTGGCGTTGATGGCGTGCGTGCCCACCGTGCCCATGAACAGGGTGTAGCCGTCGGCCGGCGCCTTGGCGGCAAGAGCGCCGCCGATGTTGCCGCCCGCGCCTGCGCGGTTGTCCACGATGACCGGCTGGCCGAGCTCGGTGGTCAGCGCCTGGCCGATGATGCGCGCCAGAATGTCGGTGGTGCCACCGGCCGCAAACGGCACGACGATGGTCACGGTCTTGTTGGGATAGGCGGCCTGGGCAAAGGCGCCCGCAGGGATGGCGGCCGTGGCGGCAACGGCGAGGGCTGCCAGTGCGGCGCGGCGGGTGGTGGTGGCGTTCATGTGTCTCCTTGAACAGCGGTTACGAAAAGGGAAAGAGAAAGTGCAGCGTCAGACGCCGGCCACGCCGACGGTCATGCCGCCACAGACATAGAGCGTCTGCCCGGTGACAAATCCGCTGCGCGCATCGAGCAAATAGGACACGGCATGCGCCACGTCCGCGGGTGTGCCCACGCGCTTGACGGGCACGGATTCGATGATGGCGCGCGTGCGCGGCGCATCGGGCGGGTTGGCGCGGTCAAACAGCTCGGTGCGGATGGGGCCGGGACCGATGGCGTTGGCGGTGATGCCGTGGCGCCCCAGCTCCAGCGCCCACACGCGCGTCATGCCGATCAGACCGGCCTTGGTGGCCGAGTACGCGGTGCGCAGCTCCTTGCCCAGCGCGGCGCGCGAGGACATGTTGACGATGCGGCCAAAACCTGCCTCCTTCATGCCCGGCAGCAAGGCCTGCATGCACTGCAGGCTGCAGCGCAGGTTCAGCGCCACGGCCAGGTCGAACTCGTCCAGCGTCTGGTGCTCGGCATCGGCCGGCACCACCACACCCACGTTGTTCACCAACCGCGTGATGGGGCCGCCGGCCAGTGCCTGCTGCAGCGCGCGCGCCGTGTCGGCCGTGTTCGACAGGTCGGCCTGGATGCCGCCGGGCACGTGGTCGACCACGCGATCGATGATCACGGGCTCGTAGCCGTCGGCCCGGCAGCGCTCGGCCGTGGCCGCGCCGATGCCGGCACCACCGCCGGTGATGAGGACGCGCTCGCGCTGGGTGCTGGGGTGGGTCATGGGGATGCTTCCTTCACAGATTCAAGGGATGGCCAGGGTTGCGCCCAGCCAGCGGGCGCCACACGCGCCATTCGGCACGGTGGCTGGGGCGGCGTGTTCCGGTGCTCAGGCCACGAAGGCGGCCAGCGCGGCGTCGAATTCGGCCGGGGCTTCCAGGTTGGACAGGTGCGATGCCGGCAGTTGCACCAGCTGCGCGCCGGGGATTGCGGCCTGCATGGCCTGGGCGTCGGCCACCGTGGTCACGGGGTCGGCCACGCCGGCAATCAACAGCGTGGGCACGGCGATGCGCGCGATGCTGCTGCGCAGATCAGCCTGGGCCAGGGCCTCGCAGCAGGCGGCATAGCCTTCGGGGGCTATGCCCGCGATCCAGCCCTGCGCGCGCTGCACCACCTGCGGCTGCGCGGCCACAAAGCCATCCGTGAACCAGCGGCCCGGCGACGATGCGGCCAGCTCGGCCATGGCGGCGACGCCCTTCTCGCGCACCAGGGCGGCGCGCGTGCTCCAGCCGTCTTCGGTGCCGATCTTGGCGGCGCTGTTGGCCACCACCAGGTGGTTGAGGCGGTTGCCGGCGTGCACGCCCAGCCACAGGCCGGTGAAGCCGCCCATGGAGATGCCACAGAAGCTGGCACGCTCGATCTGCAGGGCGTCGAGCAGGGCCAGCACATCGCCGCCCAGTTGCTCGAAGCTGTAGGGACCGGGCGGCACCACGCTGCCGCCATGTCCGCGCGTGTCGTAACGCAGCACGCGGTGGTCGCGGGCCAGGCGCGCGGCCTGTGCGTCCCACATCTCCAGGGTGGTGCCCAGGGAGTTGGAGAGCACCAGCACGGGTGCGCCCTCGGGGCCGTCGATGGCAACGCGAAAGGCCCCGGCAGAGGTCTGCAACAAGGTGGTAGACGTAGGCACGGCCTGGGCTCCTGTGGGCAAGCTGCGCGTCAGACGCGTTCGAGGATGAGGGCGATGCCCTGGCCCACGCCGATGCACATGGTGCACAGCGCGTACTGGCCGGCGTTTTCGTGCAGGCGGTTGACCGCAGTGGTCACCAGGCGCGCACCGCTGGCACCCAACGGGTGGCCCAGGGCAATGGCGCCGCCCCAGGCGTTCACACGCGCGTCGTCGTCCTTCAAACCCAGGGCGCGCAGCACGGCCAGGCCCTGTGCGGCAAAGGCTTCGTTCAGTTCGATCACGTCCATGTGGTCGATGGTCAGGCCGGTCTGCGCCAGCACCTTCAGGGTGGCGGGCGTGGGGCCAAAGCCCATGATGCGCGGGGCCACGCCGGCCGTGGCCATGCCGACCACGCGGGCGCGGGGCTTGAGGCCGTACTTGCCGGCGCTGGCTTCGTCGGCCAGCAGCAGGGCGCAGGCGCCGTCGTTCACGCCGCTGGCGTTGCCGGCGGTCACGCTGCCGTCAGGCCGCACCACGCCCTTGAGCTTGGCCAGCGCTTCCAGGCTGGTTTCGCGCGGGTGTTCGTCCTTGTCGACCACGATGGCATCGCCCTTTTTCTGGGGGATGGTCACGGGCACGATCTCGCGCGCCAGGTGGCCGGCCTTTTGCGCGGCCACGGCGTTGAGCTGGCTGGCCAGGGCCATGCGGTCCTGCGCCTCGCGCTCGATGCCGAACTGCACGGCCACGTTCTCGGCTGTCTCGGGCATGGAATCCACGCCGTACTTTTCCTTCATCAGCTTGTTGATGAAGCGCCAGCCGATGGTGGTGTCGTACACCGCGTTGTTGCGGCTGAAGGCCGACTCGGCCTTGGGCATGACGAAGGGGGCGCGGCTCATGCTCTCCACGCCGCCGGCAATCATCAGGCCCGCCTCGCCGGCCTTGATGGCGCGTGCGGCCGAGCCCACGGCGTCCAGCCCCGAACCGCACAGGCGGTTGATGGTGGCGCCGGGCACCTCGATGGGCAGGCCGGCCAGCAGGCTGGACATGTGCGCCACGTTGCGGTTGTCTTCGCCGGCCTGGTTGGCGCAGCCGTAGAGCACGTCGGTCACCGCGGCCCAGTCCACGCCGGGGTTGCGGTCCATCAGCGCCTTGATCGGGATCGCGCCCAGGTCATCGGTGCGCACGCTGGACAGCGCGCCGCCGTAGCGCCCGAAGGGGGTGCGGATGGCGTCGCAGATGAAGGCTTGCTGGCTCATGGTTCTTGTCTCCTGAGGGTGGTTGTAAAGCGGTATGAAAAAGCGGTCAGGCTGCAAGCAGCGGCAGTCCGATCAGGCGTTCGAGTTCTGCGTGCGTGAGCCCGTCCACCATGTCGATGACCTGCACGCCCGCTGGCGTGCATGCCAGTGTGCACAGGTCGGTGTAGATGCGCTTCACGCAGGCGACACCAGTGAGCGGGTAGGTGCATGCGGCCACCACCTTGCTGGCGCCCTGCTTGGTCAAGAGGTCCATCATCACCCAGGTCTGTTTGGCGCCGATGGCCAGGTCCATGGCACCGCCCACGGCGGGGATGGCGCCGGGCTCACCCGTGCTCCAGTTGGCCAGGTCGCCCGTGGCCGACACCTGGAAGGCCCCCAGCACGCAGATGTCCAGGTGGCCGCCGCGCATCATGGCAAAGCTGTCGGCATGGTGGAAGTAGGCGCCACCGGGCAGCAGCGTCACGGGCTGCTTGCCGGCGTTGATGAGGTCATAGTCCTCATGGCCTGCAGCGGGCGCCGCGCCCATGCCCAGGATGCCGTTCTCGCTTTGCAGGATGACCTCGCGCCCCGCGGGGATGTGGTTGGCGACCAGGGTCGGCTGGCCGATGCCCAGGTTCACGTAGGCGCCGTCGTGGATGTCCTGCGCCACGCGGCGGGCCAGGTCGTCCTTGCTTCGTTTTTGGTAGCTGGTGGGGGTCATGGTGGTGTGCACTCGGTCCGCTGGGTTCAGGCTGTCTTCTTGATACCGCCGGCTTGCGTCGCCACGCGGTCGATACGCACCACGTGCGTCACATGGATGCCGGGCGTGACGATGGCCTCGGGGTCCAGCGCGCCCAGCTCCACCACCTCATGCACCGTGGCGATGGTGGTCTTGGCGGCCGTGGCCATCACGGGGCCGAAGTTGCGTGCCGACATGCGGTAGGTCAGGTTGCCCCAGCGGTCGCCCTTTTCGGCCTTGATGAGGGCCACGTCGCCGTGGATGGGGTATTCGAGCACGTAGTGCTTGCCATTGATCTCGCGCGTCTCCTTGCCCGCTGCCAGCTCGGTGCCGTAGGCCGTAGGGCAGAAGAAGGCACCGATGCCGGCCCCCGCAGCGCGCAGGCGCTCGGCCAGGTTGCCCTGGGGCACCAGCTCCAGCTCCAGCTTGCCGCTGCGGTACAGCTCGTCAAAAACGTAGCTGTCCACCTGGCGCGGAAAGCTGCAGATGATCTTGCGCACCTGGCCGGCCTTGAGCAGCGCCGCCAGGCCGTGGTCGGCATTGCCGGCGTTGTTGTTGACCACCGTGAGGTCGCGCGCGCCCTGGGCGATGAGTCCGTCGATCAGCTCGCCAGGGATGCCGGCCGTGCCGAAGCCGCCGATGAGCACCGTGGCGCCGTCCTTCACGCCGGCCAGCGCCTGGGCCACCGACTCTGCAATCTTGTTGATCATCGATCTGCTTTCCTGAGAATGGAGGCAAGCTGCGCGTTCGTTGTCTCGCGCCCGCAACTTCGCCTTGGAAATGTGCCTCTATTTGTTCGCATATAGAACAAATGTTCGCTGAAAGAATTATAGTCATCCTGCCCATGAACACCCAAATCGCGCCCGCCAAAGACCCCAAACCCAGCGACAGCTACGTGCAATCCTTTGCGCGCGGGCTGGAGGTGATCCGCTCGTTCAGCGCCAGCGCGCCGCAGCAGACGCTGAGCGAGGTGGCCGCGCAGACCGGCCTCACGCGTGCCGGGGCGCGTCGCATCCTGCTCACGCTGCAGACCTTGGGTTATGTGGAGACCGATGGCCGGCAGTTCCGACTCACACCGCGCATCCTGGACCTCGGGTTTGCCTACCTGTCGTCCCTGCCCATCTGGAACCTGGCCGAGCCGGTGATGGAAGACCTGGTGGAGGAGGTGCGCGAGTCGTCCTCGGCCGCCGTGCTCGACGGCCTGGACATCGTCTACGTGCTGCGCGTGCCCACGCACAAGATCATGCGCACCAACCTGGGCGTGGGCTCGCGCCTGCCCGCGTGCTGGACGTCGATGGGCCGCATGCTGCTGGCCGCCCTGCCCGACGAGGAACTGCAGCAGCGCCTTGCAGTCCACCCCTTGCAGCGCTGGACGGAGCACACCGCCACCGACGTGCCCACCCTGCTCACCCGCATCCGCCAGGCGCGCCAGCAGGGCTGGTGCCTGGTGAACCAGGAGCTGGAGGAGGGCCTGATCTCGATTGCCGCGCCGCTCACCAACCGCACCGGCCAGACCGTGGCCGCACTCAACATCAGCGGCCAGGCCAACCGCACCAGTGCGCAGGTGATGCAGGAGGCGATGCTGCCAGCGCTGCTGAAGGCGGCGCGCACCATCTCGCGCATGATGGGTGCGCCGCGGACCTGATACTCAAGGGGCTGACAGAAACGCGGCCCCACCGGAGAAGTAAATGGCAAAAGGGCAAGCCGTGAGCAGCAATGCTGCTGGCTCGCCCTTAGCCTGGGGAGTTATCGCGTTCAGCGGCTGCCGCGTCGAAACCCCAGCACCAGCACCACCGCGCCCAGCGCCATGGCGCCCACGCTCAGCCACTGGGGCACGTTGACGGACTCTTTCTCCTGCACCTTGAGCTCCAGCGGGCCGAGCTTGGCCTGGGTGGTTTCCTTGGTGAAGCTGAATCCGCCGGTGAAGAAGCCGGCCAGGCCGACGATGAGCAGCAGGGCCCCGATGATGCGCGTTGCGTTGTTGTTCATGGCAGTTCCTTGGATGGTGTTGTTTGTCTTGCGATGTATCGCGCGGTGACCAACTGTGTGCATCCCCCGCGGCTCCAATGTAGGGTCGGGCCCGGGACGGGCCCGTAGGACAGATTCGCCCCGCCCTGTGCAGCAAGTTCGCCAGCCTGCCACCGCCGGCGCGGCGCCCCGCCCCTCCAAAACTGTGCGAAGGGCGTTGGTAATTTGACGCTACCACTTGTCGCGGCAGGCTGCTAGATTGTTGGGATGACGTTCCCGACAGGCTCCCGCTCGCCGGGCCTCGCGGTGCTCTTTTTCGCGTGCTGCGCGGCCCTTCTGGCGACCACCACCACTGCCGCCACGGATGACAGTTCCGTGGTGTTCACCCTGTACCGCAACAGCGCCGTCAACGGCACCCTGCGGATGCATGTCGCAACCTTCGACGCGGCCGATGGCAAGGCCTACAACATGGCCAACTGCAGCCATGCCGCCGAGCTGTTCGAAGCCCAGCCGGGCGTGAAGACCCGCTTCTGGTGCGAGCCCGGCCGTTACAGGCAACGGTAGCCTGCGCATACCCCCGCGCCCCACCCCGGCACGTGCTGCGTGCTACCCTGCGGGCCATCATGTTCAACCCGTCCCAAGCCGACGTGCGCCGCTTTCTCTGCGGGGTGCACGCCAAGTCGCAAAGTGGCGCACCCATGGAGGCCATCGAGACGCTGGCCAGCCTGTGGATCGCCGAGCACCCCGAGTACCACGCCGACCTGTCCGATGCCGAGGCCGCCGTGGCCCGCAACTACGACGAAACGCCCGACCGCACCAATCCGTTTCTGCACCTGTCCATGCATCTGTCGATCAGTGAGCAGTGCAGCATCGACCAACCGCGCGGCATCCGCCAGGCGGTGGAGCTGCTGGCCAAGCGCCTCGATTCACTGCACGACGCACACCACGCCACGATGGAGTGCCTGGGCCAGATGCTGTGGGAAAGCCAGCGCTCGGGCCGCCCGCCCGATGGCAATGCCTATATCGCGGCGGTACAACGCCGCGCAACAAGGGACTGAGCCCCTTTCGCTCTTTCGCACCCGCCCAAAGAAAAAGCCCGCGATTGCGGGCTTTTTCAATTAGGGAGCGGAGGGCTCAACGGAAGGGCGACTGGCGCACCGTCTGCATGTCACCTTCCAGGCTGCCCAGGTAGTTGGCCAGTGCCTTCAGCTCGGCGTTGGTGAACTGCTTGGCCACGCCGGCCATGATGGCGTTGCTGCGGCCCAGGTTGGGGTTCTTCTCGGCCTTGTACGACTTGAGCGCCACGAACAGGTAGTCCGCGTGCTGGCCCGCGATATGGGGGTACGAGGGGTCGATGGGCTTGGCGAAGTTGTCGCCGTGGCAGGAGACGCAGGCGCCCTTCTTGAGCAGCTCGGCCACCTGCACGCTGGGTTCGCGCTTGGGCTTGGCGGGCAGCTCTGCGGCGCCGGCAGTCTTGCCGTGCTGTGCGTAATAGGCAGAGACGTCGGCGATGTCCTGGTCGGTCAGCGAGTCGGCAATGCCGCGCATGGTGGGGTGCTTGCGGTCGCCCTTGCGGTAAGCGTCGAGTGCGGCGGCGATATAGGCACCGCTCTGGCCCGAGATCATGGGCACCTTGTGGATTTCAGGAAAGCTGGCCTGGTAGCCGGGGATGCCATGGCAGCCGATGCACATGGCAATCTTCTTTTCACCTGCCTTCACATCGCCCTTGGTCTCCTGAGCGTGAGAGAAAGCCGTCACGGAAGCGACAGCCAGGGCAAATATCGTGGTCAACGTCTTGTTCATTTTGCGCGCACAATCTCGTGGAAGTTCAACTCAACGGCTCTGCTTAACCCGCGGATTATAGCCAGCGCCTGTCAAGCCCATTCATCAACGATCCGGTGTTTTCCCTGCCATGAAATTCCAAGGTTCCCAGAATTACGTTGCCACCCAAGACCTGATGCTGGCCGTGAATGCCGCCATCACCCTGCAGCGGCCGCTGCTCATCAAGGGCGAGCCGGGCACCGGCAAGACCATGCTGGCCGAGGAAGTGGCCAAGGCGCTGGACATGCCGCTGCTGCAGTGGCACATCAAGTCCACCACCAAGGCGCAACAAGGCCTGTACGAGTACGACGCCGTGAGCCGCCTGCGCGACAGCCAGTTGAACGACGGCGACAGCAGCGAGCGCGTGAAGGACATCCGCAACTACATCGTGCAGGGCGTGCTGTGGCAGGCCTTCACGGCCGACCGCCCCGTGGCCCTGCTCATCGACGAGATCGACAAGGCCGACATCGAGTTCCCGAACGACCTGCTGCGCGAAATCGACCGCATGGAGTTCTACTGCTACGAAACGCGCGAGCTGATCCGCGCCAAGCACCGCCCGCTGGTGTTCATCACCTCCAACAACGAGAAGGAGCTGCCAGACGCCTTTCTGCGCCGCTGCTTCTTCCACTTCATCAAGTTCCCCGAGGCCGAGACCATGCGCCAGATCGTGGGCGTGCACTTCCCCACGCTCAAGGGCGACCTGCTCAGCGTGGCGATGAAGACGTTCTACGACGTGCGCAACCTGCCGGGCCTCAAGAAAAAGCCCTCCACCAGCGAACTGCTCGATTGGCTCAAGCTGCTGGTGGCCGAAGACATTCCGCTCAGCGCCCTGCAAAGCGCCGACAACAAGGTGGCCGTGCCCCCGCTGGTGGGCGCGCTGCTCAAGAACGAACAGGACGTGAGCCTGTTCGAGAAGCTGGTCTTCATGAACCAGAGGAACCGTTGATCGGGCCGCCATGACCCAGCCGACCCCACCCACCCCCTCCCTCATCGACGGCGTTGCCGACGCCATCGGCTTCGTGGGCGGTGCGCTGGCCGGCTTCTGGCTGGGCCAGTTGGCGGGCTTCGACATCTTTGCGCCGGGCTACGGCACCAAGGCCCTGCTCGGCATTGCGTTGGTGGGCCTGGGCGGTGGCCTGGGCCTGCACGCCGCGCGGCGCTGGCAGCAGCAGCGCCGCCAGAAGCTGCAGGCCGAACAGCAGCAACAGCCATCACAACAACCGCCCGCCAAGCAGAAGAAAAAGTAGCTATGAGCGCCCCGCAGCAGCCCTCCTCCTTCGTGCAACCCGTCACCCTGCGCGACCATGGCGTGCGCCTGGAGCCCCTGGCCCTGGAGCACGAGGCCGGCCTGAAAGCCGCCGCGGCCGACGGCCAGTTGTGGACGCTGCGCGTGACCTCCGTACCCGAGCCGCAGGACACGCGCGCCTACATCGAGACAGCCCTTAACACGCGCGACCGCTTTGCCTTTGCCGTGATCGACGAGGCCACGGGCACCGTGCTGGGCACCAGCAGCTACCACGACATCCTGCCGGCCGTGAAACGCGTGGAGATTGGCTACACCTGGTACCGCCAGAGCGTGCAGCGCAGCCACGTCAACACCACCTGCAAGCTGCTGCTGCTGGGCCACGCCTTCGACACCCTGGGCTGCAACGTGGTGGGCTGGCGCACCGACAACTACAACTTCGCATCGCAGCGCGCCATCGAGCGCCTGGGCGCGCACAAGGACGGCGTGCTGCGCGGGCACGCCCTGCGCCGCGACGGCACCATCCGCGACACCGTGATGTACAGCATGCGCGCCGGCGAATGGGCCGAGGCCCGCGCCCAGCTGTTGTACCTGCGCGCACGCCGCGAGACGGCCTGAAGAAACAAGCCAAGCCCGAGGAGGCTCCCCCATGCTCATCGACTTCTTCTACACCCTGCGCGCAGCCAAGCTGCCCGTGTCGGTCAAGGAATACCTGACCCTGCTCGAAGCGCTCGACGCCGGCGTGGTGGGCCCCCGGTCCGACGACGCCTGGAGCCTGGACGACTTCTACAACCTCTCGCGCCTGACCCTGGTGAAGGACGAGAAGCACTACGACAAGTTCGACCGGGCCTTTGGCGCCTACTTCAAGGGCGTGGAGATGCTGGCCGACTTCACCAAGGAAGTGCCCGCCGACTGGCTGCGCAAGATCCTGGAAAACGAGCTGACCCCCGAGCAAAAAGCCGCCATCGAAAAGATGGGCTGGGACGAGCTGATGGAGACGCTCAAGAAGCGCCTAGAAGAACAGAAAGAACGCCACGAAGGCGGCAACAAGTGGATAGGCACCGGCGGCACCAGCCCCTTTGGCCATGGCGGCTACAACCCCCAGGGCGTGCGCATTGGCGGCGCCGGCAAGAACAAGAGCGCCGTGAAGGTGTGGGAGCAGCGCGCCTACAAGGACTACGACGACCAGCAGGAGCTGGGCACGCGCAACATCAAGGTGGCGCTGCGCCGCCTGCGCAAGTTTGCGCGCGAGGGCAACGACCTGGAACTGGACCTGCCCGACACCATCCGCAGCACCGCGGCCAACGCCGGCTACCTGGACATCAAGATGGTGCCCGAGCGCCACAACAACGTGAAGGTGCTGCTGCTCATGGACGTGGGCGGCACCATGGACGAACACGTGCAGCGCGTGGAAGAACTCTTTTCCGCCGTGAAGGGCGAGTTCAAGCACCTGGAGTTTTATTACTTCCACAACTGCGTGTACGACTACATGTGGAAGAACAACCGCCGCCGCTTTGCCGAGAAATTCCCCACCTGGGACATCATCCGCAAGTACAACAAGGACTACAAGTTGATCTTTGTGGGCGACGCCACCATGAGCCCGTACGAGATCTTGCAGCCCGGCGGCAGCGTGGAATACAACAACGAAGAACCTGGCGCCGAATGGATCCAGCGCCTGACCCACGCCTTCCCCAAGTTCGCGTGGATCAACCCCGAGCCCCAGGGCGTGTGGCAGTACCGCCAGAGCATCAGCATCATCCAGCAGTTGGTTGGGAACCGGATGTACCCGCTGTCGCTCAAGGGCCTGGAAGAGACGATGCGCCTGCTATCGAAGTGAGGGGCGGGGGCGCCGGCCCTGCCCTACCCGCCTTGCGCTCAGGCGGTAGCCGCGGCCGTCCCAACGGGCAGTGCCGCCACCCGCTGCGCCAGCACCTCGATGCCCTGTGCGCTCAGGTCGTCGGCCACCACCACCTGCCGGCCTGCCCAGGCCTTGAAGTACGCCCGTTGCGACCGCGCATACGAAGGGTCGTAGTGCAGCGTGGCCAGCGCCTCGAACAGCTGGGGCAGCTGGCGCGCGTGGGCCATGGCCTGCCAGGCGGCGATGGTGGCGTTGCCGTGCAGGGGCTTGAGGGGGTCGAGCTGGTCCGCCAGCCACTGCGGGCGATCGCCCAGGTAGGCGTAGTCGCGCAGCAGGTACTCCACGCGCGCGGCGACAGACGCCTGCACCTCGACGCAGGGGCTATTGCGCATGCGCTCTACCAGCATCAGCGGCACGGTCAGCCGCCCAATGCGTTTGCCTTCACCTTCGATATACGCAGGGCGTGCAGGGTCCAGTGTCTCCAGCACCGTAGCAATGGCCGTCTCGAACGCGGTCTGCGAGGGCTGCTCCACCCCCGGCAGCGCACCCAGCAGCGAGCCCTTGTGCCGGGCCAGGGCCTCCAGGTCCAGCACCTGCTGGCCCTGGGCCGCCAGGGTGTGCAGCAGCCGCGTCTTGGCGCTGCCGGTGGCGCCGCACAGCACCACCAGGGGCAGGCCGGGCGCGCGCTGCGCGATGGTGTCGATGACATGGCGCCGCCAGGCCTTATAGCCGCCCGCCAGTTGCTGCGCATCCCACCCCACCAGGCGCAGCCAGGTGGTCATGGAGCCGCTGCGCAGGCCGCCGCGCCAGCAGTAGACCAGCGGCTTCCAGCCGGGCGGCTTGTCGGCCAGAGGGCCCTGCAGGTGGCGCGCCAGGTTGGCGGCCACCATGGCCCCGCCCACGCGCCGCGCCTCGAAGGCGCCCAGCTGCTTGTACAGCGTGCCCACGATGCGGCGCTCCTCGTTGTCCAGCACCGGCAGGTTGATGGCGCCGGGAATGTGGTCGATGGCGAACTCGGCCGGGCTGCGCCCGTCGATCAGCGTGTCGAAGGCGTGCCGGTCGTGCACGCGCGTGGGCTCCTTCATGGCACCACCGTGAGGCGGGTGGCGGTGGTGGAGGAGTCACCGGTGGCCAGTGCTTCCATGCGCCCCACCACGGCGGCATCGGCAAAGCCCTGCTCGCGAAAGGTGCGCAGCACCGCATCGACCGCCTGCGGCGCGCAGCTCACCAGCAGGCCGCCGCTGGTCTGCGGGTCGGTGAGCAATGCCTGGGCGTGCGCGGGCAGGCCGGGGGCCAGGGCCACCTCGGCGCCATAGCCTTCCCAGTTGCGGCGCGATGCGCCGGTGACTGTGCCCTGCGCGGCCCAGTCCTGCACGCCCGGCAGCAGCGGCAGGCGCTGCCACTCCAGCACCGCCTGCAGGTTCCCGGCGCCGCGCGCCATCTCCAGCGTGTGGCCGGCCATGCCGAAGCCGGTCACATCGGTCAGCGCATGCACGCCGTCCAGCTCGGCCAGCGCGATGCCGGGCGTGTTCAGGCGCGTGGTGGTGTCCACCAGGCAGGCGTAGCCGGCAGCGTCGAGCAAACCCTTCTTGAGCGCGGCGGACAGCACGCCCACCCCCAGCGGCTTGCCCAGCACCAGCACATCGCCGGCGTGCGCATCGCGGTTGCGGCGCACGCGCGCGGGGTGCACCAGGCCCAGCACCACCAGACCGTAGATGGGCTCCACCGAGTCGATGGTGTGGCCCCCGGCAATCGGGATGCCGGCCGCGCGGCACACCGCCTGCCCGCCTTCGAGCACGCGCCCGATCACCTCCACCGGCAACTGGTTGACCGGCATGGCCACAATGGCCAACGCCATGATGGGGCGCCCACCCATGGCATACACATCGCTGATGGCATTGGTCGCCGCAATGCGCCCGAAGTCGAACGGATCGTCCACGATGGGCATGAAGAAATCGGTGGTGGCAATGAGCGCCTGTTCGCCGTTGAGCTGGTACACGGCGGCATCGTCGGCCGTCTCGATGCCCACCAGCAGCTCCGGGGGCAACACCATGCCCCCCGCCCCACTGCCGCGCAGGATCTCGGACAGCACGCCCGGCGCGATCTTGCAGCCGCAGCCGCCGCCGTGGGAGTATTGGGTGAGGCGGATGGGGGTGGTTGGGGTGGTGGTTGGCATCGTCATGGAGAAGGGGGTGCGTTCGGCCACTATTGTGGCGCCTGCCATTGTTGCCATGCGCCGTGTCACACATTGGCCCGCCCCCAGCAGCCCCGGCTGTCATAGCCCCCTGGCGGTGAAGCTGCACCCGGATATGCCCCAAGGCGCTCCAAAAGCTGCCCGCAGCCCCCGCCGCGTCCGCCTGGCACGCTCTGGCAAAAACCACATTTGCGCGCCAGCAAGCAATGGGCATTCGCATGTGACGGCTATCACCCGCCCCGATTGGCCCGTCCCGTCACAATGGCCCCACAAGATAGATTGAGAGGCGAGGCCATGACGACAAGCACCACCCGCGCAATGCAAGGCAGTCACCAGAAGGCCGGAGGACATTGGTGGCGGCAGCACTTGCTCGCACTCGCGTTCCTGCTCTGCGCAGCCACCCTTCCCCTTCTCCCTTCACCCACCCAAGCCCAAACCATCGCCACCGGCGCCCGCCACGGCCTGGCCCTGCAGGCCGATGGCAGCGTGCTCGCCTGGGGCGACAACCGGCAGGCGCAGCTGGGCCAGGGGCGCACGATTTATGCGACCACGGCGCGCGAGATTGCGCTGCCGGCCAAGGCGGCCATGGTGCGCACCAGCCGCACGACCGCCTTGGTGCTGGATGCCGACGGCAATGTGTGGAGCTGGGGCACCAACCTGCGGGGCGAGCTGGGCGATGGCACGCGGGCGGACCGGCCCACGCCGCAAATCATTTTTCGCGGGGCGAGCTTTGTTGCCAACGGCGGGGAGGGAGCGCCTTCGTTCCTGATCGACAAGGACGGCCAGCCCTGGTGGTGGGGGCCGTTGCCCACAGGGGTGGATGCGCCCGCGCCGCAGCGTGCTTCTGCGCAGGTGCCGGCGCGGCTGGCGCGCATCATTCACAGTGCGCGCACCACGGTGGCGCTGGACGAGCAGGGCGTGGTCTGGTCCTGGGGCGCGGGGGTGGCGTGCGGCGCATCGGCCGCGTATACGGCGCAGCCGGTGGCGATGCGCGATGTGCCGCCGCTGGTGGATTTCACGGTGGCTGCGTCGGCACCGGTGGCGGACCGGTGGGGCTATGTGCCGCGGGAGGTGCCGGCCTCGCGCATTACGGGCAAAGCGGCCGATGGCACGCGCTGGACCTGGGGCACCGACCCGGTGTACCGCAGCCAGGGTGCGCTGCCGCCACCGCAAACGACCGATTGCCCACCCGTGCGGCTGGCGGCCAGTACCACCCCTGCGTACGACCCCTTCGACCCCTACCGCTATTCGATGCACCCGGAGCTGGTGCGCAACGGCGTGCAGATCAAGACGACTGTGAGTGGCGGCGATGGCTACCTGGGCTGGACGGCCGAGGGCGACCTGTGGCGCTGGCGCTATGTGAACCCGAACGAAACACCGGGCTGGCAGGTGTCGCTGGAGAAGCTGGCCACCAACGTGGTGGATGCCAGCGGCTCCGGCACGGAGTCGCTGGGCCTGGCCTCGGTGGTCGTGTACATCACGCGCGACGGCAAGCTGTATGCCCAGGGCTCCAACACGGGCGGGCACCTGGCCGTGCCGGCGGGGGGCGGGCTGGAGTCGTCGGCCAGCCCGCGCCGGGTGGGCCTGCCAGGGCCCGCGGCCAGCGTGCACGCCAGCGGCACGGGCAGCCATGCGCTGTTGCAGGACGGACGCATTTTTGCCTGGGGCAATGGGGCCACGCGGTACGACCCGAGCGCAGGCTTTGTTGCCAGCCAGCCCCTGCAAGTGCCTACGCCTGTGGCGCTGCCGGTGCAGGTCAAAAAGTTGGCCGCGGCGCTGGGCCAGTGGCTGGCGGTGGATGCCGATGGCAAGGTGTGGAGCTCGGGCGGCTGGGGCGTGGCCATCGCGACGCACATGCGCCCGGTGATCGTGGGCGAATCGTCGGGGATGCCGCTGGCGCGCGATGTGGCGGTGGGCGGCAATGGGCACGGGCTCATTCTGGGGGTGGATGGGTCGGTGTGGCGCATTGGCAGCAGCGGCGGCGCGGGCTACCTGCCGGCGGGCACCGACCTGTACACGGTCGGCGCATGGCTGCGCACGCCGCGCAAGGTGCTGGGCCTGCCCGCCACCATCGTGCAGGTGGCCACGGTGGACGATGGCTACGGCGCCTCGTACGCGCTGGACGCAGCGGGCCAGGTGTGGTTCTGGGGCCAGCGCCGCAACAACGGCATCGGTGGGGTAGATGGCGGCGCGCTGCCCGTGGCCGACTGGCTGGTGATGGAGCCCAGGGTGCTGCCCCTGCCGGGCAAGGCAGTCTCCATCTACGGCGGCGAGTTCAATGCCTGCGCGGTGCTGCAGGACGGCACGGCCCAGTGCTATGGCAAGCTGTTCAACAACCACCTGGGCCGGCGCCTGCGCATGCATGCGCCCATCGTGGAGGTGGCCATGGGCATGGACGAGGACAAGCAGCTCACCAGCATCTTCGCCCAGCGCGGCGGCTCGGTGCACCTGCGCCTGGCCGATGGCACGGTGTGGGCCCTGGGCCAGGGCCGCTACGGGCAGCTGGGCACGGGCGCTTATGCCAGCGCGGCCGAGCCGATCCCCGTGGCGGGCCAGGCCGGCCGGGGCGATCTGGACCTGGACCCGGCCACGCCCAACGTGCCCACCACGGTGGGCACCACCGATGCGCGGCAACCGCCGTTTCGCGTGAACATGGAGCTGGCGGGCAGCCCGCGCAGCCTGGCCTTCAAGGGCGAGGTGTTTGGCAGCGCGGGCACTCCCGCCAGCGCCAACCTGTACGCCCTGGCCACCCTGGGCGTGCCGGGCCCGGGCAGCACCTGGGTGCAGATGGACGCGCAGGGCCACTGGGGCCCGCTGCGCTGGCCCGTGCCGGCGCTGGCCAGCAACGTGCAGCTCACTGGCGAGGCGCAGTCCCAACCGCTGACCCTGCTGCCGCGCCTGGACGGCCCGGGCCTGGAGGGGCTGCGCCTGTTCATCGGCTACGGCAGCGACGTGGACGAGATGCTGCGCGCAGGGCGCTTTCGCGAGGTGCTGGAGCTGGGGCCGGACCTGGCGGCGCCCTGGCCGGTGTATTGAAGGGGGGACGCCAGGAGGCGATGCCAGCGATTTCAACGGCCAGAGTGGGCGCCTGCCCACCCTGGCCCACCAGCCAATCATCCCTTGGGCCCCAACCTCCTGCGTGTCAGAATAAAAGCATGAGCAGCACTTCCACCTCTTACTTCCTCTCCAACGCAGACGGCACCAAGGTGACGACCTACACCTGGGCCCATGTTGCGGGCCAGCCGGCTGGAGTGGTGCAGATTGCCCACGGACTGGCTGAGCACGGTGAACGCTATGACCGCTTTGCCAGGCAGCTCAATGCCGCGGGGTTCGTGGTCCACGCGGTGGACCACCGTGGGCACGGGCGTACCGCCGGGGGGCGCCTGGGCGACTTCGGTGCGGCGGGTTTCAGCGGGCTGATTGCCGATGTGGCCCAGTATGGATCGGCACTGCGGGCGCAGCATGGCAGCCTGCCGGTGTTTCTGTTTGCCCATTCGATGGGGTCGTTTGCGGCGCAGGCCGCTCTGCTGGACCACGCATCGACATGGGCAGGGGTCATTCTGTCTGGCTCCACCGCGCTCGACGCGCTGGCCGCTGCCATGGCCAATGCCCCGGCAGACGCGCCAGCGGGGCTCGCGGCTTTCAATGCCGGCTTTGAACACCGCACAGGGTATGAATGGCTGTCGCGGGACGACGCGGAGGTCAATGCCTATGTGGCCGACCCCTGGTGCGGGTGGGAGGTGCCGGACGATGTGATCCCGTCGCTCTTCGCCCCCGCCGCCCGGCTGGCGGACCCCGCGTTGCTGGCGGGCATCCGCCGTGACCTGCCACTCCTGATCGCCTCGGGCGACGCCGATCCGCTGGCCGGAGGCGGTGCGCTGATCGAGCTGCTGGGCCAGCGCTATCGCGATGCCGGCATGGCCGATGTGACCGTGAAGCTGTACGCGGCAGCGCGCCACGAAATCCTGAACGAGACGAACCGCGACGAAGTGACGGCGGACATCGTTGCCTGGCTGCGTGTCCACGCTGCATGACGACGGCCCTGCGGGGCGCAAGGCGGGTGACCCGCACCTGACCCATGCGACCCGCCTGGAGGGTCTGAGCTTGTTCCCCGGCTATGGCAGCGACGTGGACGAGATGCTGAGCGCGGGGCGCTATCGCGAGGTGCTGGCGCTGGGGCCGGACCTGGCGGCGCTGCCGCCATCGTATTGATTGATTGATCAACGAGGATCCTGCTGGGGCCTGCGGCGGTCTGAGTGCATGGCTGGCCGGCTGACCCTGCATGCCGGAGGGGGAAAGTGCCTCGCTGAAACAATGTCGTGAAGAGAGTGAAGAGAGGGGGCAAGGCGTGCAGAAGGTGATGGGAAAAATCGGCAGCCTGCTGGGCTGGTTGGGCTGGCTGGTGTTCCCTCTGGTGGGCGGCATCCAGTGCGTTCTGTTGGTGCTGGCGGTGCTCGTGGCTTTCTACGGCATGCAATCGAGCCTGGTAGAGATTCCCCCCAAGGACCAGTTGACTCGCGTGGAGGGGCGGCTGTTGGCGCAGTACGACACGTGGCCAAGCAAGCGGTCGCAGTATGCAACCCGGGTGCGCGGTGCGGACGGGGTGGTCCACAAATGCAGCTGCGCGTTCGGCTCGTCCTCGACGTCCAACTGCCTCGACGAGAACGATGTGGAGTCGAACGCCCGGCACGCCGAGCACCTGCGCACCCAGCAGGTGACGCTGCTGATGGCGCCCGCATCCAAGGGCGGGGGCGACCTGTGCTACGAGTTGTCCAACGCCGAGAAGACCTGGTTCCACTACGAAGAAAAGGTCCGCAAGTACACGGCCATCCAGAACGGCTGGGGCCCTGTCTTCGCATGGCTGCTGCTGGGCTTGCTAGGGGCTTTCATCACTATCCGCGCGGTATTCTTCCGCAGAGAGCACAAAACCCATGGCGGCCTGCAGGACGGTGTCCGGTCATCCATGTAGTGCATCTCTCTGATTTTTGGCTTAGCCTTTGCACCCTATACGGTGACCTTCTATGGTTCCGACCTTCCGGGAGTGCTCGATGGACGCTTTTGCGCGCGCAGAGAAATGGCAGGCCGCTGCTACGGCCTTGGTGGCGGTGCTTGCCATCGTGCCGGCGGCAAGTGCCACGGGCAGCATCTTCATTGCGCTGCTTGCAGCGGTAGGCATCGGGTGCCTGGCCGGCGGCGGGGTGATGATCTGGTGGCTGCTGACCCCAGAGGGACATGCCTACCTGCTGGCTGAATCGCGCTACATGAGCCGCTCCACCTCGCGGGCATCCATCTGGTTGGGGAATTTGCTGCCCGGTTTGGCGATGCTGGGCGCAGCCCTCTTTTTCCACTTCCGGACTCAGTGATCCAGGCAGGCAACAGGGCATCCTTGCGCACAAGGCGAGCCCCCTGCGCTTTCATAGCCGCGCCGTACATCGCCATGCACGGGCCCGCAGGCCTGCGGACCCGCGAGGTGGTCCATCAGCTGCGCGGCACCAGCGACAGCATTTCGACGTTGTCCGTCTTCACGGACTGCAGGTCGAACTGGTTCAGTGCCGACATGCCCAGCAGCGACGCGCAGTCCTGGCAGGCGACGGCACGCACGTTGCGCAGCACCTGGGGGCCGATCTGCAGCCCGTCGAGCAGCACGACCTTCGCCTGGATCTTTCGGCCATCGGCCACGCGAACTTCCGCTTGCTCCTGCAGCACGCGGTACTGCACGCCGCTGTCCTGCAGCATCCGGGTGCTCATGCTGACGAGGGTGGCGCCGGTGTCCACCATGAAGGGCACCGGCCGGGCCGAGCCAAGGGTGACGGGTGCGAAGTAGTGCCCGCCCATGGCGGCGATGCGCATCACGGTGGCAGGACCTGCTGCGGGCGATGAACCCTGCGCGGTGCGGATCGCGTCTTCGATGGAGATGCGTTCTGCCGTGAAGTTGGCCGGCCGGCCCGCGGCTTCGTTGTGCGCATCGAGTGCCTGCAGGACCGAGAGCGCCTCGTAGTGCCGCTGCTGGCCAACCAGCAGCTTGGAGAGTTCGCGGCGCACGTCCACCAGGTTCGGCACCACGGCCAGCGCGCGGTAGTACCAGGTGATGGCGTCTTGCTGGCGGCCCACCCGTACCAGGCTGCGCGCGTAGTAGGTGAACACGTCGTAGCCACCGTGGCCCTCGCTGAAGGAGCGCTCGAACTCGCGCACCGCGCCTGCGTGGTCGTCGCGGTGGTTCTTCACGGCGGCCAGCGTGGCCCGTGCCTGGCTGTCCTCAGGGCGCAGTTGCAGGTAGCGGGTCCAGACCTCGTCGGCACACGCGAGGTCGCCCCGCTGCTGGCATGCCAGGGCGCGGTCGCGCAGCGACTGTGCCGACGCGGGGGCGCCACCGCGCGCCCAGTCCGCCAGCGTGCCGCGCACGCTCAGGTAGCCCACCACCTGCAGCGCGATCAAGACCACGGCGGTGCAGGCAACGATCTGGAAGCGGCGGCGCTGCTTCAAGTCTTCGCTCCACCACCCGGTGAGCCACATCGGCACCATCACGACGACCAGGGCGCCAATGATGGCCCCCGTCATCTCCGGCGCGCCACCGCCCTTGGCAAGGGCCAGAAAGGCCATCATGGCCAGGTAGATGCCCACCACCAGGAAGGTGGCGATACGCAGCAGCAGCGACGCGGGCTCGGCCCGGTTGCGCTGCAGGAACTGGATGTTGCCCAGCCCGGCATCGTCCAGCAATGGATCGATGCGCCCCGTCACGTCGAATCTGTTTTCCATCAATCATCCCTCCCTCTTTCTTTTTTGTCGGGTCCCGCCGGGCTCACCCGGGCCCCTGCCCATTCAGGCTGCTTTTTTCTTTTGCCTTGGCATTTTGCGATGGCGCGGCGTTGTCCGTGCCGGTGCTTGAGCGGCCCAGGCCCCGCCACGCAGCACCGTCATCACTTGGGCCTGCAGAAGCTGCTTTCCTCCGACAGGCCATTGGAGAACTTCATGCTCTGGTAGGGCTCTGGCCGTTCGTCCTTGCGTTCGTCGGTGGCGGTGGATGCCAGCCTGACGACACACGACTCCGGGTTGACATGCAGCCGCGCCACGTAGTGGCGTGTTGCAATGGGCGTGAACTGGAGCACCGGCACGCAGAACTTCGCACCCTCCAGGTGGTGAATGGCCACCGAGAACGGCTTGCCCGCAGGGATCGTGGCCGATGCCGCCGTCACCATCCCCGGCTGCGGTCCACCGCTTTGCAGCCAGAACCGGTTGGTGCACGACTGCGGATCGTCGAAGGTCGAGATCATGGTCCTGGGCGGCATCAGCACCCGGTTCTGGTCGTCCACGATGCGCAACTGCGCAGTGGCCGCGCTCGCCACCGGAGAAACGTAGGGCCGGTGCACGATGGCACAGCCCGTGGAAATGCACGCGACCGCCAGTGCGGCCACGGTGGTTTTGCTAACTATCGCCATGGTTGTGAAGCTCCCTGTCTACTTCCCGTCTTTCTTTTCTTCTTCAATCGCACACATCATTCACGGCCGCTGTGTGGAGCTGATGACGGCACGTCTTCTTTGTGCTGTGCACTGCCGCGCGCGCGGCGGCAAGGGGGATCCGCAGAGTGACCTGAACAGGATCTGCAACTGCTTGCGAGAGCACGCCACGCCCGTGTCAGGCAACGGTGCCAGTGCAACCGTGCGCTGATGCGATCTGGGCCGGGCGGTCCGCTTGGGCCCCGAGGCGGCCATAGGCATGGGGATCCCTGTCAACGTTCATTCAGCCGAACCCCCTGGATCAAGGTGCTGGCTTCGTCGCGCAGCGACTTGCGGATGGAATCGGCCCCCGTCGCCGAGATCACGACCGTCGCGTTTCGCATGTACACGTGGTACTTGACGCCAGTCCTTTTGACCCCGTCGGCCGTGGTGAACGTATTCCAGTATCCGATCGCGAGCTTGTCGCCAACGCGCTGGAGCACCGGTGGCGTGAACACGACATTGGTGACTCCGGCGGACGCTGCCATGGTGCGAAACTGTTGCGCGAAGGCGTCGCCAATCCGCGCAATCCGTTGCTCGGACAGCTGGGCGACTTCTGCGTGGGATGCCTCTCCCGGCATGACTGTCACGCCAAGCATGATCGAATCAGCTCCCTCCGATTTTTCCGCCTGGAACGTCACCGTATCACCGGGATTGACCTTGGGATCCAACCCAGCCCGGGAGTAGATGTCTTTTCGTTCTCTCTCGAAGTTGACGACTTGCTTTGGGGTAGCAACCCGCCAGCCGCTGGGCAATGCGAGCTCGACGGCGTCTGTGATCTGGTTTCGCGATACCGGGTTCGGCTGCGCATTGCCCGCTCCAGCGAAGCATGCCAACAGCAGAAGACCGGTCACCGTCAAAGTGCGAGCAATCAAATTCATGGTTCCATTCACCCCGGCTGCCGTACCAGTTGTTGCCGTACCGGGCACGGCTGCGCATGGCCCGATGGCACAAGTCTAGCGGGTGGCGGCCGTGCGCCCTGTCACCCAAACAGGCGATTCTGCGCAACGCTGATGAAGCCCTTGGGCCGCAGCATGCGGGTGTCCAGCCGCTTTGGCCGGCGCCAGGCCCGAACCGCCTCACCCCGCCCGCCGGTAATGCACAGCCACCGCGCCGCAGCGCAGCGGCTTCGCCGAGACCAGCGCGAGCCGCCGCGCGGCGGGCAGCCCGCACTGGTACAGCGTGGGCCCGTGGCCGGCGATGCGCGGGTGCACGAGCAGTTGGTACTCGTCGATCAGGTCCAGCCGGTCGAGCACGGTGGCCAGCTTGCCGCTGCCCAGCAGCACACCGCCCGGGGTTGCGTCCTTGAGCGCCTGGATGCCCGCGCGCAGGTCGTCGCCGCCGGCGATCAGGTGGCTGTGGGCCCACGGAAAATCCTTGCGCGTGGAGGACACCACGTACTTGGGCTTGGCCTGCAGCTTGGTCGCCCACTCACGCACGGCCGGTGGCGCATCCTCCACCTCGCCGCGCGCGACTGCGGGCCAGTAGTGTTCCATCATCTCGTAGGTGACGCGGCCCCACAGCATGGCGCCGTGCGTGTCCATGAGGTGGGTGAAGAAGGCGTGCGTCTCGTCGTCGGCAATGCCCTCCTGGTGGTCCACGCAGCCGTCCAGGGTGAGGTTGATGCTGAAGGTCAGGCGTCCCATGGGGTGCTCCTTTCGGTGTGCGCGGCGTACGAGCCGCCGGGCGCCCGGGGCACAGTCCCGGCTGCGGGGCGGTGCCGACAACTATAGCGGGGGCCTGGGGTTGCAGGCGAGCGTGCGGTACGTCAGCGGCCAACAAGGCATCCCATCCGACACGCGCCCCCGATTTCATCGTGACAATCGCCCCTGGGTGCCCACCCGTGGCGCGCCCTGTTCCTTGCTCAATGAATGAATGAATGAGCGAACGAACGATGGATCGACGGACCGCCCCCACATGGACAGCAGCAGCACCACCTGGATCACCGATGCCCTCACCCACCCACTGGCCTGGGCGAGCGTGCGCGCGCACGCACTGGACACCAGGGACTGGCTGGTGCTGGGCGGCATCCTGCTCTTTCAACGCCTGTGCGTGCACATCGGCATGTGGACATACTGCCTGGCGGTGCTGCCGGGCACTGCCTTGCACGAGGCCATGCACTGGACGGTGGCAGCGCTGCTGGGCGCCCGGCCCACCATGCCCAACCTGGTGCCGGTGCGCACGCACGGGGGCTGGCGGCTGGGGTCGGTGCGGTTTCAGGCGGGGTACCTGCGCTCGTTGCCGATTGCGCTGGCGCCGGTGGCGCTGGCACCGCTGAGCTTCTGGTGGGCCACCACCTTCATGCCTGCGGCCGGGTCTGGCGCCATGTACTGGCTGCATGCCTGGCTGGCAGCGTCGGCCTTCGGGGCGAGCGTACCGTCCACGCAGGACTGGTCGGTGGCTGCGCCGGCCTTGCTGGCAGGCGCAGTAATGGGGGTGACGCTATGGGTGGTGGTTTGATGGAGCATCTGCGCAGTCGCTTTCGGCCAGGCAGCGTCCTCTCGCTTCCACCAGACACACCCCGATACGCTGCGGGAATCTGTCTTACAAGGGAACGCGGTTTTTGCGGCGATAGTGTGGCCTTCGCAGGCAGCCCCCTGTGGCGATCCCGGCGCCGGGGCGCGAGCCTGCATGTGCCGTACCATGACCCGTCGTCCACCCCAACCCAAACCGCCTGCCGTGTCCCGTAGCCACCTGCCGCCCACTGCCCATTCCCCAACGCCGGCCCGATGGCCGGCGTTGCTGCTTTGCAGTGCTGCGGGGCTGTTGCTGCTGCAGGGTTGCAGCCTGCTGCCCGGGCGCGGTAACGATGCGAATACGCCGCGCGATGCGGCGTCGAGCCCCATCCCGGCGGACAGCGACGGCAGCCCCTCGTTCGACGTGCAGGTGCGCGCACCTGACACGGTGCGCGAGACGCTGGAGAAGCACCTGGAGCTGCAGCGCTTTCGCCAGTTGCCCGACCTGCAGGCCAGCGAGCTGCAGCGCCTGCTGGGCGCGGCCGATGCCAATGCGCGCGAGCTGCTGGGCACGCTGGGGTATTTTTCACCCGCCATCACGGTGGAGATGACCGAAACGCCCGATGCCAAACTGGCGCCACGCACGGTGGTGGTGACGGTGGACCCCGGGCCGCAGACGCGCATCGCCAAGGCCGACATCACCTTTGCCGAAGCAATCAGCAACGCGCAGGACGGCGAGGG
This sequence comes from Acidovorax sp. GW458-11-26-14-TSB4, assembly GCF_059423865.1. Lineage (NCBI taxonomy): Bacteria > Pseudomonadati > Pseudomonadota > Betaproteobacteria > Burkholderiales > Comamonadaceae > Acidovorax > Acidovorax sp. GW458-11-26-14-TSB4. The sequence continues at coordinate 134,406 of NZ_JBWKYR010000002.1, forward strand.
CCGCGCGCGCCAGTTGCGGCGCGTGCAAAACGGCTGGGGGCTGCCGCCGGGCAGGGCCTTCACCCAGTCGGCGTGGGACGGGGCCAAGAGCGATGGCCTGCGCCAGCTACAGGTGCGCCGCTACCCCACGGCCAGCATCACCAACAGCCGCGCCGAGGTGGATGCGGACAAGCACGAGGCGGCCCTGAGCGTGGCCTATGACACGGGCCCGCTGTACCGCTTTGGCGCGCTGCGCGTGGAGGGCAACGAGCGCTACGACCCCGACGGCGCGCGCCGCCTGGCGCGCCTGCCCACGGGCGCCATCTACGACGAGACGGAGCTGCTGGACGCGCAACTGCGCCTGGCCAGCAGCGGATACTACGACGCGGTGTTCCTCACGCTGGACACCGATGGCACCGACCCGCTGGCCGCACCCGTGGTGGCGCAGGTGCGCGAGGCGCAGTTGCAGAAGGTGGTTTTCGGCGCGGGCCTGTCCACCGACAGCGGGCCGCGGCTGACCATTGACCACATCCACAACAAGATGCCGCTGCTGGGCTGGCGCGCGGTGAGCAAGCTGTCGCTGGACCGCAAAAACAAGCTGCTGAGCACCGAATGGACCGACCTGCCCGGCGAGAACGGCTGGCGCTGGTTTGCCGGCGGGCAGGTGCAGCGCGAAGACACGGGCGACTACGAGACCAACAGCGCGCGCCTGCGCGGTGGCCGCAGCAAGAGCACCAAGAACATCGACCGCAACTACTTTTTGCAGTACGACTATGCCAAGAGCCAGGGGCTGAACGCCCCGCCCTCGGGCACGGCAGTGAGTATCAACTACGGCTGGACGGGCCGCTACTTCAACAACAACACGGCCCCCACGCGCGGCCATGGCATTGCGGCCGAGCTGGGCGTGGGCACCACGCTCACGCCCGAGCGCGACCCCTTTGTGCGCACGCTGCTGCGCTGGCAGACCTTCATTGCCGCGGGCCGCGTGGAGGCGGAGGACGGCACCTCGCGCGCAGCCCGCCTGGCGGTACGCGCCGAGGGTGGCGCGGTACTGGCGCGCGAGGGCGCGCAGTTGCCGGTGACGCAGCTCTTCTTGACCGGGGGCGACACCACAGTGCGCGGCTACGGCTACCGCAAGATCGGTGCGCGCACCGACAACGGCCAGCTCTACGGCGGCCGCTACATGGCCGTGGGCAGCCTGGAATGGCAGCGCCCCATCGTCTACAAGGGCGCCATGACGGACTGGGAGAGCACCCTGTTCGTGGACGCCGGTGCCGTGGCCGACAAGGTGGGCGACCTGGACCCGCGCGTGGGCGTGGGTGCCGGCGTGCGCTGGCGCAGCCCCGTGGGCCCGCTGCAGGCCGACCTGGCCTATGGCGTGCAGGCCAAGGAGCTGCGGCTGCACCTGCGGCTGGGCTTTACGTTCTGACGCGGCCAGCACGGCCCCCTGTTTTCCTGCTCCCTCCTGATTCGCTGACTTTCTGATTGATGCCCTCTCGCAAACCGCCCTCTTCCGCTGCCAAGCCTTCGCCCGATTTCAGCGCCGGCTCGTCGGCCCCGCCGCCACCGCCGCGCCGGCGCCGCACCTGGCTGCGCGTGCTGGTGTGGCTGCTGCTGGGCCTGCTGGCGCTGGTGCTTGCCGTGGCTGGCGCGGTGTGGTGGTGGGCCGGCAGCAGCACCTCGCTGGCCCTGGCGCTGGCGCGCGCGGCGCAGTACTTGCCGGCCGAGCAGAAGCTGGAGAGCCGCGACGTGACGGGCTCGCTGCGCACGGGCGGCAGCATTGGCTGGCTGCGCTGGAGCAGCCCGGGCATGGTGGTGGAGGTGGACGGTGCGCGCATCGGCTGGCAGCTGGCGCCCTTGCTCAGCCGCAAGGTGGAGCTGGGCGAGGTGCATGCATCGCGCGTGCGCATCACCCCCCAGGCCACGGCGCCCAGCACCGAACCGGTGAAGCCGCTCACGCAGCTGGTGCTGCCCGTGCAGGTGGCCGTGCCCTTCCAGGTGGACAGCCTGGAGTGGGCGGGCTCGCCCGAGCAGCAGATCAGCCTGGCCGGAGAGCCCGCCGTGCAGGCCCAGCGCCTGGTCGGCGACTACCGCTACGACGGCACTGAGCACCACCTCAAGATCGACAACGTGGAGCTGGCCCAGGGCCGCTACAGCGCCCAGGTCAAGCTGCAGGCCCTGGCGCCCATGGCCATCGACGCCACGCTGGACGGCACTGTGCAGACCACGCCCCCCGGCGGCGGCAACCCGCTGCGGGTGGCCGCGCACGCCACCGTGCAGGGCACGCTGGCCACGGCGGCGGCGCAACTGCAGGCGGCGGCGCAGTTGAAGCCGGTGGTGGTGGCGGCAGCAGCGCCCGCGGCATCGGCACCGGCGGCATCGGCCGCAGCCCCCCCCGCCCGCAAGGGCACCTCGGCCAGCGCCAAGGCCAGCGCGCCCGCCCATGCCACGGCCCCTGCCGAGCCCATGCAGGCCGACGTGCAGGCCACCATCCTCCCCTGGGTGCCCCAGCCGCTCAAACAGGCACAGGCCACGCTGAAGGCGCTGGACCTGGCGGCCCTGTGGCCGCAGGCGCCGCGCACGCTGCTGCATGGCACGGTCAAGGTGGACCCGGTGGATGCCAGCGCTGCCACGGCAGCACCTGCGGCCCCCACCACGCCAGCCACGCCCTCTTCACCCCCAGCCCCCTCCGCCATCGCCGGCTGGAACATCGCCGCCGACCTGCGCAACGACCTGCCCGGCCCCTGGGACACCCGGCACCTGCCTCTGGCCGCGCTGCAGGCGCGCGCGGGCTTTGACGGCACGCGCTGGGATGTGCCCGAGGCCAACGCCACCATCGGCACCGGCAAGGCCGCGGGCACCATTGCATTGAAGGGCCAGTTCACCCCCGCCACCGGTGCGGCCGAGGGCCAGGCCGATCTGCGCAACCTGCGCCCCGATGCGCTGCACACGGCACTGGCGGCCGCGCCGCTGGGCGGGCGTATCACCGCGCAGGGCCAGGCCGACCAGGCCGTGCGCTTTACGGCGGACATCCGCGCCACGGGCAATGCCCCGGCGCAGCCGGCTACATCGACTGCACCCGCCAAGGGCCGCAAAGCCACCGCGCCGCTGCTGCGCATCAACACCTTCACCGCGCAGGGCCAGTACCTGGCCCAAGTGGGCGGCGGCACGGTGCAATTGGACAAACTGCTGCTCGACGCCCTGCAGGCCAAGGTGGAGGCCACGCAGCTGCGCGTGGCCGTGGGCGAACAGTCGGCACAGGGCCAGTTGAAGGCCACCGTGCCCGGCGCCACCGTCAACGCCAACGGCCAGATCGCGCCCGCCAAGGGCGCGGGCGAACTGCAGGTGCAGCTGGCCGATGCCGAGCGAACCCAGGCCTGGCTGGCCAGCCTGCCGGGCATGGCCGATGCGGCCAAGGGCATCACCGCCAAGGGCCAGGCCCAGCTCAATGCGCGCTGGAGCGGGGGCTGGCAGACCGCCCAGCGCCAGATTGAAGCCGTGATGGCCGGCAAGGCACTGCCCCCCGCAGGTGCCGCCGGCAAGGACGCCTTCACCCTGCAGGCGCGCCTGAACACGCCGCAGCTCGACGTGGCCCTGCCCCCGGGCCAAGGCGGCGCAGGTGCGATGTCCAACATCCAGTTGCGCAGCGTGAATGCCGAGCTGGCAGGCTCGCTAGCCCAGGCCACGCTGGCACTGGACGGCGAGGCCCGCACCGGCACGCAGCGCGCCAGCGTGCGCACACGCCTGGCCGGCGGCACCAACGCCGCCAACGAATGGCAGGCCCAGGTGACCGAGCTGCGCCTGCAGGCGCAGGACACGCGGTTGCCCGGCCCCTGGGCCGTGCAGCTGGCCGAGCCGGTGACGGTGAAGCTGCGCATGGGCGCGGCCACGCCGGCGCCCGCTGCCCCGGCAGCATCCGGCACTGCTCCCTCCAACACCAGCGCGGCCCTGTCGGTGCAGGCATCGGCCGGGCAGGCACGCATCACCGGGCCGGTGGCGGGCACCGTCACCCTGCGCTGGCAGCCGGTGAGCTATGCGGGCGGTGGCGGCGGCCCGCTGCGCCTGCAAACGCAGGGCAGCCTGCAGGGTCTGCCCATGGCCTGGGTGGATGCTTTTGGGGGCACTGCTGATGCCGCCACCGGCAAGCCCGCCCAGCAGCCCCTGCTGGCCCGCCTGGGCCTGGCGGGCAACATCGTGTTCGACGGGCAGTGGAACGTGGACACCACCAGCGGCCCCCTGCGCGCCAGCGCCAGCGTGCGCCGCGCCTCGGGCGACCTGCGCATCCTGGCAGTGGACCAGGCCACCATCACCACCGTGCAGAGCAGCGGCCAGGGCGCGGGCGCCGGCAGCCCCACAGCCACCGTGACCGAAGAGCCCGGCAGCAGCAGCGCCGCCGGCGTGCGCCAGGCCGAGCTGAGCGTGGAGGCCGAGGGCGACGCGCTGCGCGCCAGGCTGGTGTGGGCCAGCGCCCGCGCCGGCGAGGTGGACGCCACCGCCAGCACCCGCCTCACCCTGGCCAGCACGCTGGCGGCCACCACGCTGGCACCCGATGCACCGCTGGCCGGCACGCTGCGCGCCCGCCTGCCCGATGTGGGCGTGTGGTCCGCCCTGGCCCCACCGGGCTGGCGCGTGCGCGGCACGCTGGACGCCAACGCCACCCTGTCGGGCACGCGCGCCGCGCCGCGCTGGGCCGGCACGCTGGGGGCAGACGAGCTTGCCGTGCGCTCCATCCTCGACGGGGTGGACCTGCAGGGCGGGCGCCTGCGCGCGGCGCTCAACGGCAACCAGCTCGATATCACCGAGTTCCGCCTGCGCGGCGGCACGGGCAGCAAGGCCCGCATCCCCGGCTACAGCGGCAACCGCACCAGCGCCCCGCAGGATGGGGGCACCCTCAGCGGCACGGGCCGCGTGAGCTGGGCAGCGGCAGGCAGCGACAACAAGGCATCCGGCATAGCGATGAACTTCGAGGCCGAGGCCAAGGCCCTGCAGGTGCTGGCGCGGGCCGACCGGCAGGTCAGCGTGTCGGGCAAGGTGCAGGCGCAATTGCAGCAGGGCCAGTTCAGCGTGCGCGGCAAGCTCACCACCGACCGCGCCACCATCATCCTGCCCGACGAGAGCGCGCCCAGCCTGGGCAGCGACGTGGTGGTGCGCTCCGCCGCCAAGGACCGCGAGGCCCAGGCCAAGGCCCAAGCCATCGCCAAGGCCAACCAGGCCGCCGAGCAGCCGGCCGGCGCCAGCACGGCCCCCACCACGGCCAAGCCGCCCGAAATCGCCATCACCCTCAACCTGGGCAACGACTTCGCGCTGCAGGGCCACGGCATCACCACGCGGCTCACAGGCGAACTGGACGTGCGCAGCAGCCCCGTGCCCGGCGCGCCCCCGCGCGTGATCGGCGAAGTGCGCACCGACCAGGGGCGCTACCGCGCCTGGGGCCAGATGCTGGACGTGGAGACGGGGCTCATCCGCTTCAGCGGCCCGTACAACAACCCCTCTCTCGACATCCTGGCCCTGCGCCCCAACATCAGCGTGCGCGCGGGCGTGCAGGTCAGCGGCTCGGTGCTGGCGCCGCGCGTGCGCCTGTACTCCGACCCGGACCTGCCCGACGCTGAAAAACTCTCGTGGGTGGTGCTGGGCCGCGACGCCGCTGCCGGCGGCGCCGAAGCCGCCGTGCTGCAACAGGCCGCGCTGGCCCTGCTCGGCCGCAAGGGCGGCGGCGCCGGCCCCACCGCCAACATGGCCAGCCGCCTGGGTCTGGACGAAATCGGCTTCAAGGGCCCCGGCGCGGGCGAGGACGCCACGGGCGCGGCGCTGACCTTCGGCAAGCGTTTGTCCACCGACCTATACGTGACGTACGAGCGCAGCCTGTCGGGCACGCTGGGCACGCTGTACATCTTTTACGACCTCTCGCGCCGGCTGACCCTGCGTGGGCAGACGGGGGCGCAGAGTGCGGTGGACATCATCTACACGTTGAAGTACGACTGAGGGACGGCGCAACACGGGCAAAAAAGCGGGGCATCGCCGGGACCACCCCGCACTGCCCCTACAATGCGCGCCTGCGTCCTCCTCGTAGTTCAATGGATAGAACGAGTGCCTCCTAAGCGCTAGATACAGGTTCGATTCCTGTCGAGGGGACCACGTCCCTCCTTCGTGGGATGAGCCGCTGACACTGGCCTTGGGGTGCACCGGCCATCCCCCAGCACTACCACCCTGCAGCCCTCGCCCCAATTTCCCTTGGCCCCTCACCCCGGATGTGGTACGTTCCCTCACGCAGAACATAGCCCCCACCCCGCCCCCTTTCCACGCGCATTGAGGGATGCCTGGAATGGCCGAAGTGAGCCGCGCCTGCACCTTGACGCCGCGCGCCCAGCAAACCGAACACGACGACAACAGGGCATGCTGCGGCCATTGCAATCCACCCGAACCCTTCATCCGTGCCCTTGCCCCGGGGCACCCCACGCCATGCAAGCACAACAACAGAAGCAGACGCAATCGCAGAGGCAGGCCCAGCGCCTTTCCCCCCATCGCACCCCCGCCCTGCGCCAACCGGCCCCGGTCCTGCAACGCGCGCTGGTAATGCTGGCCTGCCTGGCTGCGTTCCCCATGCTGGCGCAGGCGGCGCAGCCGGCGATCAGTGGCGGCTCGTCCATTTACACGGCCTTGGGCCGCGATGGGCGGGTGATGGGTTTTGGCGAGAAGAGCTGGAGCACCGCGCCGTGGATCGAGCCGGGCACCAGTGGCGTGGAGAAGATAGACAACAGCGCGTGGGACTCGATGTTGCTCAAGTCCGATGGCTCTATCGAGGTGCATAAGAACTGGATCGGCAGCTTCACCAAGACCGTGTTGGCGCGCGAGTACCCGGGCCGGTTCGTCAGCATCGCCGGGGGCAACCGCTACCACCTGGCAGCGCGCGATGACGGGCAGGTCGTCTCCTGGGGCGACGAGCCGCCGGCCAAGGTGCCCGCGGACCTGCGCGATGTGGTGGCGGTGGCCGCCGGCGAGGAGCATGCCGTCGCCCTGCTCAAGGACGGCACGCTGCGCGCCTGGGGTTCCAACCGCGACGGGCAGACCAATGTGCCCGCCGGGCTGAAGGACGTGGTGGCCATCTCCGTCAACTACATGCACACGCTGGCGCTCAAGAAAGACGGCACGGTGGTAGGCTTCGGCAAGAACCATCACGGCCAGAGCGATGTGCCCGTGGGCCTGAGCGATGTGGTGGCCATCGCCGCCGGGGGCCTGCACTCCGTGGCCCTCAAGCGCGACGGCACCGTCGTCGCCTGGGGTGCCTACGGTGAAGGGCAACTCAACATTCCTAACAACGGCAAGGCCGTTTCCCTGATCGCGGCGGGCAACCGCAGCACCGCCGTGGTGTTCGACGACGGCACCATCTACGCGACCCTGGGCATTGACGGGCAGAAGGACCCCATCCTCGTGCCAACCGGCACCACGCTGGGCGACGTGTACAACCCCGAGCACTACCGCATCGAGGCCAAGGTCAGGGGCGATGCCAAGAGCCTGACGCTGGACGCGGTGTTCAAGCCCTCCACGCTGCACGCGGGCCAGGGCAACTACTTCATCACTGCCACCGAGCCCACCTCGGGCATCTTGCTCAACCTGACGCAGGCCGGCTGGGTGGCGGGCGATGCCAACAAGCCCGTGCCCTACTTCGCGAACCCGGTGGCGCTGGAGGGCAAGACCCTTGCCATCACCAGCGCGCTCGATGTGTCAGGCATTCCCGGGCTGATCGTCACAGCGGGCTACTCGTCGGCCGCCACCGGCAAAACCTACCAGAAGACCATCTACCAGAACACGCCTTCGGCCCCCGTGGACGTGCCTGCCCCCACGCCCACGCCAACGCCCGTGCCGCCACCCCCACCGGCACCAGCGCCTGCGCCAGCCCCCACGCCTGCGCCGACACCCGCTCCGACGCCAGCGCCCGTGCCCACCACGGTCATCCCCGCGGACTTCGCTTTCCCGCCCTCTGCGCGCACCTACCTGTGCTACAACGGCGGCGGCCGCTTTATCGAACCCCTGCGCTTTGGCTTCGGCACCGACCGCGTGGACATGATCTCGGGCCAGACCACCATCCTCAGCCTGGAGGCGCTGCGCTACCAGCCCGACTACCTGGGTTTTGGCACCGTGCTGTCCGACCGCCGCGTTCTGGCGCTGGGTTACTACCCACAGGGCTTCACGCTCAACTCGCAGGTCTACTCGGTGATGTACGCCTTCACCTATGCCGGCACAGCGGAGGTCAACCCCTACTCCGCGCGCTTTTGCAAATGAAGTGAAGTGTGTGAGACAGGCGTCCCCAGCGCTGACCAGCAGCGCGCGAGCGGGGTGCGCCGTCGCGGCTGGAACCTGTAAAGAGCAGAGGCGCATAGCTCCGTCGCCTAAACCCGCTCGCTGTGACGAAAGGCCTCGCCTGGCTTGCTTGGGCCCCCCCCGGCCCTTGGCCGGACCGGACCCGCCTACCAAGGTCTGCAACAGATTGAGCGCTTAGCGCCACGGCCCCTTGCGGAACTCCTTGAGCAGCAGCACCACCTGGTTGGAGGCATGGGCACAGCCCCCGTTCACGATCTGCCGAGCCTGCATGCTCTCGCCCGCCTGGTGCAGCCGGATCGCTGCCGCCACCTGCTGGTGAAAGTACCGGTGCCGCGCCGCCAGCATGCCAAAGGCCTGGCGGTTGCCATGGAGTGCTTGCCCAGGGCCTTCCAGCCAGCGCGCCACCGCGCACGGACGCGCCGCGTCGCAGAGCAGTTCGGGGTGCGGCATTGCGGCCGCGAGCGTGCCTTCCGCGCCATTCAACGGCCGCGGACTCTGCTGCCGCCTGTGGTTGGGTTGCTGCTGCAGCATCTGTTGCTGCAGCGCCTGCTCCAGTTGTGTGCGCCAAGCCCCATGGCTGGCGATGCAGGCGTCGATCTCCATCTCCATGACCAGGTGCTCGGCGGCCTCGGCATCCAGCACCAGCTCGCTGGCGTTGTCCTCCAGGTCCCACGGCGTGTCAACGCTGGACCGTGCCACCCTGCGAATCTGCAGAAGTTTCGTGAAAAATCCCATGTGCATGTTCTCTGCTGCCGTTGTGGTGCATCGAACCGGTCTGCGCACACACAGGTCACGACGCCTTGGGTGCCGCGCTGCAATTCCTCGAGCGCTGGCATGGTGCGTGATGCTGCAGGGATCGCGGGCAGTCGTCCATAGTCCAATTGCGCTAGGACGCGTTCAGGGCCACACCGAAATGCCGATGGGCGCGACGCGCCGAGCGGCCATGGCAAGGCAGGGCAGGGACTGCAGGCTCAGGCGTGTGCACCACCGCTGCTCGCAGCCGCTTCCTCCAGCAGCCACGCGGCGACCGCGTCCAGGGGCACCAGCCCATCGCTGCGGGGGCGCTGCGGCCATACCAGGTAGTGGTCCATCCCCGTGCGCAGCGCCACCTGCGGCAGCGCCTGCAGCAGGCGACCGGCAGCCAGATCCGCCGCGACGAAGAAAGGGCTGGCCAGCGCCAACCCCTGGCCAGCCACCGCGGCATCGATGGCCAGTCCCGTCTGGTTGAAACGCGTGCCGCCGGGCTGCGGGGGCGGCAAGCCCGCGTGGGCGAAGAAGGCAGGCCAGGACCCATGCGCGTCATGGACCAGCGGCAGCCGGGCCACCCGCTTGGCCGACAGCGCGCCTGGGCCCGCCAGCAGCGCCGGGCTGCCCACCGCGATCAAGGTGGTCACGAGCAGCCGCTGCACGTTCAGCCCAGGCCCGAAGGGCGGCTGGCCATAGCGGATCGACAGGTCCACGCCCTCGGCATGAAAGCGCGACACGCGCTCCGTCGCGAGCACGCGCAGCTCGATGCCGGGGTGCCGCTCGGCAAAGCGCGGCAGGCGCGGCAGCAGCCATTTGGCGGCCAGGGTCGGTGCCACGCTGATGGTGACCTGCCGCTCGCCGGGGCGCAGCTGGCGCGTGGCGTCGGCAATCTCCTCCAGCGCGCGCCGCACGCGCAGCGCATAGGCGCTGCCGGCCTCGGTGGGCGCCAGCCCGCGCGCATGCCGCTCGAACAGCCGGATGCCAAGCTCTGCCTCCAGCGCACGCACCTGCTGCGCCACGGCGCCCTGCGTCACATCCAGTTCCTCGGCCGCGAGCCGGAAGTTCAGGTGCCGCGCGGCGGACTCGAAGACGCGCAGCGCCTTCAGGGACGGCAGCTCATGCAAGGGCGTGTGGTGGCTGGCGTTCATGTGATGGCAGTATTTTTTCTACTGAGTGAATGCAGCACAGCAGGCTCGCTGAGCCGGGATGCCGATGCTAACCTGAATGCCAGGATCTGCTATGTATGTGATGCTGCCATGCGGCACGCAGAGAAGCCCGGAAGCCAATGGCAGTAGAAAAAATAGCTGTTTCTGGTCCGCAGCTTCTGGCTGGTCCTGCAGGGTGCCTTCATCGGGCAACAAGTGAATCAATCCATCCAAGAAGGTGTCCAGTCCATGCACGCACTCGTCTTCCACCAGTTCGGCGATGCCGATGTTCTCTACCATGAAGCCGTCCCCGACCCGGCCCCCGGCCCAGAGCAGGCGCTGGTGCGCATGCGGGCGGTGGGGTTGAACTTTGCGGACATCTACCGCCGCAAGGGCAACTACCACCTGGCCGGCTCGCCACCCTGGATCCTGGGCTACGAGGGTGCCGGTGAGGTGGTCAGCGCCCCATCGGGCAGCGGCCTGCAGCCGGGCCAGCGCGTGGGCTTTGCCGACAGCCCGTTTGCCAACGCCGAGCTGTGCGCGGTGGACATGGATCGGCTGATCCCATTGCCCGACGCCATCTCTTTCGAAACGGCCGCGGCCAGCCTGCTGCAAGGCCTCACGGCGCAGTACCTGTGCCGCGACAGCTATGCGGTGCGCGCGGGGGACTGGGCCGTGGTGCATGCCGCAGCGGGCGGCGTGGGGCTGCTGCTCACGCAGATGCTGCGCCGCCTGGGCGCGCGGGTCATCGCCATCGCATCGACCGAGGCCAAACGCCAGGCGGTGCGCGAAGTGCTGGGTACAGATCCCAGCGTGGTGGCGGTGATCCCTACCGAGGGCTGGCTTCAGGCCGTGCAGGCGCTCACCGGCGGGCGCGGGGCCGATGTGGTCTACGACTCGGTAGGCACCACCCTGACCGACAGCATGGCGGCCACGCGCACCGGCGGCACCGTGGTCTTCTACGGCATGGCAGCGGGCGACCCGGCGCCGGTGGACCCGCGCCGTCTCATGGACCGCTCACTGGCGCTGGTGGGCGGTGACCTGTGGAACGTACTCACCAGCGCGCAGGAGCGCCGGGCGCGTGCGGCGCAGCTGTTCGAGTGGATTCTGGCGGGCGACGTGCAGTTGCGCATAGCGCACACTTTCGCCTTGCGCGACGGTGCACAGGCGCACCGCGCGCTGGAGGGCCGCCAGGCCATCGGCAAGGTGCTGATGCGGGTGGAGTGACCTGCGCCAAAGCCGCCGCAGCCGTCAAGCAACCACCGCCTCCTGCGCCGCAGCCTTGCCCTGCACCTGCCTTTTCGCCGTCATCGCCGTTCCCATCGAAGCCGACATGATCAGCACAATGGCCAGCCACTGGTGGAAGCTCAGCACCTCGCCCAGCAGCAGCAGGGCCAGCAGTGCGGCCACGGCGGGCTCCATGCTGATCATGATGCCGAAGGCCTCCTTGGGCAGGCGCTTCAAGGCCATCATCTCCAGCGAGATGGGGATGGCGCTGGACACGGCCGCCACGCCCACGCCCACCAGCAGCACATAGGGCGACAGCAGCGCGGTGCCGGCATGCACCACGCCCACGGGCACCACCACCACGGCGGCGGCCACCAGGCCCAGCGAGACGGAATGGCCCGCATGCAGATGCCCCACGCGCTTGCCGAACACGATGTACAACGCCCAGAAGGTGGCGGCCGCCAGCGCGTAGGCCACGCCGGTGGGGTCCAGCGTGCTGCCGTTCATGCCGCCCAGGGGCAGCAGCATGCCCAGGCCCACCACGGCCAGCGCCACCCAGACGAAATCGATGGCGCGGCGCGAGGACAGCACGGCCATGAGCAGCGGGCCCGAGAACTCGATGGCCACCGCCAGCCCGAAGGGCAGCGTGCGCAACGACATGTAGAACGTGAGGTTGGTGGCGCCCAGCATGGCGCCGTAGAGCATCACGGCGCGCAGGTCGGTGCGCGACAGCTGCCAGCGCCAGGGCCGCCACAGCAGGATCAGCAGCAGCGCCGAGAAGCCCACACGCACGGCCGTGGTGCCCTGCGCGCCCACCAGCGGAAACAGATAGTGCTTGGCCCAGGAAGTGCCGACGCCCAGCGCCGTGACGGCGCCGAGCACGGCCAGGAAGGGAACAAAACGCTGGTAACGGTGCAACAGGGAAGACATGGTTGAAAATATAGTGCGATAGCGCTTGGACTTTCGCTCGAATTTCAGGCCCTGCACGCAACTTTCGCTCGTTCACTGTCCAGAACCACCCCATGCCCGCCACTCCAGCCCTCGACGCCTTCGACTTGGCCATCCTCGGCATCCTGCAGCGCGACAACACCACGCCCCAGCGCGCGATTGCGCAAGCGGTGCATCTGTCGGCACCCGCAGTGCAGCGGCGCATCCAGCGGCTGCAGCAGAACGGCGTGATACGCGCCAATGTGGCCGTGATCGACCCCGAGAAGGTGGGGCTGCCCCTGACCATCATGGTCGAGGTGCATCTGGAGAACGAGCGCCCCGACCGCACCGCCCCGCTGCGCAGCCGTATCGCTGCAGAGGCGGCCGTGCAGCAGTGCTACAGCGTGACCGGCGAGGCCGACTACCTGCTGGTGGTGACCGTGGCGTCGATGGCCGACTACGAGGCGCTGACGCGGCGGCTGTTCGAGGGCGATGACAACGTGCGGCGCTTTCGCACGTCGGTGTCGCTGGGGTGCTTGAAGGCGGGGCTGCAGGTGCCGCTGCCTGGAGAAGAGGCCGATCCGGGGTAGTCCAAGTCCACCCCGGGGCCAACCCCTGCGACTCTCAGGGCGCGGCCACCGTGTGTATCTCCCGCATCTGGACGGTATCCACCATCTCGGCGAACGAGCGGCCCCAGCCGATGCAGGCCTTGGCGCCGATGAGGCCGCGCACGTCCCAGCGCAGGTACTCGATGCGCTGCGGGCCGCCCGTTGCACGGTGGAAAGCATCCGGGCCGCAAGCCAGCGCATGTCCCAGGCCGATGGCACGCAGGCCCAGGACCAGGCAACCAAAGGGACCAGGATGAAACGCAGCATGCGCCAGCGTTGAGGCCGCGCGCGGGGGCAACCTGGACGCCCAGTCCTCGCCACCAGCACCGCGCAATTCTTGCCTTGACGGCCCACTGGCCATTGCCTACAACGCGGGCTGATCCAGATGGAAGGTTCACCATGCGTTTCAGGTCGCACAGCAAGGACAGGGCCCAGGTGTTCGCCGTGGCCGGCGTGGACACGCAACCGCATGGCGAAGGATGCACGGGAGCTGGTCCGCACCCGGCACCAGTCCAGCTCCGCAAGCCCAGGGACCAGCGGGTGGCCGTGTTCCCGGGCTTGGGTGTGTAGACCGGGCGCAGCCACCCACCGGGAGCCGGACGAACGGACAGGCAAGCCAGCCCCCGCCATGCAGCTTCGCCGGGTCCCTGCCGCAGATGCATTCCTCATCCTGCGGACCCGCCACGCCCTGCAAGACAGCTCGCGGGATCCGGTGAACCGCTTCTTCGCGGAGCTGCACCAACTGGTGGGCCTGGGCCGCACCTACGACGTCATCGACGAGCGCCTGCACGCCGACGGCCGCTGCAAGGAGCTCACCATCAAGTTCCTTGCAGACATCTGCTACGCGCCCATGGCCTCAGCAATCGCGCAACTGCTGGCGGACCGGCATTGCCAGTGGGTGCAGGCGCAATTCGTCGCCGCGCTCGACCCCGCCGAGATCACCCTGCGAGCGCACGACTACACCGTGGAGCACTTTCGCCGCGAGGGCGCCATCGACTCCGGCATGGTCGTGCACTTGAGAAGCTGCGTGAAGTTGGTGCACCACGCCAGCGGCACCGAGGCGCGCAGCACCTCGCACCGGAACCGAGACTGGAACCTGGAGGAGGCCCTGCAGCTGCTGGCAGCGCTGGTGCGCAACCACAGCCTGCTGGGCCACGCGCAGACCGGACCAGGTCGCCTGCCGCCGCCTTGACCGCCCCGGCCACCTATTTGGGTGGGCGCCTGGACATGTGATGCGCAACACAGACAGCGCCCTGCGCCGCGATGAAGATCGGCGCAACGCCTGTCTGGCGCCTCCTTGCGCAGCATGGCCCGCCCCTCGCGCCCCCGGCGCCGCGTGCATGCGCGCATGCGCGCATGTCGGATGCGATTTTTCTGTTTATTTGCCTGTCTGTTGTTTGTAATTCTTTTTGTCCTTGACCTGCCTTGTCAGAAAGGTGTTCGACCATGCCCACGACCTCCAGCGCCCAGCCCCCGATGGCATCCCCATCATCCGCCCCGCGGTACCGCCGTACGCCCACGGCCTGCCTGGCCTTGGCACTGCCGCTGCTGCTGGTGGCCTGCGGTGGCGGGGATGAGGGCGTCGGCGACTTCACGGTGGGCGGTGTGGTTAGCGGTGTGGGCGAGGGGCGCAGCCTGACGCTGCAGAACCAGGGGGCCGACGATCTGACCGTGGCCGCCAACGGCAGCTTCACGATGGGCCGGCGCGTGGCCACGGGCGGTGCCTATGCCATCGCCGTCTCGTCACAGCCCGCGGGGCAGCGCTGCAGCGTGGCGCAAGGCACGGGCACCGTGCAGGCAGCCAACGTAGCCGACGTGGCCGTGCGCTGCGAGACCCTGCCCGCCGGCACCCACACCGTGGGCGGCCAGGTTACGGGCCTGCTGCCCGGTGGCCGGCTGGTGCTGCAGAACAACCAGGGCGATGACCTGGCGCTCACGGACAACGGCCGCTTTCTCTTTGCCACGCCGGTGGCGGGCAGCAGCACCTATGCGGTGCGCGTGCTGTCGCACCCCGCGGGCCAGGTCTGCACGCTGGCCAACGCCAGCGGCCCGGTGGGCAACGCGCACGTGCAATCGGTGCAGGTAACCTGCGCCAGAACCACCTGGGCCTTGCCCCAGGGCGACTGGACGGGTGAGTACTGCAACCCCTCCTTCCCCGACCCAGGCCAGCTGAGCCAACTGCGCATCGTGCGCCGCAGCGAGACTCGGGTGGCCGTGTCCAATGGGCATGTGGCCTTCACCACGGCCGATTGCTCAGGCCGCGGCGGCGTGTACATGGACAGCATTCCACAGAACAAGGAGACCGTGTTCGACCGCCAGGAAAGCCGCGGCGACCTTACCGCCTTCTGGGGCGATCAGATCGAGGACGGGGGCACCAAAGTGCGCGTAGTGTGGGTGCGCAAGGGCGAATACCTGTGCCGCCTGTACCAGGACTTCCGCACCACTCCCCCCACCGATTACCTCACGCTCGACAGCGTGGTGCAAGGCACGGACAAGGCCATTGCGCTCAAGCAATGCCATCGGCCATCGCCGTATTGAGTGGCCAGGCCTGGCACGCTGGGAGGCTCGGCGGCAAGGGGCCGTGGTGCCGTGAGAGTGACAACTTGTCCAGCGCCATCGCGAGATCGGGTGCGCCGCTGGCCCAGCCAGGGCGTGTCATCAATCATTTCGCCCCCGCGCCCATGCTGGAAATCTCCCTGCAAATCTGCTGTCGCACGAGAACGGCTACAGCACCTATACCTTCATTGACGGCGCTGGCACATGGGCCCACTCCGTGTTCTGGGAAGGCAGCAGCGACCCAGTCGAGGACCAGAAGGAGGCCGAGGACGAATGGTGGGCCAGCATGCCCAAGCCCGTGCTGGCCCTGGGGGCCGGCGATGTGCCGCAGGCCCTTGCGCGCATTGCTGCGCACAAGGAGCGGCAGACCGTGGCAACTACCTGTTCGTGGGCTTTCCGATGAACGGCATCAAGCCCTAACTGAGCGGCGAGTGCAATGTGAGCCCCAAGGGCACCTACGCCATCAACCTGGTGCAGTACTTCAGCCTCCTGTCGGACAGCATTGCAGGCCGTGCCATCCACCGCGTGGGCGAGCCGTGCTTTGCCAACGATATCGTGGCGTTCGAAGGCCACCTGTACCTGCAGTAGGGCGCGGGCCGTGCATAGGGCCGAGGGATGTGTCCGCCCCCTTTTCAGGCCTGCTATCTGCCCTGCGCCAGGAACGCCGCCACCAGCGCGTTGGCATGCCCATGGCCCATGCCGTGGTCGGCCTTGAGCAGGGCGACGTACTCCATGTGCTTGCGCTCGCCCGCCGCGCGCAGCACGTCCATCCAGTGGCTGATGGGCTGGCCGTACTTGGCCTCGATGGAGGGGAAGTACGAGGCGGGGCCTTTGACGGCGGGGGTGGTGCTGGGTGCGGGCATGGGCTGGCTCCTGGGTGGATGATTTATTTTGGAGGGCAAGCGGGACGCCCGTAAGGTGCGTGCGCCCTTCTTCCTGCCGCCTCCTGTGGATACGACGAACGACAATGCGGCAGATCGACAGGCCGCGACAAGTATTTTGGGGATGGACGGCCCAGCTTATCCCATGGACGAAACCGACGGCGGGCCGATTGCAGCCACCATCGACCTGCACAGGCAGGTGTTGGTAGATGGGCTCGGCGGTACCCGTGCGGCTCGTTGTCCTACGGGCGTCAGCGAGTTCAAGAACTAGCTGTAATGGAGGGTTGTCACTGACGATTTGTCCACTGCATCACCCACGGGGAAACCACATGAAAACGCCAAGCCTGCTCTGGTCCGCGCTCATCGGAGCGGTCGCGAGTGCCCGCTCCATGACACCCATGGCCACGCTGTCGGCAGCCAGGCTGCTCGGCCACTCCACGCCCGGCAGACTGGCACTGCTGGACCGCCCCTTGTTCAAGTACGGCGCGCTAGCGATGGGGGCCGGAGAATTGGCCGGTGACAAGATGAAGACGGCCCCCGACAGGACAGTTGCCCTGGGCCTGTTGGCGCGCGTCATGAGCGCCGGAATCGCCGGTGCGGCGCTGGCTCCGCCTGGTCGTGAGCAAGCCGGCGCACTGGTGGCGGTGGCCACCGCGGTGCCTTTGGCATACATCACCCTGGATGCCAGAAAGAGCGCCATGAGACACATCGGTCAAACGCGCAGCGGCCTGATCGAGGACGCGTTGATCGTCGCTGGCGGCATCGCTGTCGTGGCGCTGGCGCTGGGGCAGACGCGCCGCAGGTAATGCCGGCCAACGGCCCGCGGATGCACCGACCATGCTGGCCACGCGGCTGGTGCCATGACCGCGCCGACCCACCGCAGCGCTGGCTGGTACAGCAGGTCGGTGTCGCTGACTTTGCACTCGCTTTTGTCGCGCAGCGCTGTTGCGCGCGGCCCTCTCGAACCGGCCTTGCGGATGCAAATGCCTGCATGGCGGGCATGCCGCGCTGTGCCCAGCCGTGCCCCCGCCCAAGCGCCAAGATCACGTTGCACGGGCTGTAGGACAAGGCCCCAAATTGCAGGGCATGCCGTGGTTGCAAACGTATATTCGGCGCAAGCATCTGAAACCACCGGGCGTTGCCCGCAGGCCTGCACTGCCATTGCCATGTATCGCCACGCCTTGCCATTGCATTGCCCCTGCCTTGCGCCGCCCGCTCCCTGATGCTTTCTTCATTTCACTGTTCCAAACCTTCACCACCCGAGGAAATTCCATGCGTTCCCCCGTCTCCGGCGGCGCCCTTGCCGCACCCGTGTCCACCCACAGCCCACTGCATTCGAACCCATCCAGCACGCGTGGCCATCTGGCCCGGGCCACCGTCACCGCCCGCACCCTTGCCGGCGCGGCCCTGGTAGTGGGCGCGGGCATGGGCGCGCTGCCTGCGTGGGCCGAGGTGTCGCCTGCGCTGGACCGGTTCAGCATCTCTGCCGGCGGCTTTTACGTCAAGCCCGAGTTCGGCACCCGCGTGGGCACGCAGTACGGCACGCTGGACACGGGCGGCAACCTCAAGGCCGGCTCAGCCACGCTGCCGCGCGTATCGGCCGAGCTGTTGCTGTTCGACAGCCAGGGCCTGTCGTTCGACTACTACCGCTACAAGCGCACCTGGTCCGACAGCGCCAACGGCAGCTTCGGCCTGGGTGGCGGCAGCAACGGCCAGGGCCCCACCACCGCCGCGGCCGACGTGCGCCTGCAGACCGAGCTGGAGTTCGCCAAGCTGGCCTACAAGTGGTGGATGGGCTCGGGCAACACCGCCGTGGGCCTGGGCGCCGGCGCCGCGTACTACCGCCTGGGCGTGAACGCCAGCGGCAACGCCCGCGTGGGCAACGAGTCGCGCGGCTTCTCTGCCGACGCGAGCGAAGACGCCATCGCCCCGCTGCTGGAGTTTGGCGTGCGCCACGCCATCACGCCCGACCTGCGCCTGTTCGCCGACGCCTCGGGCGTGTGGAAGAAAAGCGGCAAGGCCCACGGCAGCATCTACAACGCCGCGCTGGGCGTCGAGTGGTTCCCGGTGAAGAACGTGGGGCTGGTGGTCTCGTACGGGGTGACCGACATCGACCTCAAGTACAACGACGACGTGGACGCCCGCCTGCGCGTCAAACTGCCCGGCCCCAGCGTGTTCGTCAAGGCACGGTTCTGACACGCGCCAGGGCGCCGGCGCACAGGCCGTAAAGCCTGCCGGCGACCGGCATGCCCTGGCCCGCCTGGCTACCGTACACAGCGACTTACCGAACCAGACCGGCGCCGGGCGTCTTTGCATGCCCGCGCGGGGTGGACACGCCTGCACCGGGCAATGCAATGCTCACGGCACGGTGTAGTTCGAGCAGTCGGGCACGGGGGTGTCGGGCACGTAAGCGCGGGCCTGCGGGTCAAAGCGGTACAGCCGCTGGTAGCTGCATTGGGGGTCAGTCACGGTGACCAGGTCGCGCTGGCGCAGGGGCCTCGCCGCCACCGAGTCTTTGGAGCGCGACACACGCCCCGGAAACGAGGTCGCCTTGCTGCGGTAGCGCAGCACCGGCATGCCTGCTGCAGCGGGCGCCCCCGCCAGGGCAAGGCTGGCGTCGAAACCATATTCGTCGTGGCAGGCGCCTGCACGCTGCTTCATGTGACGCTCGCTGAAGCAGGCCCGTATCGTGGCGACAATCGGTCAGACGCTGCCTGCCGTAAGGCCCGAGAGGCCGCTTTTTCCCTAGGCCCATCCACCGTGCGCAGATTCGCCGTTGCTTACTTTTTTCTCGCTGTCGCAGCCCTCTGCCTCAGCGCCTACTGTTTCGTGCAGGTGCCTTTCGACAAACTCAGCACGGAAGTGGCACTGGAAGCCATTGAACGCAATTACATTGACCGCGGGAGTTTCAATGCGCAGGAACTGAAAGAGCTCGATTGGAACCTTCGACGGATTCGAGGCAACTCCAGCGCATACAAGCTTGCGCGCAAACACCTGTGGCAGGCGGGCGTATACGGCTTCGGGGCCTTCGGCCTGTTCAGCGGGCTGATGGGCTTCAGCATGCTGGGGGCGCTCCGAAAGCGGGCGGCAGACCTGTCCGCGGCCGGGCGTGGCGGCGCGGCGTAGCAGCGCTTCACCCGAAGCGATTCACCCCAGCCCCACCGCCCTCTTCAGCTCCACCCCCGTCAACCGCAACCGCGGCCCACTGAGCAGTTCGCACATGCGCGCACTGAGCGGCGCCTGCGCCCCATGCTGCGCGGCCAGCCGTACCACCGCACCGCAGATGGCGTCGATCTCGGTCACGCGGCCGGCTTCGAGGTCGTCCCACATGGAGGAGCGGGCCGTGGCGTCGATCTGCAGCATGCGCTTGGCCAGGCGGGTGAAGAGCCAGTTGGGCAGGCGCATGACCCGGGGCAGCATGCGCGGTGAGACGGCGGTGACCTGGGCGGGCGTGATGCCGGCGCGCCGCATCACGCCCAGGGCCTCGGTCTGCAGGGCGGCGAAGACGTATCGGCAGTCGCGGTCGAGCAGTTCCTCGCGCAGGGGCAGGTTGGACAGGGCGTTGACCGGGTTGTTCAGGTTGAGCAGCAGCTTGCCCCACTGCACGGCGCGGATGTCCTGGGGCAGCACGGTGGCCAGGCCGGCGGCGTTGAAGACTGCGGCCACGGGCTCGGTGGCGGCGTCGCGCTGCAGCTGGATGGCGCCGGCCGTGGCGCGGTGCACCTGGGCGCCGCGCAGCACCACGTTGTAGGGCACCATGCCGGCCAGGGCGTTCAGCGCGGGTGCCTGTGCCGCAATGCGGGCCACGTTGTCCACGCCGTTTTGCAGCGAGATGACGGGCGTGCCGGGCGCGCAGGCGGCGGCCAGCTCGCGCGCAGCGCTGTCGGTGGCGCCGCTTTTCACGCAGAGCAGAATCACAGTGCCCGGGCTCGGCGCGGCCTCGGCCAGCGTGCCAGCCACACGCAGCTGCGCGGCGGGCACGTGGGCACGGTAGCCCTCGAGGTCGGTGACGGTGAGGCCTTCACGCGCCAGGGGCTCCATGGCGTGGGGGCGGCCGACCAGGCAGACGCTTTGCCCCTGCGCCGCGAGGCGCCCACCCACATAGCAGCCGATGGCGCCTGCGCCCAGCACGATGAAGTTCATACGATGCAGCCCCCTTGATAGTGGGCGCATTGTGCGGCCTGGATGCCGCCGCCGGTGCTGCCTATGCGACCGGTGCTGCAGTGGCGGCAGGAAACCGCACCACCACCCGCAGCCCGCCCAGCCGGGGCGAGGCATCCAGCGCCACGCTGGCGCCGTGGGCCTGGGCGATGGCCTGCACGATGGCCAGGCCCAGGCCGCTGCCGGGAGCGCTGTCGGCGGTTTCGCGCACGAAGCGCTGCATCACGCGCTCGCGGTGCTCGGGGGGGATGCCGGGGCCGCTGTCTTCGACCATTAGCTCCACGGCGTTGTCTGCCGTGCGCTGGACCTGCAGGTCCACTTGGCCGCCGGGGGGCGTGTACTTGACGGCGTTGTCTAGCAGGTTGCGCGCCAGCATGCGCAGGGCCTCGGGGCGGCCAGGGATGTGCACGGCATCGGAGTCGAGCAGGCCCATGTCCATGCTGCGCGCCTGGGCTGCGGGGGCGGCATCGGCCAGGGCGAGCTGGACCACGGCGCGCAAGTCCACGGTTTCGGTCGGGCTGGCAGCAGCGGCTTCTTGCCGGGCCAGAGTGAGCAGTTGTTCCACCAGGCGCGTGGCGCGGTCAATGCCGGCGGACAGGCGCTCCACCGCGACGGCGCGCGCCGCATCATCCTGGCCCGCGCGCTGCAGGCCCTGCAGTTGCAGGCGCAGCGCGGCCAGGGGTGAGCGCAGCTCGTGCGCGGCATCGGCCACGAAGTGCTGCTGCGCGGCGAAGGCGCCCTGCACGCGCTCGAACAGCAGGTTGAGCTCGGTCACCAGGGGCTGCACCTCGTCGGGCAGTGCCTCGTCGCTCACGGGCGAGAGGTCGTCGGCCTGGCGGCGGGCGAGCTGGCGGCGCACGCGCTCCACAGGTGCGAGCGAGCGGCTCACGCCCCACCACACGGCCAGTAGCAGCAGCGGCGCCATCACGGCCAGGGGCGCGAGCGTACGCAGCGCCAGGGTGCGCGCCATGCCGCTGCGCACGGCCATGTTCTGCGCCACCTGGATGACCTGGGCGCGCGTCTGCAGCGAAAAAACGCGGTAGGTGCCGCCGCGCGCCTGCACGTTGGTGAAGCCCAGCACCGCGATCTGCGGCAGCGCTGCACCCACGGCCGATTCAAAGATGCGCAGGCCCTCGTTGGTCCACACCTGCACGATGAATTCGTGGTTCTCGTCCTCGCCCGACAGGCCCTGGCCCAGGTCTCGCGCATCGGGCGGCAGGCCCGAGCGCAGGGCCAGCGCGGTCTGCTGCATGTGGTAGTCGAACAGCGAGTCGGCCTCGGCCAGCGCGCTGCGGTAGGCCAGCACGCCCTGCACGGCGCCCGCGAGCAGGATGGCGGCGAGCAGAAAGACCAGCAGCTGCGCGCGCAGGGAGTGTGGCAGCAATCTGCGCCAGGGGCTGGATGGCTCCGTCATGCCTTGGGTACCAGGTAGCCGACACCGCGCACGTTCAAGAGGATGTCCGCCCCCAACTTCTTGCGCAGCCCGTGGATATACACCTCCACCGCATTGCTGCTGACCTCGTCGCCCCAGCCGTAGAGCTTGTCTTCGAG
This sequence comes from Acidovorax sp. GW458-11-26-14-TSB4, assembly GCF_059423865.1. Lineage (NCBI taxonomy): Bacteria > Pseudomonadati > Pseudomonadota > Betaproteobacteria > Burkholderiales > Comamonadaceae > Acidovorax > Acidovorax sp. GW458-11-26-14-TSB4. Next base: position 156,507 of record NZ_JBWKYR010000002.1, read on the forward strand.
CTGCTGGCGCGACAGCACCAGGCCCGGGCGCGCGAGCAGCGGCTCCAGCACCGCCCATTCGCGGCCCGAGAGGACGACGGGCACGCCGTTGACACTGGCCTCGCGCGTGCTGGGGTTGATGCTCACGCCCTTGTGCTCGTACACCGGCTCGGCCCGCCCGGCCGCGCGGCGCAGCAGCGCGCGGATGCGGGCCAGCAGTTCGTCCAGGTCGTAGGGCTTGAGCACGTAGTCATCGGCCCCGGCGTCGAGCCCCTCGATGCGCTGGGCCACGGCGTCGCGCGCGGTGGCCACCAGCACGGGGGTGCGGTCCTTGCGCGTGCGCATGTCGCGCAGCACGGTGATGCCGTCGCGCTTGGGCAGGCCCAGGTCCAGCATCACAAGGTCATAGGCATTGGCGCGCAGGGCCGTGTCGGCGGCATCGCCATCGCGCACCCAGTCCACGGCATAGTCCTCGGCGCGCAGCAGGTCCTGCACGGCCTCGCCGATCATGGGGTCGTCTTCAACGAGCAGCAGTCGCATGGTGCGGCAAGCATAGCGAAAGAAATGAATGGAAAAGGGCCGCCGAAGCAGCCCCTGGAACCACAGCCTCCAAGCGGACCACAAAGCTCAGCGCAGCGGTCCTGGCTAGGCGCTCCGTCGCAGACAGTACTCAAGGTACGGCAAGACGGAGCAACGACGCCAGGAGAGCTTTTTGGGCCGCTCACCCAAGGCGAACGGGCACGAAGATCTTGTCGCCGTTGCGCTCGATGAGCAAGGCCACCGACTTGCCCGCCTTGGCCATGGCCGCGCGTACCTGATCGATGTCCTTGGCCGGTGCGCCATTGATGGCCAGCAGCACGTCGCCGGGCTGCACGCCAGCGGCGGCGGCCGGGCCGCGCGCCTGCTCGATCACCAGGCCCTCCTTCACGCCCACCTCGCGGCGCTCATCGGGGTCCAGCGGGCGCAGCGACAGGCCCAGCTGCCCCTTGCCCACGGCCTCGTCGGCCTTGGCCACGGCGTTCTTGCCCTTGTCGCTGGCGTCGCCCAGGGTGGCGGTCAGCTCCAGCGGCTTGCCCTGGCGCCACACCGACAGGCGCGCCTTCTGCCCGGGCTGCGCCTGGCCCACCCAGGCCGGCAGGTCGCCCGATGCCACGATGGGCTGGCCGTCCACCTGGCGGATCACGTCGCCCGCCTGCAGGCCGGCCTTGTCGGCCGGGCTGTCCTTGGTGACGCTGGCCACCAGCGCGCCTTCGGGCTTGTCGAGCTGGAAGGACTCGGCAAACGCCTGGTTCACCTCCTGCACCGCCACACCGAGCTTGGCATGGCGCACCTTGCCGGTGGCCACGATCTGTTCCTTGATCTTGTCGGCCAGCTCGATCGGGATGGCGAACGACACGCCCTGGTACCCGCCCGAGCGGCTGTAGATCTGCGAGTTGATGCCCACGACCTCGCCGCGCCCGTTGAACAGCGGGCCGCCCGAGTTGCCGGGGTTCACCGCCACATCGGTCTGGATGAAGGGCACCAGGCTGTCGTCGGGCAGCGAGCGGCCCTTGGCGCTGACCACGCCGGCGGTCACGCTGTTCTCGAAGCCGAAGGGCGAGCCGATGGCCAGTACCCATTCGCCCACCTGCAGGTCCCGCGTGCTGCCCAGGCGCACCGTGGGCAGGTTCTTAGCGTCGATCTTGAGCACGGCCACGTCGGTCTTGGGGTCGGTCCCCAGCACCTTGGCGCGGAACTCGCGCCGGTCGGTCAGCTTGACCATCACCTCGCTCGCGCCCTTGACCACGTGGGCATTGGTCAGCACCAGCCCGTCGGGGCTGACGATGAAGCCCGAGCCCTGGCCGTGCGTGGGCACGTTGGGCTGCACGCCACCACCGGCACCAGGCACGCCGAAGCGGCGGAAGAATTCGTAGAACGGATCATCGGGGTCCAGGCCCGGCGCCTGGCGCTTTTGCTGCTGCTGGCGCGCGGTCGGCTGCTCGTCATCGTCGTCCCCGTCCATGGAGGCGCGGGAGCTGCCCGTCACGCTGATGTTGACCACGGCCGGGCCGTTCTGCGCGGTGATCTGCGCAAAGCTGGGCAGCGCGGCGCCGGCGGGCAAGGCGGCCTGCGCCACCACGGGCGCCGGCACGGGTGCCGATGCCCGCGCCGTGTGCCCGCTGATGAGCCCGACGCTTGCGGCGCCCAGGGCCCCTGCGGCCACCAGGGCGGCGATCAGGCGGCGGGGGGTCGATGCGACAAAGCTGGAGGTGTTCATGGTGGTCTGCCTTTCCTAGCAAGGGATTTGCTGTGATGGAAGGCAGTTTCTGAGCGGACACTTAGGCGAAACTTAGGCGGGCCGGGCCCAACTGGCGCAGCGGTTCTGGCCAGACTTTCGCAATCGGCCAGGATGAAAGCCACAGCCGCAACGGTTCAGGCGGCACCTGCTTGCTCAAGCGTCAGCTGGATGGACTGGAGGCCCGCCTGCACCATGGCTTCGATGCTGGGAGCTATGGAATCGGGCAGCACGTCCACGGACCAAATGAACCGGCAAGACCCCGGACCTTCCGGCACAACCTGGGCAGAGGCGTTGTGGTGTGCAAGGCGCTCGCTGATCGCCGACCAGGAGACGCGCCGGATGGCGACGATTCGTTCGGTGGCGCTGACCCCATTGGCGAATTTGAGGATGCGCTCACTGCCGTCGAACTCGCACTCGACCACAAAGCCCCGCACCAGCCGGGTGTGCAGGTTGCCTACGTCACGAAGTGCATCCCAGGCCTGGTCAGCCCCGACATTGAGCAAAATGGTGTGAGAGAAGTACGCCACGGCTGCCTCCGCTTGGTTGAATGCGCAGGCGAAGAGTCCGCGAAGCCGGCGGTTTGACTCGCCGAATTCGGACACCTTCATCCACCCTCCCAGGCAGCGCGTGTGCTGCCCATCGCTTGCGCCTGCACGTCTGCAGACCTCGGCGACCTAGTAAACCCACAATACCTCGAACTGCTGTCGGGTCGGGCCGACCTGCAGCAACACCTCGTCCCCCTCGCATTTGCCCAGCATGGCCCGAGCCAAAGGGGCTTCGCTGCTGATGACCTGCACCGGCTGGCCGCCACTGGCCAACTGCATGCTGCCCCCATCCGGACCCCAAAAGAACAGTTGCTGCCTGTCATCGGCATCGGCCAGGCAGACCAGCGCGCCGAGCTGTATGCCTTTGCCAGCGTCGTAGGGATGTGGGTGGAACTGACGCCAATGGGCCATTGCCTGGCGGATGGCTTCGGCGCGCCGGGCTTGGCCGGTGGCCAGGTAGGCGGCTTCGAGCCCCAATGTGTCGTACTTGTTTTCGGCGATGTTCTCTTCGTGGGTCGCCGTTTCATGGGCCACGCGCACCGCCTCTTCGGCCTGCAGCAGGTCTTGGGCAAGCCGTTGCAGCACCTGCTGCTGCAGCAAGAATTTGTCCATGGTGGTGAAAGCTAAGGGCAGGTGTTGATGGCGAAGGGCCGCACGCGCCTGCCCTGTGCGCTTCGGTTGGCCGCCGTTGAACTGCAGCCATGGGCAAGGTCCTGATACTGCCGCAAGCGATGCGGCCGGACGCGATGCCGGTGGATCACAAGAACCGGTACACGATGGCCCCATGCTCCACCTCGCCCGGCGCCAGCCAGTGCATAGGGAAGGCCGGATGGTTGGGCGCGTCGGGGTACTCCATGGGCTCCAGGCAGATGCCATCGCCAGGCTGCCAGAGCCAGCCGCCTGCGCCAGTGCCCCGGCCCAGGTCGCGCGCCGGGTCTGCCTTGAGGCCGTGGCCCGCGTACACCTGCACGCCGGGGGCCGTGCTCCACACCTGCATGCTGCGGCCGCTCACCGGCTCGCGCAGGCGCGCGGCCAGGCGCAGGCCAGGGCTGCTGGCGGGCAATGCAAACGGTGCGCGGGCCGATACCGAACTGTCGAGCACCAGGTAATGGTCCAGCCCGCCGGCCAGCGCCAGCTGGTCACTGTGCTGGGCAATGGCCTCGCCCACCGTGCGCAGCTCGCGAAAGTCGAAGGCCGTGCCCTGCACATCGTCGACCTGCCCCAGCGGGCATACGTCCAGCGCCAGCGGCACATAGCGGCTGGCGGGCACCTGCAACTGGTGGCGGTGCGTGCTGCCATGGCCCGCGAGGTTGAAGAAGGCATGGCCCGTGATGTTGACGATGGTGGGCGCATCCGCCGCCTCGGCCGTCCAGGCCATCTGCAGCGCGTTGTCGGGCGTGACGGCGATGCGCACCGTGAGCCGCACTGTGCCGGGCACGCCATCGTCCTCGGTGCAGAACACATGGCTTAGCAACAGGGCATCGGCCTGCACTTCGTCCACCGCAAACACCTGGAAACGGCTGCCGCGCGGCCCGCCATGGTGGTGGTGCGGGCCGCTGTTGGTGGGCAGGTGCATCGTCAAGGTACCGCCGGGTAGTGCCAGCAGCCCCTGGCGCAATCGCCCGGCCCAGCGGCCGATGAGTGCGCCCATGGAGAGCTGCCCATCGAGGTAGCCCTGCAGGCTGTCGTAGCCCAGCGCCACATCCACCAGCCCGCCCTGCCCGTCGGGCACCGCAATCTGCACCAGCCGCGCGCCGTAGTTGCTCACGGCCACCTGCATGCCGCCCTCGCCCCGCAGGGTGTAGAGGTCGGTGCGCTGGCCGTGCAGGGTTTGCTGGAATGCGTCGCGGTGGAGGGTGTGGGGCATGCGCCGAGTTTATGCGCGGCGACGGGTTGGCGCAGGCAGGATGCCGGTGGCACCTCTCAAGCCCTGCACGCCTGGACGAAGCTGTTCAATTCCGCATCCCGATCATGCTCATGCGGCCCCGCATAGCGCGGCTCGGGGTACGCCGCCAGGTTCACCACCACCAGCTGCTCTGCGCGGTGGATATATATGCGCTGGCCGGAGTGCCACATGACCAGCATGGCGCCGTCGTCGGTGAGCCACCAGCCGTCGCCCGTGATGCCGAGCGAGCGGCGCGTGGGGTGAAAGTCTTTGGGAATGTCGAAGGTGCGAGTGGCCATGGCGTCCACCCAGCCGGGGCCGCTGGGGCGGCTGACGCAGCCCCAGCGCGGGCGATCGGCAGGGGCCGGGCGGCCCCTGCCGTCACACAAACTCGATGCCCTTGCTGGCCAGCCCCACCAGATCAATGCGCGTGGCATTGAGTTCCAGGTTGGCCGCCATCACGGCCACCTCGTTGTACGAAACGCCGCTGACCATCAGGTCCACCAGGGGCTTGAGCTCGGCCTGCGAGCCCGCGCGGCCGACGATGTTGGTCCACAGCAGTTGTGCCACCTGGGACGGCGTCTGCACGCCCAGCAGTTGCAGGGCAATGCCTGCAACGGTCTGGCTGGAGGCCCCTGCGTCGAGCAGGCGCATCACCTCGCCCACCGCGCCCTTGTTGGTCAGAAAGGCCGGGCCGCCCAGCGCACCGAGCAGCTTGGCGGCCTGGCCGGCGTTGCCGTTCAGGTCCAGGGCCAGCTTGGTGTCGCTGAAGCTGATGCGCTCCACCCGCGTTAAATCGAGCATGGCCCCATCGGTCATGCGCTGCACGGTATAGCTGCCGTTGCCGTTGTGCTGCACGTGGGTCTGCGCGAGCGTGGCCGGCACCACGACCGTATCGGCACCCGCCCCGCCGTCCACATACCGGGCCAGGCCCAGCGTGGGACTGATGGTGTTGTTGCCGGCGTCGCCGGTCACATCTCGGATGGCATCCACGCGCACGGCAACTGCACTGGCCATGCCTTCCAGCAGCTGCGCTGGCGTCCTGCCTGCGCTTTGCTGCGGGAAGAACTGGGCAAACAGGGCGGCCACTTCCAGCGCGGTGGCGCTGGTGAAGGGTTGGATGATGGCGCCCTCGCCGGGCGTGAGCTCGCGCCCCAGCCACTTCTGGAACAGGTAGGCCGCCGCTTCCTCGGCCGCGCTGTGGGCCACGGTGAGGCTGGGGCCGCTGTCGAAGCGCACCCGCTCCACATCGACCAGCCAGTCGGAGACACCGGATGCGGTATGCGTGAGCTTGATGCCATTGGCCTCCAGCACCACCGTGTAGTCCGCGCGCGAGCCCTCCTGCAGCGCCACATCGAAGCCTGTGCCGCCATTGAGCTTGTCGCTGCCCGTGCCGCCCGAGAGGATGTCGTTGCCGGCGCCGCCGAAGACAATGTCGTCGCCGGCGTCGCCATAGACCCGGTCGTCCCCGGACTCGCTGCCCACGGTGTCGTTGCCGTCGCCACCGTGCAGGGTGTCGTTGCCCGGGCCCAGCACGATCCACTGGGCGGCACCATCGCCAACGGCCATGTTCTGGCCGGCACCGCCGATGGTGCGCACGGCGCCTACGATGGCCACGAACTCGACGTTGTCCACCTGGATCACGCTGCCCGCGGGCAGGGCGCGCGCGTCCACCACGATGGCCTGCTTGCCGTCCCCCGCCGCGGCGCTGCCGTTGATCACCAGCGGCACATTGGGGTTGAAGCCGGTGCCGGTGATGGGCTTGATGATCTGCACCACCAGCGATTCGCTGGCGCCCAAGGTGGCCAGGAAGTCCTGCGCCTGGGGGGCCAGTTCCGAATTGCTGCCCGCAGCGGAGTCGATGCGCTTGAGGAGCTCAGTCTGTGCGGCCGAGCCCGTGCTGCCGGTGGCCTGCCCCACGGAAGTGAGGCCCACGCCAGCAGGTACGCTGACGGACACGAGGGCATGGCCATCGGCGGCCTTGACGATGGGGATATCGGCCAGCGGGGTGGCCGAGCCGGGCGTATCGGGCCGGTTGCTGGCAACCACGGGCACCGTGGTGGTGGTGGTGCCATCGGGCTCCGTGGTAACGGTGACGGGCGTGCCATCCACGTTGTTCGAGGGCGGCGGCGTGCCCCCGACCGTGACCGCGTTGCCTGTGCGATCGGCGATCACCACGGCCGCATCGGCACCAGCGTTCCAATCCTCGGCAAAGGCGATGTTGTAGGTGGTTCTGTCGGTAGCGCTGGTGCCGGTCTTGTCCAGCAGCAGGTTCACGGCTGCCTTGTCGCTGGCGCTCAGCGTCAGGGTGAAGCTGGTGGCGCTGGTGATGTCCACGTTGGCGGTGTCGGTCAGCGCATGGGTGCCGCCAGCCTTGCCAGTGAAGGTGAGCTTGTTGGCGACGATGTCGTTGGCAGTGCCGGCCTTGCCCAGCAGGTTGGTGCCGGTAACTACCAGCACCCCGGTGCCCACATCGTAGGTGGCACTGGTAGCGGTGGGTACCGCGACATTGCTCACGGTGATGGCATTGCCCGTGAGGTCGGCCACCACCGAGGCCGCATCGGCGCCGGCGGCCCAGTCCTCGGCAGCAGCCAGGTTGTAGCTCGTGCCGCTGGTGGAACTGGTGCCGTTCTTGTTGACCAACTGGTTCACGGCCGCACGGTCGGCCGCGCTGAGCGTCAGCGTGAAGGCAGTGGCACTGGTGATCTCCACATTGCCTGTGGTGGTCAGCGTGTACTCCGCGTCGCCCTCGCCGATGAAGCTGAACTTGTCGGCAACGATGTCGTTGGCGGCCCCCGCCAGCGCGCTGAAGCCGGTGCCGGTCACCACCAGGGCGCCGCTGTTGGCGTTGTAGGTGGCGCTGGTGATGGTGGGAGCCGGCCCCGGGATGGAGACCGTGATGGCATTGCCCGTGAGGTCGGCGATGTTGCCGCCCGTGACCACGCTGTTCCAGTCATCGGCTGCGGCCAGGTTGTAGGTGGTGCCACCCGTGGAACTGGTTCCCCCCTTGTTGAGCAGCGCCGCCACCGCGGCGATATCGGCGCCCGAGAGGGTCACCTCAAAGCTGGTGGCCGAAGTGACCTCCACGTTGGCCGAGGTGGACAGCACGCGGGTTGCGCCGCCTTCGCCGGTGAGGGTCAGCTTGTTGACCGAGACATCGTTGGTGGCCCCGTCGGTCTTGACCAAGTTGGTGCCCGTGACGGTGAGGACATGGGTGCCGGTGTCGTAGGTGGCGCTGGTGATGGCAGGGGCGGCCACGCCGGAGACGAGCATGGCGTTGCCGGTGGTGTCGGCGGAGGCCCCCGACTGCCAGCCGGCCGCTGCCGCCAGGTTGAAGACGGTGGCGTCCACCGCCGCGAGGCCGTTGGTGTTGAGCAGGCCGTTGACGTTGAGCTGGTCCGCCGCGTTCAGGGTGACCGAGAAGGTGGTGGCGCTGCTGGCGTTGACGTTGCTGCTGGTCAGCACGTAGCTGGTGCCGCCCTGGCCGGTGAGAGCGAGCTTGCCAACATCGACATTGCCGCCGCTGGCGAGGTTGGTGCCGGTGACGGACAGCACCCCGGTCGATGCGTTGTAGGTGGCGCCGGTGATCGCGGCGATCGATACGACAGCCGGCTCGAAATCCAGGTCATCCAGGGCCAGGGAGAGGTTCGCACCCGCGAAGGTGAAACTGGTGATGTTCTGAAAGTGGGTATTGGCCGTGGTGTTGACGTTCTGCTGCAGGATGGTCGTGCCACTGCTGGCGTAGGTCAGGGCCGAGCCCCCATCGGGGGTGACGGTGATGGTGCCATCGGCCGCTGCACCGAAACTCAGGCCATTGAGCCGGAATGCGCTGCCATCGGCCGCCTCGACCTTGATGCTGGAAATGCCAGAGACATTGGTCCGGTCGAAGCGCAGAAAGTAGTCACCTGCGTCGTTGCCCAGCGCCGACAGGGTGCTGTCGTTGGAGACCCTGTGGGAGTAGGTGCCCGTGCCGGTGACCGTGTACTTGATGCCGTCCAGCGTGAAGGTGGCCGTGGCGAAGTTGGTGATGCCATTGGAATCGTAGTTTTCGTCGGCGGGCGCAGCCAGCACCGCTGCATAGTCGGCCGGGCCCACCAGCGCCGGGGTATGCACCGGGCCGTGCTGCCGCCCGAGCACCCAGTCGCCGCCCAGTTGCGGCGAGCCGGTGGCGTTGGTGGACGCCGCCACGTTGGCCCCGAACAGGTCGGACAGCGTGCGCAGCAAGGCGATGCCCTCCCTGCCCGCGCCCGAGTGGCAGCCGTAGAGCAGCACGTCGCCATCGTCGGCGAGCACGCTGCCGATGGCGCGCAGCAGGTCGGCATGCCCTGGGGCGTTGTCGGCATCCAGCACGGTGCTGCCCCAGTGCAGGCGGCCCGGGCTGCCGTGGGAGAGCACATGCAGGGCGCCAATGCCGCTGCGCCCCTGCAGGTGCGCGGCCATCTGTGCCAGGCCGTCGCGCATGCCATCGAGCAGCACAAGCTCGGCCCCCTCGGGGACCGCGGTGGCCAGCGCCGCTGGGTCGTGCAGATCGCTGAAGAGGAAGACCATCTGCACGGGGCTGCTGTGCGCGTCGGTGGGGTGAGCGAGGTCCAGGGGGTGGTAGGCCATGCTGATTGCATCCTCGTGCTGGCGGCCAGGAAACCAGGTGCCTGTGGCCGCAGATCTCTCGGGGGGACCGGATGCCCAAGCGGGCGTTCGGCTCGGAGCGCGGCACCACGGCCTGGGCTGGCTGAGCGCAAGACGGGGTGACAGCGCTTTCTACCAGAAAGCAGCGGCAAGACGAAGTGTTTCTTGCCGGGGCCGCCTATGGGAGGACAACCACCCTGCGCCGATCGCCGTAAGATGGACGGCTGTCGCGCTGCGGTCCGAGCGCCCGCCCCCGCGCGCTGTCCCGTCGTTACCACCATCAACAACCTGCAGGTACAGAACCTTGAACACCATGCGCCGTCTCGTTGCAGCAGGCATCGCCGCTACCGTGGGCTGGAGGGGGGCCTGGGGCCAGAAGCCCGAAGGACGCCCGTCCACACCCCCAGTGCCTGAACCACCGTCGGTGCAGCCGCGCCATGTACTGTGCTTCCTCGGAAAAAGCAGCAACCTGGCTCCATTGAAGGCCGCCGTGTCGGCAGCGGTGCGTGATTTCGCGACCGGGTTCAGTGCGGACGAGGACTACTCCCTTTCCGAGCCTGACAAGCGCATGCCACGGTCGTTCGAGGTGAACCGCGACCGGGTGCTCCCCAATGCCTGGACCGCAGCGGACGAACAGGCGGTCGCCAGCCACCGCTCCGTCCTCTACGTGCTGGGGCCGCCCATGGATCGGCAGGACACGGTCAAGGTCTCGATGGCGGCACTGCAGTTGGTCAGCCGGCTGATCGATGCCGGGGCGGTTGCCGCCAAGGGCGAAAGTGCAGGCGTCGCGCACGGGCTTGATCGTTGGCGGGAGCTGGTCCGCCAGGGCGCCCGGGCCCTGCAATCCGGCGACCTGCTGGCACAGCAACGGGTGGGCCGCCTGGCCTTCGCCCGGCGCCCGATATCGGACAAGGGCTACCTGCAAAGCGTGGGCTTTCACCTGGTCGGTTTGCCGGAGGTGTATGTGCCGCAGTCGATGGGATCGGAGCTGCAGGCGGTGGCGCTGATGGATGCCGTGGCGGATGAGATGGCGCAGCGCGGGCTGGCGCAGGTGCTCAAGGAGCGCCGCGGCGCCCACACGCTCGCCTCCTCTTACGAAGAGGACGACTTCAAGTTCAACCCCTATGGGGTTGTCAGGCTGCCCCGTTGACGCCGCAGCGGCGGTGTGCAGACTGGCAGCGCATTCACCTCCCCGCCTGACCCTGCCCCGCACCACGCGTCACCAACCAGATCCCCGCGCACACCAGCACCAGGGCCACCAGGTTCTTCCACTCCCACAGCGCCTCGCCCAGGAAGAGGGCCGACAGGGCGGCGCCAAAAATGGGCACGGTGAAGTTGAACACCGTGACCTGGCTCACGCGGTTGTGCTTGAGCAGCAAGCTCCACAGCGAGAACGCGGCCGAGGACAGCAGGGCCAGGTACACGAGCAACACGGTGGACGCAGGCGTGAAGCCAGAGAGCGAACCGCCCGTGCCCCAACCCATGGCGAGCAGGGCCACACCGCCGATGGCCAGTTGCCAGCCGGTCATGGCGACCGAATCCATGCGCTGCGACACCTGCTTGCCATAGATGCTGGCGGCGGCCAGCACCAAGGCCGCGAGCACGACAAAACCTTCGCCCAGCAGGGTGAAGTCCATGTCCAGCGTGCCGCGGCCCAGGTTGACCACCATGACGCCCGCAAAGCCCACCACGCAGCCCCAAAGCTTGGCGTGGCTCAGGCGGTCGTTGTGGTAGACCCAGTGCGCCAGCAGCACGCTGAAGAAGGTGCCGGTGGCGTTCATGATGGAGGCCTTGACGCCCGTGGTGTGCGCCACGCCGACGTAGAAGAAGACGTACTGCAGGGCGGTCTGCGCCAGGCCGAGCACCACGAGCTGGCGCGGCGCGCCGGGGCCCAGGGCCAGGATGTTGCGGCCGCTGGCCAGGGCCCAGGCCAGCAGTATGAGCCCAGCGCCCACAAAGCGCCAGCCCGCGAAGACGAGCTGGGTGGGCACGTCGCTCTTGGCAATGGCGAACCAGGCGTAGCCGGTTTTGATGGCGGGGTAGGAGCTGCCCCAGAGCAGGCAGCACAGCAGCGCCACGGCGACGAGGACCTTGCGGTCGGAAAAACGGGAAGCCCCCATCAGGTCCATCTTTCGTTCAAAAGAAGATGAGGCGCCCGCAGGCGCCTCGTTCATATCCAGAAAAAACCGCAGGGGAGCCGCAGGACGCCCCCCTGCGCTTCACCCACCACCCTTGAGGACCAGGTCCGGCAGCCACATGGAGAACTGCGGCACGTAGGTCACCAGCATCAGCGCGACGATGAGCGCGCTGTAGAACGGCCAGATGGTCTTCATCACCTCGCCCACGGAAATGCCGCCGATGGTGCAGCCGATGAACTGCGTGGTGCCCACGGGCGGGGTGTTCAGGCCCAGGGCGCAGTTGATCAGGATGACGATGCCGAACTGCTCGGTGCTCATGCCGAACTGCTGGCAGATGGGCAGGAAGATCGGCGTGCAGATGAGGATGGTGGCCGCCATGTCCAGGAAGGTGCCCAGGATGAACAGGATGATGTTCACGCACAGGAAGATGACCCACGGCGAGGTGCTCATGGACTTGAGCGCATCGCCCGTGAGTTCGGCCACGCCGTACAGGCCGATCAGGTAGCCGAACATGGACGAGATGCCGATGAGCAGCAGCACCGTGCCCGTGGTCTTGACGGCCTTGGAGGCGGCCTTGAGGAACTGCTCGCGCGTGAGCTTCTTATAGACGAAGACCGAGAGCACCAGCGCCCAGAGCACCGCGACCGACGCCGACTCGGTGGCCGTGAAGGCCCCCGACAGGATGCCCGCGATGATGATGACCACCACGGCCAGGCCCGGGACGGAGGCACGGAACGAGATCCACACGATTTCCCAACCAGGGAAGGTGCCGGCGGGATAGCCGCGCTTGACGGCCACCAGGTAGGCAGCCGCCAGGTTGCACACCGTGAGCAGCAGCGCGGGCACGATGCCCGCGAGGATCAGCGCGGCAATGCTCACCTTGCCGCCGGCAGCGAGTGTGAAGATGATGAGGTTGTGCGAGGTGGGCATGAGCGCGCCCACCAGCGAGGCGTGCGTGGTCACGTTCACCGCGTAGTCGGTGTGGTAGCCCTCTTTCTTCATCTGCGGAATGAGCACGGCGCCCATGGCCGAGACGTCGGCCACGGGCGAGCCCGAGACGCCGCCGAACAGCGTGCAGGCGAGCACGTTGCTCATGCCCAGACCGCCGCGCACATGGCCCGCCACGCTCTTGGCGAAGTTGACGATGCGGTCTGCGATGCCGCCGTACATCATGATCTCGCCGGCGAAGATGAAGAACGGGATGGCCAGGAACGAGAACGGGTTCATGCCCGAAATCATCTGCTGGAAGCCCACGGCCAGCGGCAGGCCTTCGTAGAGGATGGTGGCCAGCGAGGACAGGCCGATCGAAAAGGCCACGGGCACGCCCAGCAGCAGCAGCAGCGTGAAGGTCACGCAGAGGATGGTCAACGCCATGGTGGTGGAATCTTTGTAGGGACGTAAGGGTGCAAAAGAACGGCTCGGGGGCGGGAAGTCAATGCCAGGCCGGCTCGACCTCGACGCCGCGCAGGATGGCGATGATGTGCTCCAGCGAGAACATGGCCACCAGCACGCCGGCCATGGCGGGCGGCACGTACTTGAAGGCTTCGGAGATACCGAGCGTGGGGATCTTGTAGGGCGCGACCGATTCGGCCAGCACGCCGCAGTTCCAGGCCATGACGACGCCGAACAACAGCACCAGCGCGTGGATCAGCAATTCGAGCTTGGTGCGCAGCCAGTCGGGCGCCAGCACCAGGAAGGATTCGAGGCCGATGTGGCCCGCATCGCGCACGCCCACGGCCATGCCCAGCATGGTCACGTAAAGCACCAGCAGCACAGCACCGCTCTCGGCCCAGGTGGGCGTGTCGTTGAACACATAGCGGCCGATGACCTGGTAGAGCACGGCGCAGACCAGAAGGACCAGGCCCCCCACCCCGAGCTGCAGGCAGGTGCGCGCAATCAAAGCGCAAAGTCGCGTGTACATAGTGGACATTGAAAAACTACAACTGGACAGAGGCTGGCGGCGGGGCCCTGCCCTGCGCCGCCAGCCTGAAGGGGCTCTGGGTTCTGCTTACTTGACCGCGTCGATGCGCTTGACCATGTCCTGCAGCTTGGGGTCCTTGAGGAACTTGTCGTACACCGGCTTCATGGCCGTCTTGAAAGCGACCTTGTCGATCTCCACGATCTGCGCGCCGCCGGCCTTCACGGTGGCCAGGGATTTCTCTTCGCGCTCGTCCCAGATCTTGCGCATGAAGCCCACCGACTCCTTGGCCGCTGCGCGGATGGCCTTTTGCTCATCGGCGCTCAGGGTGTCCCACACGCGCTTGGAAAACAGCAGGATCTCGGGCGCCATCGAGTGCTCGGTCTTGTTGAAGTACTTGGCCACCTCGAAGTGGCGCGAGCTCTCGTAGCTGGGGTAGTTGTTCTCGGCAGCGTCCACCAGGCCGGTCTTGAGCGCGGTGTAGACCTCGCCGAAGGGCATGGGGGTGGCGTTGGCGCCCATGGCTTCGAGCAGCGAGACCCACAGGTCGCTCTGCTGCACGCGCACCTTCAGGCCCTTGACGTCGGCCAGGGTCTTGACGGGCTTCTTCACGGTGTAGATCGAGCGCGCGCCGCTGTCATAAAAGGCCAGGCCCACGAAGCCCTGCGATTCGCAGTCCTTGAGGATCTCGTCGCCGATGTCACCGTCGAGCACCTTGCGCATGTGTTCCTTGTCGCGGAACAGGAAGGGCATGGTGGGCACCATGGTGGCGGGGCAGATGTTGTTCATGGGCGCGACGTTCACGCGCGTCATGGCGATGGCGCCCAGCTTGGTCTGCTCGATGGTGTCCTTCTCGATACCGAGCGACCCCTTGGCGTAGACCTTGATGCTGTGTTTGCCGCCGGTGGCCTTGGACAGCGTCTCGCCCATGTGGCGCACGGCCAGCACCGTAGGGTAGTCCTCGGGATGGATGTCGGACGAGCGGAACTCGGTGGCCTGCGCGGCCAGGCTGCCCAGCAGCATGCCGGCGGCCAGTGCCACGCGGCCGATGAGGTGTGGAACGTTCATGGTGGTTTGTCTCCAGGGTTGAATGGGGGGTGGTCAGGCAGCCCGGGCGGGCTGGTACGGGGCTTCTCTGAGCCCCTGTGCGCCGGGGCGGGTCACCAAGACCGCACCGCCGTGCGCGATGTCGTCGCCCTGCGGCTGTCCCGGGCGGATGGACGTGATGAACAGCAGGTCCAGGTCGGGGCCGCCGAAGCTGCACATCGACGGCTTGCTGGTCGGAACGGTGAGCGAGCGGTCGAGCACGCCCGCGGGCGTGAAACGGTGCACCAGGCCCGCGTCGTTGGCGCAGATCCAGTAGCAGCCATCGGTGTCGATGGCCGCGCCATCGGGCCGGCCGGGCAATTCGCGCATGTCCACGAACAGGCGGCGCGGGCCCAGGCTGCCGTCGTCATGCAGGTCCAGTGACCAGATCTTCTGCACGCTGGGGTGGCTGTCGCTCAGGTACATGGTGGCGCCGTCGGGGCTGAAGGCCAGGCCATTCTGGGTGACCAGGCCTTCGACCTGGGGCACCGAGAGGCCGCGCGCATCCTGGCGATACAGGCCCCCTGCGGGCTTCGCCAGGGCCATGTCGCGCACCATGGTGCCGGCCCAGAAACGGCCCTGGCGGTCGCAGCGCCCGTCGTTGAAGCGCATGCCGTCCTGCGGGTGCTGCACGGGGGAGATGGGGGTGCAAGCCAGCGTGCCATAGTCGGCCGGGAGCAGATGAAAGAGGCCCGTGTCCATGCCGGCGATGAGGCCGCCCTCGGCGTGCAGCGCAATGCAGGCCAGGCGCTCGGGTGTGGCCCAGCTCGTGAGCTGGCGGTCGGCCCAGCGCAGGCGGCGCAGGGCGCGGCCTTCGATGTCCACCCAGTACAGGGCCTGCTCGGCAGGGCTCCACAGCGGGCTTTCGCCCACCTGGTCGCGGTGGTCGGCAAGCAGCAGGTCCACGGTGGTAGCGCTCATTCGAAAGGCCCCGTGCGCACGAAGGGGCCGCCCTGGAATATGACGGCCGGGTCGGCCATGTCGGGCGCCGGGTCGGCGGCCTCCACCTTGGCGCGGAAGGGCTCGGAGCTGTCCTGCGGACGGTAGCCGATGTGGCGCGCCAGGGTGTTGTCCCACCAGGTCGTCGTGTTGTCGCCCATGCCGTAGATGGTGCTGTGGCCCACTACGGGTGCGGTGAGGCTGGCGACGACCAGGCGCTCCAGGTCGTCGTAGCTCATCCAGGTGGCCAGCATGCGGCGGTTGCGCGGCTCAGGAAAGGAGGAGCCGATGCGCAGGCACACGGTTTCGATTCCGTAGCGGTCGAAATAGAAGCGCGAGAGGTCTTCGCCGAAGGCCTTGGAGACGCCGTACAGGCCGTCGGGCCGGGCCGGGTCCTTGAGGCCCACGACTTCGTCCTGCCGGTAGAAGCCGGTGACGTGGTTGCTGCTGGCAAAGATCACGCGCTTGACGCCTTGCTTGCGCGCGGCCTCGTACAGGTTGTACACGCCCACGATGTTGGCGGGCAGGATGGCGTCCCAGGGTTGTTCGGTGGACACGCCGCCCAGGTGCACCACGGCGTCCACCCCGGCCAGCAGGCCGTGGATCGCAGCGGCGTCCTCCAGCCTGGCGGGGCGCACTTCCTCCCCGGCGGCCTCGGAACCCAGGTCGGCGATGTCGGACAGGCGCAGGGTAGTGCAGTACGCCTTGAGGCGGCTGCGCAGTTCACGGCCCAGCCCGCCTGCGGCGCCGGTGAGCAGCAGGCGGTTGAATCGGATCGGGGTCGGGTGGCAGGGCATGGAAATCGGGAAGGTTCTTGGCTTACAGTTGCGGTATGCGTCGTTGAACGTCATCAGTTGTCGTACAACGAAAGGCAATGTACTCCCATGAGCCCCTTCGATACATAGGGATAACACCAAGAAATGAACACCGCCGTCGCCCTTCGCCGCAAGCCCCGCACCCTGGCCCTGGAGCTGGTGGAGTCCCTGGGTGACCGTATCCGAGACGGGCGCCTGGCGCTGGGCGACAAGCTGCCCACGGAGGCGGCGATCATGGCGGAGTTCGAGGTCAGCCGCACGGTGGTGCGCGAGGCGATTTCCAAGCTGCAGGCCTCGGGCCTGGTGGAAACACGGCACGGCATCGGCACCTTCGTGCTGGGCCTGGGCCAGGCGCCGGGCTTCAAGATCACGCCCGACCAATTCAGTACGCTGCGCGACGTGATCGCCGTGCTGGAACTGCGCATCGGCGTGGAGACCGAGGCCGCCGCGCTGGCCGCGCAGCGCCGCACGGACGCCAACATCGCCGCCATGCGCATCGCACTGGACGCCGTGACGCAGGCGGTGGACGAGGGCCGCGATGCGGTGGCATCGGACTTCCAGTTCCACCTGGAAATTGCGCGCGCCACGCAGAACAGCCATTTCGCCGAGCTGATGGGCACGCTGGGCAGCATGATCATTCCGCGTGCGCGGCTCGATGCCGGCGACAGCGAGAGCGACCTGCGCCAGTACCTGCGGCGCGTGAATGGCGAGCACGAGAGCATCTACGACGCCATCCTGGCCCAGGACCCCGACGGCGCCCGTGCGGCCATGCGCACCCACCTGGCCAACAGCCGCGAACGCCGCCGCCGCGCGCAGGCCGAAGCGGGCTGAGCGCCAGGGGTGGCTCCCGCCCTTGGCGATCAAGGGTGCGCAAAAGCACATTTTGTTGTACGATGACATACAACAATTGTCTGCGCGCGATGGCTTGCAGACACGGGGCTCAGCTGCCAGCAGCATGCCGCCGCCCTGCATGACAGGAGACAGCAATGCACGCCCGAGGCTTGCCGAATCTGGCGTCGGCAGGTTATCGTTCAGTGTTCACTACATCAACCGCCAGCCCATCTGCAGTGCGGCGCTGAGCGCCCAGCCTTGCGGCAACCCTGATTTTCACCCCCTCAACCACCCACCTCAGCCTACAACCACCATGCATGCAAATCTGATCGGCGGAAACTGGACCGAAGGCGTCCGCAGCTACCGCAACACCAACCCTTCGGACACGCGCGACGTGATCGGCGACTACACCGTGGCCAGCCGCGAGCAGGCGCTGGAGGCCGTCTCGGCTGCCCACGCCGCCTTCCCGGCGTGGAGCCTGTCCACCCCGCAGCAGCGTTTTGACGTGCTGGACGCGGTGGGCAACGAGATCATCTCTCGCAAGGCCGAGCTCGGTGACCTGCTGGCCCGCGAAGAGGGCAAGACCCTGCCCGAAGCCATTGGCGAAGTGGGCCGCGCGGCCGCCATCTTCAAGTTCTTCGCCGGCGAGGCGCTGCGCCCCGGCGGCGAGGTGCTGCCTTCGGTGCGCCCCGGCGTGGGCATCGAGATCACGCGCGAGCCCCTGGGCGTGATCGGCATCATCACGCCGTGGAACTTCCCCATCGCCATCCCGGCCTGGAAGATCGCGCCGGCCCTGGCCTATGGCAACTGCGTGGTGTTCAAGCCCGCCGAGGTGGTGCCCGGCTCCGCCTGGGCGCTGGCCGACATTCTGCACCGCGCGGGCCTGCCGGCCGGCGTGTTCAACCTGGTGATGGGCCGCGGCTCGGACGTGGGCCAGGTGCTGCTGGAAGACGAGCGCATCGCCGGCGTGAGCTTCACCGGTTCGGTGGGCACGGGCCAGCGCGTGGCAGCGGCCTGCGTGCCGCGCGGCGCCAAGGTGCAGCTGGAGATGGGCGGCAAGAACCCCTTCGTGGTGCTCGATGATGCGGACATCAACGTCGCCGTGGGCGCTGCCATCAACAGCGGCTTCTTCTCCACCGGCCAGCGCTGCACCGCCAGCAGCCGCCTGGTGGTGACAGAAGGCATCCACGACCGCTTCGTGGCCGCCATGGTCGAGAAGATGAAGACTCTGAAGGTGGACGACGCGCGCAAGGCCGGCACCGACATCGGCCCCGTGGTGGACGACCGCCAGTTGGCGCAGGACCTCGAGTACATCGGCATCGGCCAGCAGGAAGGCGCCAAGCTCGCCTACGGCGGCGAAGCCCTGGAGAAGAACGCCGACGGCGCCCCCGGCTATTACCTGCGCCCGGCCCTGTTCACCGAGACCACGCCCGGCATGCGCATCAACCGCGAAGAGATCTTCGGCCCCGTGGTGAGCGTGCAGCGCGTGAAGAACTACGAGGAAGCGCTGGCCCTGGCCAACGACACGCCCTTCGGCCTGGCCAGCGGCATCGCCACCACCAGCCTCAAGCACGCCACGCACTTCAAGCGCCACGCCCAGGCCGGCATGGTGATGGTGAACCTGCCCACGGCTGGCGTGGACTACCACGTGCCCTTCGGCGGCCGCAAGAGCAGCAGCTACGGCCCGCGCGAGCAGGGCCGCTATGCGGCGGAGTTCTACACCACGGTGAAGACGGCGTACACGCAAGCCTGATCCATCCTGGCTTGACGCAGATCCATCGGGCGCCATCGGCGCCCGATTGCTTTTGGCGGCTTGCCTGCATAATTGCGCCCCATGCACGCCCTTCGAACCTTTGCCGCCCTGCGCCTTGTGGTGCTGGCCTGGTTCATGGCGTCCGTGGGCGTGGCGATTGCCTCGCCGCTGGTGAACCCGCAGGCCATCGAGGTGATCTGCTCGGGTGCCGGCACCATCAAGCTGCTGGTGCAGACCGAGGACGGCACCGTGGAGATGGGCGCCATGGGCATGGACTGCCCGCTGTGCGCCACCGTGGGCGCCCCACCACCGGCCAGCACGGCCACCCTCCCCCTGCCGCAGCCGCTGGCGCATGCCGTGCAGCCCGTGGAGGCGGCGCGCATCGCGGCCATCACCGCAGCACCCCTGCCCGCCCGCGGGCCGCCAACGACTCTCTGACCTGACCGCCATTCGCGCGGCCCCGGATCGCCCGGGCTGCGCGGCTTTCCCGTCGTCCGCGCCGCGGACGGTGCGCACCGGCAGCCCGGTGCCATGCCGTCCGCCAGAGAGTTTTGCCATGTCCCGTTCCCTTTTGGCTGGTGCCGCCACGCCCGCCCGCTTCTTCCCTCTGTCGCCCATGTGCACAGCCATCCTGGCCCTGGTGCCACTGGCCGCCACGGCGCAGACACCCACCCTGCAACCGGTCGACGTGGTCGATGCCGCGGCCCAGCCCAATGGCCGGCTGCAGCTCGACACCCCAGTGGCTACAGGCAGCCGCCTGGGCCTCACGGCGCGCGAAACGCCGGCCTCGGTCACCCTGGTGGACCGTGCCACCATCGACGCGCGCGGCGCGCAGGACACGCAGGAGATCCTGCGCGCCGTGCCCGGCGTCAGCGCGCACAACGCGCCCGGCTCCATGGCCGCAAGCTACCGCGGCTTCACGGCCAACTCGGTGGCGCAGCTGTACAACGGCATCAACCCGCAGTACGGCAGCGCCACGCGCGCGGTGGACAGCTGGATCTACGACCGCGTCGAGGCCATCGGCGGGGCGTCGAGTTTCCTCTACGGTTCGGGCGGGGTGGGCGGCTCGATCAACTACATCACCAAGACGGCCGAGCGCGGCAATTTCGCCGAGGGCCAGGTGCGCGCGGGCTCCTACGGGCTCAAGGAAATCTCGGTGGGCCTGAACCGGCAGATCGCAGGCAGTGCGGGCAGCAGCGACAGTTCCGGCCCGGCGCACTTCGCGCGCATCGACATCAACCACCGCGACGCGGGCAGCTGGACTACGGGCACGAAAACCCAGGCCACGCAGCTGGCCACCTCGCTGCTGTCGGACCTGGGCGGGGGCTTCACCCACACCCTGTCGTACGAGTACCAGAAGGACCATGTGGACCGCCCTTACTGGGGCACGCCGGTGCTCAACCCCGCCGTGGGCGCGCTGCGCATCGACCCGGCCACGCGCTTTGCCAACTACAACAGCGCCGACGGCGTGTACGGGCACCGCGTGCAGTGGCTGCGCTCGGTGGCGCAGTGGCGCGTGTCCGACGCGCTGCAGCTGCGCAACACCTTCTACGCCTACGACGCGCTGCGCGACTACCGCAACGTGGAGATCTACACCTTCAACGCCGCCAACACGGCCGTGGCGCGCACCTCGCCCTATCTGCAGCGCCATGACCAAACGCTGCTGGGCAACCGCATCGAAGGCACCTACCAGGGCCAGTTGGCGGGCCGAAAGAGCGACTGGGCCTTTGGCCTGGACATGAGCGTGAACAAGCAGACGCGCTTCCCGCAAGGCCCCGCCGTCACCGTGAGCACCGTGGACCCCTACCGCTTTGCAACCGAGAACTTCTTCGACATTCCAGGCCTGTCACCAGTCTGGAACGCCGACAAGGACAACAAGGCCACGACGACCGCCCTGTACCTGGAGAACCGCACCGCCGTGGTACCCGGCCTGAACCTCGTCACCGCGCTGCGCCACGAGCGCATAGCCCTGGACCTGGTGAACCGCCGCGCCGTGACGGCCGCCGCGCCCGCCACCTTCAGCCGCGACTACCGTCCCACCACCGGCCGCCTGGGCCTGGTGTGGGACATCGCCCCCGGCGCCAACCTGTACGCCCAGGCCTCGAACGCGGCCGACCCGCCTTCGGGCTCGCTGGCCTCAGCCTCCTTTGCCGATGTGCGCAACAACAGCGAACTGACCACGGGCCGCCAAGTCGAAGTGGGCAGCAAGTTCGACTTCTGGGACGGCAAGGGCAGCGCCACCGTGGCGGTGTACGAGATCCGGCGCCAGAACATCGCCTCGCAGAACCCGGCCAACCCCAACCTCACGCTGCTGGTGGGCGAGCAGTCCTCGCGCGGCGTGGAGCTGTCGGCTGGCTTGCGCCCCAGCGCCCAGTGGCAGCTGCAGGGCAACCTGGCGCTCACGCGCGCACGGTACGAGAACTTCGTGCAGGGCGGCGTGTCCATGGCGGGCAAGGTGCCGGCCCTGGTGCCGCAGGCGGTGGCCAACCTCTGGGTGTCGTACGCCATCACGCCCACGGTCACGGCCAGCGCGGGGCTGCGCCATGTGGGCAAGGTCTATGGCAATGCGGCCAACACCAAGTACTGGCCCTCGTACACCCTGCTCGACCTGGGCCTGGGCTGGAAGCTCGGCTCCGCCACCACGCTCACCGCGCGCATCCGCAACGCCACCGACCGCACCTACGCGGCCGAGGTGCGCGACCAGGTCTACCTTGGCGCACCGCGCACGGCCGATCTGACGCTGCACACCGCGTTCTGAGGCCGGAGGACACCGCATGCAACACGCCAAGCGCTGGCTGTACCTGGTCCACCGCTGGGCCGGGGTGGTGCTGTGCACCTTCTTCGCCATGTGGTTCTTCTCGGGCGTGGTGATGATGTACGTGGGCTACCCCAAGCTCACGGCCACCGAGCGCCTGGAACACCTGGCGCCGCTGCGCGGTGCATCCATCGCGCTGGAGCCCGCCGATGCTCTGCGCGCGGCCGGCATCACCGGCCCCCTGGCCGACCTGCGCCTGGCCGTGGCCAGCGGCGGGCGGGCCGTGTACCTGGTGCAGCCCGAGGGCGCGCCCAAGCGCCAGCCGGCCACGGTGGTGGATGCCGCCACCGGCGAGGTGTTGCGCAGCGTGGACGCGGGCCGGGCCACGGCATCGGCCCAGGCCTTCGCGGGCGCATCGGAAGGCGCCCCGCGCCACCTGGGCACGCTGGACGAAGACGCCTTCACCCACTCGCGCGCGCTCGATGCGCACCGCCCCCTGCACCGCCTGGCCCTGGGCGACGCGGCGGACACCGAGGTGTATGTCTCGGGCACCACGGGCGAGGTGGTGCGCGACGCCACACGCAGCGAGCGCGGCTGGAACTACCTGGGCGCCTGGATCCACTGGCTCTACCCGTTTCGCGGCAATGTGTTCAATGCCTGGTGGGCCGACATCGTGAACTGGCTGTCCATCGCGGGCATCGTGCTCACCCTCACGGGCACGGTGGTGGGCGTGCTGCGCTGGCGCTTCACGCGGCGCTACAAGAACGGCTCGCGCTCGCCCTACCGGGGGTTCATGATGCGCTGGCACCATGTCTTCGGCCTGCTGTTCGCGGCGGTCACGCTGACCTGGATCTTCAGCGGCCTGATGTCCATGAACCCCTGGAAGATCTTCGACAGCGGCGCCCCGGCCCTGCGCCAGCAGGCCATGCACGGCGGCCCACTGGTGGTGCCGGCACAGGCGGCCAGCGTGCAGGCCCTGCTGGCCGCGGCTTCGCCCAACACGCGCGAGCTGCGCTGGGTGCGCCACGCCGGCCACACCCTGGTGCTGGCCGCCAGCCCCACGGGTGCGCCCGCCGTGCTGGACGCCGCCACAGCACAGGCCCAGACCTTCAATGCGCAATCATTGCAGGACGCCGCGGCCCGCTTGGTGGCCGCCCCAGTGGCCCGCGCCGAGCTGCTGCACGATTACGACCTGCACTACTACAGCCGTGCCGCCCACACCATGACGGGCGGCGGTGACAAGCCCCTGCCCGTGCTGCGCGTGGTGTTTGCCGACGCCCATGCCACCTGGGTGCACATCGACCCGCACACCGGCGCCGTGCTCGACAAGAGCGACACGCACCGCCGTGCCAGCCGCTGGCTGTTCGCCCTGCTGCACAGCTGGGACTGGGCGCCGCTGCTGGCCAGCCGCCCGCTGTGGGATGTGCTGCTCATCGTGCTGAGCCTGGGCGGCGGGGTGCTGAGCGCCACGGGCGTGGTGGTGGGCTGGCGGCGGCTGGTGCGGCCGTTGCGGGGCACAGTGCAGGCTGCCAAGGTGGGTGCAAAATAGTGTTGAAACTTTCTGTTTCGCCAAGATACACTGCGTAACACCCGGGTGGCATGCTGCATCCCTGCCGCAGGCGCCCGGGCCCCGCCGTCTTCAACACCAAAAACCACCCACCTGGCAAAGGCCCCCCATGCAATCGATCCGTACCGCGCTCACCGGCGCCCTTCTCGTCCTGGCTGCGGGCACATCCGCCCTGGCCGCCACCGACTACAACAAGCCCCCGGCAGGCGACGCCCAGTACCGCCAGTGCCTGGGCTATGCCGCCAAGCTCTACGAGGGCGGCGACGAGAAAAGCCCCATCAAGGGCCAGACCAAGGCCCAGGCCTGGTGCACCTGCATGTGGAACGAGACGCCCGACGACTTCAAGGGCAACCTCGTGACCTTTGCCGAAACCCGCAAGGGCAAGGAAACCAACAAGATCTGCGAGAAGCACTCGGACTGGAGCGAATGAGCCGCTCGCCTGGCAGCACGCCAACGCAGCCAGCCGCCTTCGGGCGGCTTTTTCATGCCGGCGTGGGCTCAGGCGGGCTCGTCTTCACCGTGCTCTCGCCCGGGCAGCGCCAGGTTCAGGCCCACGGCCACCAGCGCGCCCACGGTGATGCCCGAGCCGAAGACCTCGCGCACGAAGGCCGGCAGGCGCCCCAGCAGCTCGGGCCGCACCGTGACGGCCAAGCCGCAGCCCAGCGAGACGGCGATGATGAGGGTGTTGCGCCGCGAGGGCGCGGTGCTGGCCAGCATGCGGATGCCGGCCGCGACGATCATCGCGAACATCATGAGCCCCGCACCGCCGAGCACGGGCTGCGGAATGGTCACCACCAGCGCGCCGAGCACCGGAAACAGCCCGGCCAAGAGCAGCATGACACCGGTGAGCGTGACCACGTGGCGGCTGGCCACGCCGGTGAGCGAGACCACGCCCACGTTCTGCGCGAAGGTGGACAGCGGCGGGCTGGACATCACCGCCGCGAAGGCCGAGCCCACGCCGTCGCACAGGATGCCGCTGGCCAGGCGCTTGCCCGGGATGGGCGTGCGCGTGGCCGCACCCAGGGCCATGAAGGTGCCCGTGGTCTCGACGATGGTGACCAGGAAGGCGATGGACATGGCGAAGATGCCCGAGACCGGAAACGCCATGCCGAAGTGCAGCGGCTGCGGGATGGCGAACACCGGCGCCTCGCGCACCTGGGTGAAGTCGATCAGGCCGAGCGCCAGGCACAGCACATAGCCGCTGGCGATGCCCAGCACCACGGCACTGGCCGAGACCACGCCCTTGCCCCACTGCACGAAGGCGATGACCAGCGCGAGCACGAATCCAGCGATGGCCAGGTGGCCCACGGCGCCATAGTCGCTGGCGCCCACGCCGCCGGCCGCCCAGTCCACCGCCACGGGCGTGAGCGACAGGCCGATCAGGGTCACGACCACACTGGTGACGGTGTGCGGGAAGAAGCGGCGTATCACCGGCATGAAGAAGCTGCCCACGATCATCACCAGCGAGCCCACCAGCGAAGAACCCAGGATGCCGGCCACGCCATGCTCCAGGCCCACGCTGATGCCCGCGCCGACAAAGGCGAAGCTGGTGCCCATGACGCAGGGCAGGCGTATGCCCACCGGCCCGACCCCCTTGCACTGGATGATGGTGACGATGCCCGAGCCCAGCAGCGCGGCATTCACCAGCGCCACGATCTGGTCGGCCGGTAGCTTGAGCGCGCCACCCACCACCAGGGGCACGGCGATGATGCCGCCGAGCGCGGCCAGCAGGTGCTGCAGCGACAGCAGCACCGTGGTGGCGATCATCGGTGGACGGTCTTCCACCTGGTAAAGCAGTTGTTGTTCCATTGTCTTGTCTCCTTGTTGGCCCTTTTGCAGGGCACTTGTCGTCATGTGAGGAATGCGGTCACTGGTGGGGCGCGTTGCCGGGGCTCCTTGCGTGCGATGGCGGGCGGCATGCGCCCAGGATGAACCGGGCCCGCCCGCAAAGGGCAGCCTGGTGGTGGGTGGATCGGTGGATAAAGCGATCAGTGGCCGGCCGAGGCCCGCTCGAACAGCGTTTGCGCCAGCGCGTTGTGGCGCCCCAGTACCACGGGCAGATCGGCCGTGAGCAGGCGGCCGCGCTCGACCACCACACGGCCGTTGATGACGCTGGTGTCCACGTGGGACGGCGTGCAGAACACCAGGGCCGCCACCGGGTCGTGGCCTGCGCCGGCATAGCCGACGGCCGACATGTCGAAGGCCACGAAGTCAGCCGACATTCCGGGCGCCAGCGCGCCGATGTCGTCGCGGTTGAGCACGCGCGCACCGCCCAGGGTGGCGATCTCCAGTGCCTCGCGCGCGCCCATGGCGGCCGGGCCATGGCCCACGCGCTGCAGCAGCAGGGCCTGGCGCGCCTCGCCGAGCATATGGGCACCATCGTTGGAGGCACTGCCATCCACCCCCAGGCCCACGGGCACGCCGGCATCGCGCATGGCGCGCACGGGCGCGATGCCCGAGGCCAGGCGCATGTTGGAGCAGGGACAGTGGGCCACGCCCGTGCCGGTGCGCGCGAACAGGGCAATGCCCTCGGGGTCGAGCTTGACGCAGTGCGCATGCCATACGTCGCGGCCCACCCAGCCCAGGCTCTCGGCGTACTGCGCGGGGGTCATGTCGAACTTCTCGCGCGAGAAGGCCACGTCGTTGTCGTTCTCGGCCAGGTGGGTGTGCAGCGACACGCCGTGGGCACGCGCCAGCAGGGCCGACTCGCGCATCAGCTCGCGCGTCACCGAGAACGGCGAGCACGGCGCCAGCACCACGCGCAGCATGGCGTGGCGCGAGGCGTCGTGGTACTGCTGGATGAGGCGCAGGCTGTCGCGCAGAATGGCCTCTTCCTCCTCCACCACCGCATCGGGCGGCAGGCCGCCCTTGCTGCGCCCCAGGCTCATGGAGCCGCGCGCGGCGTGAAAGCGCATGCCCATCTGCTGCGCGGCGGCAATGGCGTCGTCCAGGCGCGCGCCGTTGGGGTAGATGTACAGGTGGTCGCTGGTGGTGGTGCAGCCCGAGAGCATGAGCTCGGCCATGGCCGTCTGGGTGGAGACATGCACCATCTCGGGCGTGAGGTGCGACCACAGCATGTAGAGGTTGGTGAGCCAGGAAAACAGCTCCGCATCCTGCGCCGCGGGCACGGCGCGCGTGAGGCTCTGGTACATGTGGTGGTGGGTGTTGACCAGGCCGGGCAGCAGCACGCGGCCGCGCATGTCCAGCACCCGGGCCCGGCCTTCGTCGGCCGTGCGGCGGTATTCCAGCGGCAGCTCGGCCGTGGGGCCCACCCATTGCACGGCGGGGCCGTGGGCCACCAGGGCGCCATCCCGGATCTCGCGGCGCTGCGCGTCCATGGTGACGAGGACATCGGCGTTCAGGGCGATCAGGGGGGTCGGCGTGGTCTGTGTGCTCATGGGGGGCGGCTTCGCTTGTTGTGCAGATGCGGTGCCGCCAGTCTAGGAAGGCCGATGCCCACGCGATAGCGCCAAATTGCGCTCGGGGTGTCCACAAAATGTGGACAGTCGCAGCCCGCTCAGCGCGCGCCGGCGTACAGCCGCGCCAGGGCATCGCCGATGTTGGCGCCCATCAACTCGGCCGCGGGGCTGAGCTGCCCCTTGGCACGCGCCGCCAGCACCAGGGTCTGGCGCGCCAAGTGGGCGTCGCGCAGCGGCACGAAGACCAGGGCGTTGCGCGCGCGCTCTTCCATCACGTCCAGCGGATTGAGCAGGGCAATGCCCTCGCCCAGCACCACCAGGCGCAGGATCAGCGCCACCGAGGTCGACTCGGCCACGGGCGTCACCGTGATGGCATTGCGCGCAAAGGCCTCATCGAGCAGGGTGCGGATGGTCAGCTGCGGCGCCGGCAGGATGAGCGCATGGCCGATGCAGTCGCTGAGCAGCACCGAGGACTGGCGCGCCAGCGCATGCCTGGGCGGCACCACGGCGCCGATGGGCCATTCGCTGGCCGACAGCGTGCGCAGCGCGGGCTTGAGCGACAGGTCGTAGCCCAGGCCCAGCTCGGCCTCGCCGCGCTCCACGGCGGCAGGGATCTCGGTGATCGGCAGGTCGATGGTGCGCACCGCGATGCCCGGGTAGCGCTGGCGGAACGCATGCACCAGCGAGGGCAGCAGCGAGCCCGCCAGCCCCGCCGTGGTGGCCACGGTGATCTCGCCGCGGCGCTCGTCCTTGAACTCGGCGATGCGCTCGCGCAGCGCGGCGTGCTCACGCAGGGTGCTGCGCACATGGGCCAGCACCATCTCGCCCAGCGGCGTCAGGCGCAGGCGGTTGTGGATGCGGTCGAACAGCGGCGCGCCCAGCTCCGCCTCCAGGTCCAGGATCTGCCGATTGACCGCCGTGGGCGCGACGTGCAGGTGCTCGGCCGCCTTGCGGATGGAACCGCGGCGGACCACTTCGTCGAGGTAGCGCAGAACTCGGGCGTGCATGGCGCGCAGGTTACCCGGTTTGCCGCCAAGTGCTGCAACCAGCGGACTGCTAGCGCTTGCCCGACCTCAGCGTGCGGCTGAGCAATATCACCGGCACCAGCCCCACGGCCACCAGCGCCAGCGAGGGCAGCGCGGCCTCGCCCAGGCGCTCGTCGCGCGCGAGCTGGTATGCCACCACGGCCAGGGTGTCGCTGTTGAAGGGGCGCAGCACCATGGTGGCGGGCAGCTCCTTCATCACGTCCACAAAGACCAGCAGCGCCGCCGCTGCGGTGGAGCGCTTGAGCAGGGGCCAGTGCACGCGCGCCAACAGGCCGGCGCTGCCGGTGCCCAGCATGCGTGCCGAGTCGTCCAGGCTTTGCGGGATGCGCGCATAGCCGCTCTGCATGGACTGCAGCGCCACCGCGCAAAAGCGCACCAGGTAGGCCCAGACGATGCCCGTGACAGTGGCGGTGACCAAGGCGCCCAGGCCCCACTGGGGCGCGGCGGCCTGCAGCCAGCCCACGGGCAGCAGCAAGCCCACGACAATGACGGCGCCGGGCACGGCGTAGCCCAGGCTCACCAGTTGCACCACGCCGCGCGTCACGGCGTCGGCGCTGCGGCGCACGGCAAAGGCCAGCGCCAGCGCCACGATGACGGCCAGCACGGCGGTGATGGCGCCCAGGCGCACGCTGTTGCCGGCCCATTCGATGAAGCGCGCCCAGGGCAGTACCGACCAGTCGGCCGCCAGCGGGCGCAGCATGAACACCACGGGCGCGACAAAGCCCATCAGCACCGGCAGGCCGCACACGGCCCAGGCCAGCAGGCGGCGCCCACCGCGCAGCGCCATGGGCTGCGCCTCGGCCGAGCCCGCGCGGCCCAGGCCGGCGGCAAAGCGCATGCGCTTTTGCGCCCGGTGTTCCAGGTGCAGCAAGGCCATCACCACCACCAGCAGGATGGTGGCGAGCTGCGCGGCGGCGAGCCGGTTGTCCATGGACAGCCAGGCCTTGTAGATGCCGGTGGTGAAGGTCTGGATGCCGAAGTAGCTGGCCACGCCGAAGTCGGCCAGGGTCTCCATGAGCACCAGGGCCACGCCGGCGGCCACGGCCGGGCGCGCCAGCGGCAGCGCCACGGCGCGGATGCGGCGCGGCAGCGGTGCGCCGAGCAGGCGCGCGGCCTCCATCAGGTGCGCGGCGCGCTCGCCCAGCGCGGTGCGCGCCAGCAGGTACACATAGGGGTAGAGCGAGAAGATGAACACCCAGACCGCACCGCCCAGGCTGCGCACCTCGGGCAGCAGCCGGCCTTCGAGCCCGAAGGTGGCGCGCAACCCCACCTGCAGCGGGCCGCTGAACTGCAGGAAGTCGGTGTACGCATAGGCCGTGACATAGGCCGGCATGGCCAGGGGCAGCAGCAGCAGCCATTCGAAGGCGCGCCGGCCCGGGAAGTCGAACAGCGTGACCGCTGCCGCTGCGGCCGTGCCCACGGTGGCCGCGCCCAACGCCACCAGCACGCTCAGCCACAGCGTGGTCCACACATAGCCGGGCAGCACGGTGGAAGCCATCTCGCGCAGGATGGGGCCGGCCAGCGCGTCGGCCTGCCCGATCGGCAGCCACGAGGCCAGCACCGCCAGGACGGGGAGCACCAGGATGCCGGCGAGCAGGACCAGGGGAATGGTGTGGATGCGAAAAGGTGTGCGGCGCAAGGCGAAAAGGCTCGGCAAAGGGGTCAGGGCATGCCGGCCCCGCGCCCGGGGCGGCAGGGGAGTTCGGAAATGCAAATGCGAATTTTAAGCATTTGGCCCAGGCAACCTAAAATGGGACCATGTTCCTAGAGGTCTCCCAACTTGAAGTGCGCTATGCCGGCCGCCCCCGCGCGGCGGTGCAGAACGTGTCCCTGGGCCTGCGCGCGGGCGATATCGGCGTGCTCATCGGCCCCTCGGGCTGCGGCAAGACGACCTTGCTGCGCGCCGTGGCCGGGCTCGAACCCGTGTCGGGCGGGCAGATCAGCCTGACGCAGAAGGTGGTCAGCAGCGCCAGCGTGAGCGTTGCGCCCGAGCAGCGGCGCATCGGCATGGTGTTCCAGGACTATGCGCTGTTTCCGCACCTGTCGGTGGGGCGCAATGTGGCCTTCGGCATCCACCACCTGCAGCGCGCCGAGCAGGCGGCGCGCGTGGCCGAGGTGCTGGCGCTGGTGGGCCTGGCGGGCAGCGAGCAGCGCTTTCCGCACGAGCTGTCGGGCGGGCAGCAGCAGCGCGTGGCGCTGGCGCGCGCGCTGGCACCGCGCCCGCAGCTCATGCTGCTGGACGAGCCGTTTTCGAACCTCGACGTGGACCTGCGCGAGCGCCTGGCGCACGAGGTGCGCGGCATCCTCAAGGCCGCGGGCGCCACGGCCCTGTTCGTCACGCACGACCAGCTGGAGGCCTTTGCCATCGGCGACGTGATCGGCGTGATGCACGAGGGCCAGCTGCACCAGTGGGACGATGCCTACACCCTGTACCACCGCCCGGCCACGCGCTTCGTGGCGGATTTCATCGGCCACGGCGTGTTCGCGCCCGCCACGCTGGTGCAGCGCGGCAGCAACGTGGTGGCGCAGACGCCCGTGGGCGAGCTGACCGACCTGGCCGAGTGCCCCCTGCCCGCGAGCTACCCGGGCGGCGAATGCGATGTGCTGCTGCGCGCCGACGACATCGTGCACGACGATGCCTCGCCGGTGCAGGCGCAGATCGTGCGCAAGTCGTTCCGCGGCTCGGAGTTCTTGTACACCCTGCGCCTGGCCAACGGCCAGACCGTGCTGGCCCACGTGCCCAGCCACCACGACCATGCGCTGGGCGAGTGGATCGGCATACGCGCAGAGGCCAACCATGTGGTGACATTCCCGCGCGAAGCGCAGCCCGCCTGAGCGGCCGGGCCGCGCTTCACCGAAACGTCACGGCGCCGTCACGCAAGACGGCAAGAATCGGTTGCAATTCGTAGTATCACCGGTTCCTGCATGTCTTCTCTTGCCAGTCGCCCGGCCGCTGGAGCCTCCGTCCAGGCGGTACCGCCATCCTTCCGTCTCACCCACTGGGGGGCCAGCGCATGAACGGCCCCGATTTCGAACGCTTCCAGGCCAACGCGCAGGACTGCGGCGTGCTGTTCTACTACGCAGGCGAGTTCACCCCGGCCGTGGTGGCCGCGGCGGCCGACTCGCTCAAGCAGCGTCTGGCCACCGAGGACGCCTCGGGTCCGGCCAAGCGCAAGCTGTTCTCCACCTTCGTGGAGATGGCGCACAACATCCTGCACTATGCCGTGCCGCCCGAAGACGGCGCAGCGCCGGCCGCTGATGGTGCGGCCACTGCGGCCCCCGGCCCCAAGGGCGCCATTGGCGTGGGCAAGGACCTGCCCGGCGATGGCCAGGAGGCCGAGGCGGCCCCCGCGCAATACTGGATCGTATGCAGCAACGCGGTGGACATCGCCCATGTGCCGCGCCTGACCGACAAGCTCGACACCCTGCGGGCCATGAGCCTCGAAGAGATCAAGCAAAGCTACCGCGAGCAGCTGCGCAACCCCGACCACAATGCCAATGACACGTTGAGCAAAGGCGCCGGCCTGGGCCTGTTGACGATTGCACGCGATGCCAGTGCACCGCTGGAATACAGCTTTGCCTCCACGCCGGAGACCGAGGGCCGCACGGCACAGTTCCACGTCAAAGCGCGGATTTGAACAGGTGCGTCCGCAGGGGGCGCCAGTTCAATCGAGAAAGCGCCCTGCATGCTCAGGGGCCGGCACCATGCACACCTCCGACCGCCCCCAGATGCGGTAGCGGTTGCGCGCCACCCAGCGGTACAGCGCGTCGCGCAGCGGCGCCGGCACCAACCAGCCCACCCAGGCCAACCGCCAGGGCCAGCCCAGACGGTGCAGCACGCGCAGGATGGCGGCCGTGTGCTGCCAGCTCTTGCCGCCCTCCATCACCAACAGGGTCTGCAGGCCCTCACCGGCCGACAGGCCCGCCTCGCGCAGCAGGCGCCCGCCCTCCTGCCCCTGCATGGACGCAAAGCGGATGCGCCCCTGCCGGTCATGGCGCAGCAGGAACTGCACCCATCCGTTGCACAGCAGGCACTTGCCGTCGAAGACGACGATCATGGCATGGGAGGCACCCGCAGGTGCCCCTGGTAAGCCACCACACGGCCGATCCAGG
Organism: Acidovorax sp. GW458-11-26-14-TSB4; assembly: GCF_059423865.1. Lineage (NCBI taxonomy): Bacteria > Pseudomonadati > Pseudomonadota > Betaproteobacteria > Burkholderiales > Comamonadaceae > Acidovorax > Acidovorax sp. GW458-11-26-14-TSB4. The sequence goes on from NZ_JBWKYR010000002.1 coordinate 188,200, forward strand.
GCACGCTGGCCTGCACGTCGAAGTGCAGCTCGTCATCGCCCTGCCCCGTCTCGCGCGCCACGATGGCCGGCTGCAGCCAGCGCGGGCACGGTATGCCCAGGAAACACATGCGCACCAGGCGCATTTCCAGCCGGCCGCCCTCCACCGCCGACAGGCCGAAGCGCAAGCGCGCCGCGCCCATGTGCTCCTCGACAAAGCCCGGTGCCTCGCGCAGCGTGGAGCGCATGGTGCGCATGGGGAAGATGCGGGTCCAGACCTCGGCGGCGGGCGTGGCATCCAGCTCGAAACGGATCGCCCCATGCCCTGCCTGCTGCGGCGCCCCCAGCCCCCAGGCCAGCACACGGCCCAGCAGCGATGCAGGGGCCTGCACCTGCACTTGGCCGTGCAGCACCTGTGGTCCAGCCAGGCGGTGAAAACGCGCCACGGGAGAAGCCAGCCGATCAAAGTCACCGCCCATGACGCGCTGGTACAGCGTGGCGGGTGCGGTGGAGGCAATGGAGTCGTTCATGGATCCGGGGGATCAAGGACAAGAGACTGCGTGCATCCAGTCTACCTGCCCTGCAACGCAGGCAAAAAAATGCGGGCCGGCGCCCGCTCATGCCGCCATGGTGGCCTGCATCAACCTTTGGGCTTGCGCTGGAGCGCTTCCAGTGCGTTCAGGTCCACCTGCGACAGCATGCCGCGCAGGTCCTGCACGCCCACGCGGTCGCCTTCGATGCCGACCACCACGCCGTTCTTGAGCACCGTCTTGAACTCGGCGCGGCTGCCATCCTTGCGGTAGCTTTGGTGCAGCGTGCGGCCATTCTCCTGCCAGGTCTTCTCGGCGCTGTTCTGGTCTTCCTTCTCGCCCTGGCCCATGCCCATGGCCAGGGCCGCCATCTGGCCCAGGCCGCCGATGTCGATGATCTCGATGCGAACGCGCTTGTCGCCGCTGCCATAGGAGGCGCTGGCCTGGCTGGTGGGCAGGCCCAGGGCCGCGCCGTCCTGCACGTCAAAGCCCGTGCGCGGCAGATCGGCCAGCTTCTCTGGCAGCGCGGCCTTGAGCGACTGGGCCGCTACGGCCTGGCCGCCACCCATCATGCCGGCCGCAGCAGCCACGGCACCGCTGTTGGCGGCGGCAATGGCGGCAGGGTCCTGGCTCTTCTGGGCCTTTTCCATCTGGCGCGCGGCCTCTTCCATCTTCTTGCTAGCGGCTTCCAGGCCGGCGGTGTCGATGGTGACCTTGCCACCGGGGGTGTTCATGGTGATGGCCGGCGCGTCCGAGGAGCCGCTGAACATGGCGGGGCCGCGCGGCGCGAACAGCGTGCTCACCGCGCCGATGACGATGCCGACCACGACCCCGGCCACGATCACCACCGCCGTGTAGGCGATCGACTTTTCGGGATTGTTCTTCATCAGCACCGGCAGACCCAGGTACACCAGGTAGATGGAGTACAGCGCCGTCAGCAGGCCCAGTATCGACAACAGGGGCAACAGGGTGAAGATGCCGCCCAGCAGCGCCGCCGTGCTGCCGTAGACCGCGACCTTGAGCGCCTGGATCTGGTTCTTCTGGCCACCGAAGGTGGGGGCCAGCGCATCGATGATGAGGCCGAGCACGAACACACCCACCAGGCTCAGCACGTACGAGACCACCATGTTGGTCAGGCCCCAGAGAATGGGCACCCGCATGGTAAAGCCGAAGCCCCCCACACCGATCAGCGACATGCCGATGAAACCGCAGACCGCGGGGATCACCGCCAGGATCATCAGGTACTGGGTGTACAGGCCTGCCACGTCGGCAGGCTCGGACTCGATGGTGGCCCAGGTCTCCTGGGGCTTGAGAAGAATGCTCTTGACGCGTTCAATCAGGTTCATGGTGGCCTCCCCGGCGCAGTGAATGGACGACGCCTGCACTTCACCATGAACGCAGGCCTGTCGACTGGTGCGGACGATAAGGCAATCAGGCTGCGTTTGAGCCGCCCACCTCTGCGCCCTGCCGTTGCAAACGTGGAATATGCACGGTTTCGGACAGGCAGGCTACTCCGGCTGTCCGAACTGGCCGCAACGGAAGAACGGCAAGGCGCGCCCCAGCGCAGGGCCTGCGCCAGAGGCTGCGGTTATCAGCCCTGCACAGGTGGAGCAGCCACCGGCTCGCGCGGCGTCTCGGAGGGCGATTGGGAGGGTGGCGGCTCCGGCGTCTGGGCCGGGGTCTGGCTGGGCGGGGCCGCAGGGGTCTGCTGCGGCGTTGTGCTGGTGCTTGGCATCGGAGGCTGGTAGGGCGACGATGCGGGTGGAACGGCAGGCCGCAGCCCCGGCACGATGGCAGGCGTGTTGACGCCCTGGGCGTTTGCAATGGCGGCACCGGCCACAAAGGCCCAGAAAGCCGCTTGCCGGAAGATTGCTCGCATCATGGTGGATCACGCTCCGTAGGCCGGGAAGGATGGAACCACTATGGGGCAAACCACCGGGCCCGGTCTGTCGGACAACATCGCCAAGCCGGGCGCCTGCAGGGTACGAAGGTTCCGCCCGGCCGGTCGGCCTCAGAAAGCGTGGCGCACGCCCCCGGCCACGCCGCTTTGCAAGCCGCCTGCGGCAGGCGCCCCTGCGCAAAGGCGAGGTGGACATCGCCCTGGGCCCATGCCCCCGGATTGCCGCCCGGCGAATTCGTGGTGGAGACCCTCATGCCCATCACCACCACCGAGACCCCCAAATGCAGGATGAAATGCCATTGCAGGGGAACCCAGGCGCCCGCCCGTGCATCGACCCTTGTGACTGCCACCCAGCCCCGCCCCCTGCGGCACGGCAATTGCAAGCGCCCCGCCCATGCACCACCAGGAACCCGATTTCTTCCACAACGTCCGCGACGAACTCAAGGACGGCCGGCGCTGGCTGGACCGCTCCATCGTGCTGGCCTATGCCTGCGCGGCCGGGCTATGCGTGGTGGCGTTCACACTGCTGGCCGATGCAGCCTTCGAGCTGTTCATGCACATCTACCGCTGGCAGGGCGGCTGGGCCGTGCTGCTGTGGATGCCGGCCGTCACGGCGGCCGTGGTGTGGGCCACGCGGCGCTGGGCGCCAGGGGCGGCGGGCTCGGGCATCCCCCAGGTCATGAGCGCGCTGGACCCGGCGCTGCAGCCGGGCTGGCGCGGGCGCTTCGTTTCGCTGTGGCTGTCGTTCGCCAAGATCGTGCTGGCCAGCGCGGGTTTCCTGGCGGGCCTGTCCATCGGGCGCGAGGGGCCGTCGGTGCAGGTGGCTGCGGGCGTCATGCACCATGCGCGGCGCTGGTTCGACCCGCGCTCGGGCATCACCGCGCATGCGCTGCTGGTGGCCGGCGGCGCGGCCGGCATCGCGGCGGCCTTCAACGCGCCGCTGGCCGGCGTGGTGTTCGCCATCGAGGAGCTGTCGCGCAAGCTGGAGTCGCGCAGCAGCGGCGTCATCATCGCCGCCATCGTGCTGGCGGGCTTGATGGGCGTGTCGGCCTTCGGCAACCTGAGTTACTTCGGCCGCATCCAGGTGCCGCGGCTGGACTGGGACGCCCTGCTCCCCGGCCTGGCCGTCACGCTGGCGTGCGGCGTGCTGGGCGGGCTGTTCGCCAAGCTGCTGGCGGCCTCGCTCACCGGCACCGGCGAGCGCGCCTGCCGGCTGCGCGCGCGCTTTCCGATCCGCTTCGCGGCGCTGGGTGCGCTGGTGGTGGCCGTGATCGGCCTGGTCACGGGCGGGGCCACTTTCGGCGCAGGCTCCGAAGCGGTCAAGCACATGCTGGCAGGCCAGGCCGACATGCCGGCGTTCTATGTCACGCTCAAGTTCATCGCCACCTGGCTATCGGCCTGGCTGGGCGTGCCCGGCGGCATCTTCGCGCCCTCGCTGTCCATCGGCGCGGGCGTGGGGCACAACGTGTCGCTGCTGCTGGGCAGCGACATCGCTCCCGCCCTCATCGCCATGGGCATGGCCGCCTTCCTCGCGGCTGTCACGCAGGCACCGCTCACGGCCTTCATCATCGTGATGGAAATGGTGGACGGCCACGCCATGGTGCTCAGCCTCATGGCCGCCGCCATGCTGGCCAGCCTGGTCTCGCGCATGCTGGCGCGGCCGCTGTACGAGACGTTGGCGCAGGCCATGGTGCAGTCGGTGGCGGTGCCGCCACCATCCGAGTCCACAGGCCCCGCGCCCGTGCCGCCTACCTCGCCTGGCGCCACGGCTGCGCACCGATGACACTGGGCGACAGCAGCGCCCCACGGATCTGCACCACACCACGCGCCTGCGCCCGAACGCATACCCCGCCAGATGCGAGGGCAGCTCGGGCTTCTCGCTCTCAGCTGCGCCGTAACCGGTCCACAGCCCCCTGCAGATCCTGCGTGAACACGCGCCGATCCCGCCCCGCGGGCAGCTGCGGCTCGCCATAGTGCACCACGGCCTCGATGGCCGGGGCGCTCAGGGTGCGCCAGAGGGAGCCGACCAGGGTTTCGTCGCCGATGTAGCTGGGGGCGAAGCTCAACTCGCCCGTGGTGCGGTCCACGAAGCGCAGGCCCACGGGCTGCACGGGGGCGTTGGCGGCCACGGCGGCCTGGATCAGATTGGCGTGGAAGGGCAGGATCTCGCGGCCGTCGCCGGTGGTGCCTTCGGGGAAGACGCCGAGCACCTCGCCGCGCTCCAGCGACTCCTGCATGGTGCGCACCATGCGCAGGGCGTCGCGGCGCGAGGCGCGCTCGATGTACAGGGTGCCGGCGGCAGTCGCCAGGCCGCCGATCAGGGGCCAGGCCTTGACGTCGGACTTGGAAACAAAGCGGCAGTGGCGCGCAGCGTGCATCACCGGGATGTCGAGCCAGGAGATGTGGTTGGCCACCAGCATGACCGGGCCGGTGACCGGGGGCTGGCCCAGCAGGCGCAGCGAGATGCCGGCCTTGGCCAGCAGTTCCATGGACCAGGCCTGCACGCGGGCGTGCTGCTGGTCGGGCGAGAGCGCAGGAAAGCGCAGCGCCACGATGGCCATGCCCTTGAGGATGTGGCCCAGCATGCGCACGAGGCGCCATATGGCGCGCAGGGCCCTCATGGCAGCACCGTCATTCGCATGGAGCCGGCTCAGCCGCCGCGGTCGAAGGCGACCTGCCCGCCGACCAGGGTGGTGCGCACGCGGCCGGGCAGCTCGTAGCCCAGGAAGGGCGTGTGCTTGCCCTGGCTGCGCAGGGCCTCGCCCTGCACCGTCCAGGCGGCAGCGGGGTCGAAGATGCACAGGTCGCCCACGCCGCCTTCGACGATCTTGCCCACGCTGGCCTGCAGGGTGCCCAATGCGCCGCCCAGCACGCGTGCAGGCTCGCTGGTGACGACGGCGAGCGCACGCTTGAGCGGCACGCCGCTGTCCTGCGACCACTTGAGGGCCAGGCTGAGCAGCAGTTCCAGCCCGGTGGCGCCGGGCTCGGCCTCGGCGAACGGCAGGGTCTTGGCGTCTTCGTCCACGGGGGTATGGTCGCTCACCAGCACGTCGATGGTGCCGTCGGCCAAGGCGGCATTGAGCGCATCGCGGTCGCGCTGCTGGCGCAGTGGGGGCGACAGGCGGGCGCGGCTGTCGAAGAAGCCGATGTCCACATCGGTCAGGTGCAGGGAGTTGATGCTCACGTCGGCCGTGACCTTGAGGCCCTCGGCCTTGGCGCGCCGGATCAGCTCCACGCCCGCGGCGCTGCTGATGCGGCACAGGTGCACATGGGCGCCGGTGCTGCGCTGCAGCTCGAAAATGGTATGCAGGGCAATGGTCTCGGCCGCCACGGGCACGCCCGAGAGGCCCAGGCGCGTGGCCAGCGGGCCGCTGGCAGCCACGCCCTTGCCCAGGTGCAGGTCCTGCGGGCGCAGCCATACGGTGTAGCCGAAGGTGGCGGCGTACTGCAGCGCGCGCTGGGTGACCTGGGTGCTGGCCAGCGGTACCTCGGCCTGGCTGAAGCCGACGCAGCCGGACTCGGTGAGTTCGGCCATCTCGGTGAGCACCTCGCCGGCCAGGTTGCGCGTGAGCGCGCCCAGCGGGAACAGGCGGCTCTGGTGCAGCTTCTCGGCGCGGAACTTGAGCATCTCCACCAGGCCGGGCTCGTCGAGCACGGGGTCGGTGTCGGGCGGGCAGACCAAGCTGGTCACGCCACCGGCCACGGCCGCGGCCATTTCGGATTCGAGCATGCCTTCGTGCTCGTGGCCGGGCTCGCGCAGGCGCGCGGCCAGGTCCACCAGGCCGGGCAGCACGTAGCAGCCGGCGGCGTCGATCACGCGGTTGGGGGCAAAGTCGGGCGGCACGCGGTTGATGCCGACGATGCGGCCCGCGGCCAAGGCGATGCTGCAGGTCTGGTCAAAGCCGGAAGCGGGGTCGATCACCCGGCCGTTCTGGATGAGTATCTTCATGCTTCATTTCCTGCAACGATGGACATGACGGCCATGCGCACTGCGATGCCGAAAGTGACCTGCGGCAGGATCACGCTCTGCTTGCCGTCGACCACGGCGGAGTCGATCTCCACGCCGCGGTTGATGGGGCCGGGGTGCATGACGATGGCGTCGGGCTTGGCCAGCCGAAGCTTTTCCTGCGTGAGGCCGAAGCTCTTGAAATACTCCTGGCTCGACGGCAGCAGCGCGCCGCTCATGCGCTCGTTCTGCAGGCGCAGCATGATGACGACGTCGGCGTCCTTGATGCCCTCTTCGAGCGTATGGCACACGCGCACGCCCATCTGCGACATGTCGGACGGCACCAGGGTGCGCGGGCCCACCACGCGCACCTCGGCGCAGCCCAGCGTGGTCAGGCCGTGGATGTCCGAGCGCGCCACGCGCGAATGCAGCACGTCGCCCACGATGGCCACGGTGAGGTTGCTGAAGTCCTTTTTATAATGGCGGATGGTGTACATGTCCAGCAGCCCCTGCGTGGGGTGGGCATGCCGGCCGTCGCCCGCATTGATGACGTGCACGTGGGGAGCCACGTGTTGGGCGATGAGGTAGGGTGCGCCCGATTCGCTGTGCCGCACCACGAACAGGTCGGCCGCCATGGCCGACAGGTTGGCGATGGTGTCGAGCAGCGATTCGCCCTTGCTGGCCGAGCTGCGCGCGATGTCGAGGTTGATGACGTCGGCCGACAGGCGCTTGGCCGCGATCTCGAAGGTGGTGCGGGTGCGCGTGCTGTTCTCGAAGAACAGGTTGAACACGCTCTTGCCACGCAAAAGCGGCACCTTCTTGACCTCGCGATCGCTGACGCTCACGAAGTTGGCGGCGGTATCAAGGATGTGCGTGACGATGTCGCGCGGCAGGCCTTCGATGGACAGCAGGTGGACCAGTTCGCCATTGCGGTTGAGTTGGGGGTTGCGCTTGTGCAGCACGGTCAGGCCTCCCGGGCTTGGTGGACTTGGAACTGGAACCCGCCCTGGGCGTCGCGCGCCAGGGCCAGCGATTGCGTGGCCGGCAGCGCCACGCGCGCGGCGGCGAATTCGGCGTGCACGGGCAGCTCGCGCCCGCCGCGGTCCACCAGCACGGCCAGGCGCACGCTGGCGGGGCGGCCGTAGTCGAACAGCTCGTTGAGCACCGCGCGGATGGTGCGGCCGGTGTACAGCACGTCGTCGAGCACGATGATGTCGGCACCGTTCACATCGAAGGGCAGCGCGGTCTGCGCGCCGGCCGCGAGGCCACGCTGGGCGAAGTCGTCGCGGTGCATCACCGACGAGAGCACGCCGGGGGCGCCCGCGAGGCCCAGGTCCTTCTGCAGGCGCTCGGCCAGCCAGGCGCCGCCAGAGGCGATTCCCGCCAACTGGGTGCTGCCCGGGTTCACCATGCTGCGCACGCCGCGCAGCAGCTCGCGGTACAGGGCCTCGGCGTCGAGCACCAGGCTGCCGGACGGTGAAGGTGAATTGGGCGTCGTCATGGTGGAAGATTCCTCAAAAACTGTTCCAGGATGATGCAGGCCGAGGCGGCATCGGCATCCTTGGCACCGCCGGCGATGGCTTCGGTGGTGCTGTAGCGTTCATCGACCTCGAACACCTGCAAACCAAAGCGGCCGCGCAGCTGGCGCCCGAACTTCAGGGCGCGCTCGGTGTTTTCGTGGCTCGCGCCGTCGGGGTGGTAGGGCACGCCGATCACCAGGGCATCGGGCTGCCATTCCTTGATGCGCAGGGCCACCTGCGCAAAGCGCGCGTCGGCGCCCTCGGCCTTGATGGTCTCCTGCGGGCTGGCCGTGCGCAGCATGCGGTTGCCTGAGGCCACCCCCGTGCGCTTGGCGCCGAAATCGAAGGCAAGAAAGGTCTGGAAATGCGCAGGAACGGCAGGCTGAACGGGCAAGCCGGTCATGCGTGCCCCGCCTCGGGCGAGAGCATCCAGGCCTGCAGGCCCAGAAGGCCCAGCGCGCGGTCGTAACGCTCGGTCACAGGGGTGTCGAAAATCACCGACAGATCGGCGCCCACGGTGAGCCAGGCATTTTCGGCCAGTTCGGACTCGAGCTGGCCCTCGCCCCAGGACGAATAGCCCAGGGTGATGAGCACGCGGCGCGGACCGGCACCGGTGGACAGGGCTTCGAGCACGTCCTTGGAGGTGGTCATCTCCAGGCCGCCGGGGATGGTCATGGTGGAGGCGTAGACCGACTCGTCGTTTTCGGCCCGGTCCATGAGCATGGGCTCGTGCAGCACGAAGCCGCGCTCGGTCTGCACCGGGCCGCCCTGGAACACGGGTTCGGCGCGCAGGTCCTCGCGGCGCAGGGACAGGTCGACCTTGTCGAACAGGCCCTTGAGCGTGATGTCGCTGGGCTTGTTGATGATGAGCCCCAGGGCGCCACGCTCGCTGTGCTCGCACAGGTAGACCACACTGCGCGCGAAAGACGCATCCTCCAGACCGGGCATGGCGATCAGGAAATGGTGCGTCAGGTTGATGGGCGCAGAATCGATAGACATATTGGCCAATTTTAACGGTGAACATGGAGCCCTCTTATTCCACCGGTCTCGTCTGGTTCCGGCGCGACCTGCGCGCCAGCGACCACGCGGCCCTCTACCACGCGCTGACCCAATGCCGTGCCGTGCACTGCGCCTTCGTGTTCGACACGGAAATCCTCGATCCGCTGCCCAGAAAAGACCGGCGCGTGGAGTTCATCCGCGAGTCGCTGGTCGAACTCGACGAGCGGCTGCGCAGCCTATCGGGCCATGCCATGGGCGGGCTGATCGTGCTGCACGCAGTGGCCAGCGACGCCATTCCCGCCCTCGCGAAGGAGCTCGCGGTCGATGCGGTCTACACCAACCACGACGACGAACCGCAGGCCCTGGCCCGCGACAGCCGGGTGCGCACGCGGCTGGCGGCGGCCGGGCGGGCGTTTCACACCTCCAAGGACCACACGGTCTTCGAGCGCGACGAGGTGCTGACCCAGACAGGCAAGCCCTATAGCGTGTTCACGCCGTACAAGAACGCCTGGCTCAAGAAGCTGGATGCCTTCTACCTCAAGAGCTACCCGGTGGAGCGCCATGCCAAAGCCCTGGCAGCCCGGCCCAAGGCGCATGCCCATGCAGTGCCTACATTGAAAGCGCTGGGATTCGAGCCCTCGGACCTGAACCGGCAGGCCCTGCCCACGGGCGCCAGCGGGGCGGACAAGCTGTTCGAGGACTTTCGCCAGCGCATTGCGCGCTATGGCGAGGCGCGGGATTTTCCGGCCGTGAAGGGGCCCAGCTACCTGAGCGTGCACCTGCGCTTTGGCACCATCTCGCCGCGCCTGCTGGCGCGCACTGCCCACGGGCTGATGGTGCAAGGCAATGCAGGGGCGGCCACCTGGCTGAGCGAGCTGATCTGGCGCGATTTCTACCACCAGATCCTGGCCCACCACCCGCATGTGGTGGGGCACAGCTTCAAGCCGGCCTACGACGCCATCGAATGGGAGCAAGGGCCCCATGCGAAGGAGCTGTTCGCAGCCTGGTGCGAGGGCCGCACAGGCTACCCGCTGGTGGACGCCGCCATGGCGCAGATCAACCAGACGGGCTACATGCACAACCGCCTGCGCATGGTGGTGGCCAGCTTTCTGGTAAAGGACCTGGGCATCGACTGGCGCTGGGGCGAGGCGTACTTCGCCACCCACCTCAACGACTTCGACCTGGCGGCCAACAACGGCGGCTGGCAGTGGGCCAGCTCCAGCGGCTGCGATGCACAGCCCTACTTCCGCATCTTCAATCCCGTGAGCCAGAGCGAGAAGTTCGACGCCCGGGGCCAGTTCATCCGCAAGTACCTGCCGCAGCTGGCCTACCTGCCCGATGCGGCCCTGCACGCACCATGGAAGGCCACGCCGCTGGAGCTGCAGGCGGCCGACGTGGTGCTGGGAGAAAACTACCCGCACCCCATCGTGGCGCACGACGAGGCGCGTGAGCGCACGCTGCAGCGCTATGCGGTGGTGAAGACGGCAGCAGACTGAAAGCGCACCCGCGTGCGCGGCAGGTCAGAAGCGCGAGATGGGGTCGCGCGGCTTTTCGGCCATTTGCATGCCGCCGTCATCGATGGCCAGACCGTTGCCGGCCGCCAGGCGCAGGCGCAGGGTCACATCGGTGCGGTTGTCGGCATTGGCCACGGCCTCGGCCGGGGTGATGGTGCCGGCTTCCACCAGGGCCAGCAGCGATTGGTCGAAGCTGCCCATGCCCTGCTCGCTGCCGCGGATGATGGCGGTCTTGAGCTCGTCGACCTGGCCCTTCTGGATCAGATCGGCCACGAAGGGGGTGAGCAGCATGACCTCGGTGGCGGGCACCAGGGTGCCCTTGACGCTCTTGATCAGGCGCTGCGCAATGACGGCCTTGAGGCTCAGCGACAGGTCCATCAGCAGTTGCTGGTGGGCCGTCTCCGGGAAGAAGTTCAGGATGCGCTGCACCGACTGGCTGGCGTTGTGCGCGTGCAGGGTGGACACGCACAAGTGGCCCGACTGCGCATAGTGCAGCGCATGCTGCATGGTGGCGCGGTCGCGGATTTCGCCGATCAGGATCACGCTGGGCGCCTCGCGCATGGCGCGGCGCAGGGCTTCGTCGTAGGACAGGGTATCGAGGCCCACCTCGCGCTGGGTCACCAGCGATTTCTTGTGGTTGTGCAGGTACTCGATCGGGTCCTCGATGGTGAGGATGTGGCCGTTGGCGTGCTCGTTGCGGTGGTCCAGCATGGCCGCGAGCGTGGTCGTCTTGCCCGAGCCGGCGGCCCCCACGGTGAGGATCAGCCCGCCGTTGAGGAAGGACAGTTGCTTGAGCACCGGCGGCAGGCCGAGCTGGTCGAGCTGCGGAATGTGCGAGACCACATGCCGCACCACGATGCCGACCTGCCCGCGCTGCATGTGGATGTTGAAGCGAAAGCGCTCACCATCGGGCGTGGTGTACGACAGATCGCACTCCATGGTGGCCTCGAACTCCTCGCGCTGCGCCTTGCGCATCACCGAGTAGGCCATCACGCGGATGTCTTCGGCGCCCATGACCTGGCGCGAGATGGGCACGTACAGGCCCTGGCGCTTGACCGTGGGCGAAGCGCCCGCCAACAGGAACAGGTCGGACGCGCCCTCGCGCGCGACCAAGGCCAGGCAGGCAAGCAGGCGGCTGTCGCCACCGGGTGAAGTCGACTCCATCGGGTTCTCTGGTTAGGCAGTGGGACACGAAAAAGCCGCTTCGCCCATCCCCCAAAAACCAACGCCTGCACCGGTGAGGGTGCAGGCGTTGCTTGGTGGGTCAGGCCTCTGCGGCAGCGGCGATGCGGGCGTAGTGCTGGATCAGGCTGAGCAGCTCTTCGTCCGAGTACGGTTTGCCCAGGTAGTGGTTCACCCCGAGCTCCATGGCATGCTCGCGGTGCTTCTCGGCGATCCGCGAGGTGATCATGATGATGGGCAGGTCGCGCAGGGCCCCGTCGGCGCGGATGTTCCGCGCCAGGTCGAAGCCGTCCATGCGCGGCATTTCAATGTCCGACAGCACCACGGTCGGACGCTCTTCCTGCAGCCGCTCCAGCGCTTGCAGGCCGTCGGCCGCCAGGGCCACGCGGTAGCCTTCGCGCTGCAGCAGGCGCTGCGTGACGCGGCGCACGGTGATGGAGTCGTCCACCACCAGGATCAGCGGCACCTGGTTGACACCGGAGGACAGCGGCGTACCGGCGGGCGCGCCGGCTTCCACCTTGTCGGTGACCATCGGCAGGTTCTCGCTGGCGGCACGCACCTGGTCGCCATACACGGTGGACAGGGCCACCGGGTTGTAGATCAGCACCACGGCACCCGAGGCCAGCACGGACATGCCGGCCAGGCCGGGCAGGCGCGACAGCTGCGGCCCGAGGTTCTTCACCACCACTTCCTGGTTGCCCAGCACTTCGTCCACGTGCATGGCGATGCGCTGCGAAGCGCTTCGGAAGATCACCACCGGGCGGGTCTTGCCGACGGTTTCATGGCTGCGGGCCGACGCCTGCAGCAGGGCGCCGGCCCAGAAGAAGGGCAGTTGCTCCAGCCCGTCGTCGAAGTGGCCGGCCTTGTAGGCTTCCTGCAGATCGGCCACCGAGGTGCGGCGCACGATCTCCACCAGGTTGGCGGGCACGCCGATGGACAGGTCGCCGGCACGCAGCATCACCACCTGCGTCACGGCCGTGGTCAGCGGCAGCACCATGCGGAAAGCCGTGCCCTGACCGGTTTGGCTGGTGGTCTCGATGCGGCCACCCAGGGCGTTGATCTCGGAGCGCACCACGTCCATGCCGATGCCGCGGCCGGCCAGGCCGGTGACTTCGCTGGCGGTACTGAAACCGGGCGTGAAGATCAGGTTGGCGGCGTCGGCATCGCTGAGTTCCAGGCCGCGCTCGATCAGGCCCTGGGCAATGGCCTTCTCGCGGATGCGCGGCAGGTTCAGGCCGGCGCCGTCGTCGCGGAACTCGACCGACACGTCGTTGCCTTCGTGGTGCAGGTCCACAGTGATGGTGCCCGAGGCCGGCTTGCCGGCGGCCACACGGGCTTCGGGGTTCTCGATGCCGTGGGCCACGCAGTTGCGCAGCAAGTGCTCGAAGGCCGGGGTCATGCGGTCCAGCACGCCGCGGTCCATTTCAATGGAGCCGCCGGTGATGTCGAGCTTGATCTGCTTGCCGGTCTCCTTGGAGGCCTGGCGCACCACGGCGTACAGGCGCTCGGCAATGCCTTCGAACTCCACCATGCGGGTGCGCAGCAGGTCGCGCTGCAGTTCGCGCGCCTGGCGGCCCTGGGCGATCAGGTCGTCTTCGGCGCCTTCCATGGTGCGCTGCAGGTTGCGCTGCACGGTGGCCACGTCGTTGACCGACTCGGCCATCATGCGCGTGAGTTCCTGCACACGGGTGAAGCGGTCGAACTCCAGCGGGTCGAAGCCGGCCGCCGAATCCTTGGACAGGGCCAGGCGCGACTGCATCTGCGATTCGGCCTGCACTTCGATGTCGCGCAGCTGCAGGCGCAGGCGGTCCAAGTTGCCCGACAGGTCGGTCAGCGAAGAGCGGAACTGCGACAGGCGCACGTCCAGGCGCGAGCGGCTGATCATCACCTCGCCGGCCTGGTTGACCAGGCGATCCAGCATCTGGGCGCGCACGCGCACCGACTGGTTGGCCGCAACGCGCAGCGGGGCCAGTTGCGAAGGACCGGGCAGGCGCACGGCCGGGGCCGCGGAGGCCGCCACGGGCCGCTGCTCCGACGGGGCCGGGGCAGCAGCGACCGCGGCCAGGGCCGCAGGCGCTTCAGGAGCGGGGGTTTCGCTGCGGGTCGGCACGGGCAGCGCGACGACGGCGTCGGCCGGGTCCTGGCTACCGATGGCGCTCAGCGCGGCGAAGTTGGCCTCCAGCCCGTCGAAGCTGCCTTGCAGCGGCTCGATCTCGGCGCTGGTGACGGTCTCCACATCGAGCTGCTCGATGGCGGACTCCAGGCGGTGGGCCATTTCACCCAGGCGCATGGCACCAGCCAGGCGCGAACTGCCCTTGAGCGTGTGCAGGGCGCGCAGCACTTCGCTGCGGGCACCCAGGTTGTCGGGGCGCGACGCCCACTGGCGCAGGGCACCACCGAGCTGGGGCAGCAGTTCCTGGGCCTCTTCCTCGAAGATCGGGAAAAGGTCGGGGTCGATCACGTCGATGGCGTCGATGTCGTCGTCGATGTCGGACGACAGCTCCACGGCGCGGGCGATGGCATCGTCCACGTCCTGGTCGTGGTCGTGCACCACGGCCGACAGCGCAGGCGCCACGTGGCCGGTGGGAACCACCGCGGTCACCGGTGGCGGCTCCACCACGGCAGGGGCCGCCGCAGGTGGTTCGGTGGCAGCAGGGCTCTCCAGGGCATCGAGGGCAGCGACCACCGAGTCCGTCATTTCCGGGACCGGCATGTCGTCGGCCTCGTCCTCGGGCGGCGTGAGGGTGTTGTCGACCTCGGTCTCCAGAATCAGGCGCAGTGCGGCCAGGACCTCCTGGCTCGGCTCCTTGAGGAAGCCGGCAGCGAACTGGTGCAACAGGCGGCGGATGTCTTCCGCGGCATCCATGAAGACGCGGGCCTGGTCTTCGGAACCACGCGTCTGCAACTGCACATGCTGCAGCGCATGCTCCAGCACGCGCGCCAGTTCGGACAGGGCGGTGAAGCCCACCGTGGCGGAACTGCCGGCCAGCGAGTGCGCGAGGGCCACGGCCGTGTCCGGCAGGGGTTCGTGCAGCTCCAGCGACCATTCCTGCAGGCAGGTGACGAGGCGGCGCGACCATTCGTCGGCTTCGTTCAGGTAGACGTTGTACAGCGGGATGCCGATGCGCAGGGTTTCGATGACCTTGACGGCCTCGTCGAACGATGCCTCGTCGGCCACGGGCGCAGCGACCGCAGGCGCGGCGGGGCTTGCCGCGACTTCGGGCAGGACTTCGGGCAGGGGCTCCAACACCTCTTCGGCGGGGGCGAAGGGCTCGGCCACCAGGACCGGTTCCTGCGGCGCGGGCTCAGGGGCAAAGGCCTGCAGGGCTTCGGCCTCGGGCAAGGCCTCGGCTGGTGCGGGCGCCGGGGCACCGGCTTCGAGCAACTGGTCGTCGAGTGCGAATTCGAACGGCGTGCCGGACACGGCCTCCACCACGGGCTCGGGCACGGGTGCCGGCGCGGGCTCTGCAGCGATCTCGAAGGTGTCGAGCATCGGCAGATCGAAGTCCACCCCGGCCGGCGCCGCTGCCACCGGCTCGGCCACGACGGCAGGCTCGATGGCTGGAGCCGGCTCGGGGCTGCCGGGTGCCTGGGCGACGGCATCGGCGAAAACCGCGAAGTCGATCTCTTCGGTGACCGTGGAGCTGGTGTCGGGCACTTCCTTGGGCGCCTCGAACGCGATGATCTCCGGCTCGACCGCGTCTTCAGGAACCTCGGTGGAAACGAAGTCGGCGTGGACGATTTCCTCTTCCTGCGGCAGGGCTTCGGGCACGGGCTCCAGGGCAGCAGGGAGCTCCTCGACCAGTTCCGGCACGGGCACGAACTCCTCCACCGGCTGCGGCACGGTGGCCGGAAGTTCGGGCGGCGCCTCGGCGACGATGTCGGCCGGCACGTCGATCAGGGGCACTTCCTCGGCGGCGGCAGGTTCGGCAGCGCCCGGCGTCAGGGACAGGAGCTTGCCGTCCTGGCGCATGGCCTCTGCCGCCTTGCGGAAGGCCTCGGGCTGCCAGTGTGTCGGCGTGCCCGACGCCAGGCTGTCGGCCCAGTCGCCAAAGGCATGCAAGGTATCGGTGGACAGCTGCAGCAGGGGGGGCTGCATGGGCTTTTGCTCGGCCAGCCAGGCATTGAGCACCTGCTCCATCGACCAGGCGGCTTCGCCGAAGTCGTTGAGGCCCACCATGCGCGAGCTGCCCTTGAGGGTGTGGAAGGCTCGGCGCAGCGTGGTCTGCTCGCTCAGCTCGCCCGGCTCGTTGCGCAAGGTGGCGATGGCAGCCAGGCCGGTAGCGACCACTTCGCGCGCTTCCTCCAGGAAGATCTCGAGCAGTTCGTCCTCGACGGCGACGGGCGGCCGCACCACCGGCGCCGATACCACCGGCGCGGGAGCGGCCACAGGTGCCGGCGCAGGAGCCGGCTCGGGCGCCACGGGAGCGGCACCCAGATGACCGAAGCCGATCTCGGGAGCCAGTTGCTCCACCGGCGCGGGCGCCGGGGCTGGTGCCGAGAATTCACCCGGCAGTGGCGAGAAGTCGGTGGGGGCGCTTTCCGGCTCTTCGACCGGGAAACGCGGCACCACGTCGGGCAGCGGAATGGCTGCGCGCTCTTCGAGCTTGGCCGGCGTGGCTTCCTGGGTGCTGTCGGTGGCGCGCGAGCGCGTGCGGCCGGTGAGGATGCGCAGTTCGCCCTGTTCCTCGTCGTAGACGAAGAGCTTGCGCGCCATGGCACGCTGGTAGCTCAGCATGTCGATCAGGAAGCCCAGGGCCCCCATGCTGCTGCCCAGCTTCTCGAAGGCGGGCTGGCGCTCTTCCTCGGGAATTTCGTTGATGAGCAGGCGGTCGACGGTGTCGCGCATGCGCACCACGGCCAGCGAGGCCTGGTCCAGGCCCAGCACGGACAGCACGCCGCGCATCTGCGCCATGTGGCCAGGCACCGGCGCCAGCACGGCGACATCCTTGGGGTCGCGGAAGAACAGGTCGAGCGATTTCTCGGCTTCGGCCAGGGTGGCACGCAGCTCGTCCACCACGCTGCCCATGGTCTGGTTGTCGCTGACACGGCGGTACAGCTCTTCCATCCACGCTTCCAGGGGCTCGGGCTCGGCACCGGCGCCCACGGCTTCGAGCCGTTCGGAAAGGCGGGCGGCACGCTCGGCCATCTGGTCCTCGGCGGCGTCGAGCTCCTCGAACGCGGCCTGCAGGTACAGCACCGAGGTGGCCACTTCCATGGCCAGCGCGGCCGATGGCGGCTCGCCGGACCGGGTGGTGGCGTCCATCACGTGCGTGAGCGCCGTGGCCAGCTTCTCGCTGCCGGGGCTGAGCTTGCGCAGCGAATCGCAGACCAGGCTGAACTGGTCGGCAGCGGGCTTGATCTTGTTGCGGTCACCGCCGGCCAGGGCCGACCAGGTCTCGGTGGCGGCGGCAATGCGCTTTCGGGCCTGGGCCAGCACGGCCGGGTCGAAGCGGCCGAAGCGCGCGGTCTCGTAGTCCACGGGCTTGAAGCGGTCCAGGCTGAAGGCCTGGCGCACGCTCATCAGCGCGGGGAACCTGGCCTCCGCGCCCGCAGGCACGGTGGCCTGCGAGCAGAAGAACAGCAGGTCCTGCACCAGGCGGTCGGCGATGGTGGGGTCGCCCTTGGCCAGGGTGGCGTACTGCATGAGCACGCGCGAGGCCACGCGCTTCACATACACGTCGGGTGGCAGCAGGCCGCCGGCAAAGGCCTCGAAGAAGGCGGCGCAGATCTTCCAGAAGGCACGCGACTGGCGGTCCTGCTGGGCAGCCACGAAGCCCAGGCAGGTGTCGTACATGGCGCGGGCGGCCTTGAGGTCGCCCGACTTGACGATGCGCAGCACGGCCGCGTCCAGCTGGCCGCGCGCCTGGGGTCCGTACGGCAGGGGCTGTGCGGGGATGGTGACCTCGGGCTCGCGAAAGCGCCGTTCCACGGGCCACAGGTCGGCTGGGTGCACGCGCTCGGCACCGGCCAGGGCCTGGGCATCGCGGTACTGGGGGAACAGGGCCACTGCCGAGATGGACTTGCCGGCCAGGACGCTTTCCAGGAATTCAATCAGGCCGAAGCTGGCCTTCTCGATGGTGTTGGTGGCCTCGTCGGTGCACAGCTCGGGGCGTTGCACGAAGCGCTGCACCGCTGCTTCCATGGCGCGCAGCACGAGCGCTGGCGGGCCCATGCCCACCATTTCGAGCGCGCCGCTGGCCTGGTGCAGTTGCTGGCGCGCGATGCGCAGGGCACCGGCGTCGAGCGCGGCCAGGTCGGATTCATTGGCGCTTTCCACATCGCGCACGAAGCGGCGCATGGATTTGACGGCACCGCCCAGGGATTTGCGCAGTTCGTCCAGCACCCAGGCCAAAGGACCCAGGTCCTGATCTCCCTGGGTCCAGTCTGCGGCCGGTGCATTTTTGACATCAATAGATGGCATGGGTTAGTCCCCGGCTGCAATGAGCCAGCTGGTTGATGACTACGGATCGCCTCAGGCGATCTTGAAACGGGCGACAGACTGGCGCAGTTCTTCGGCCATGTGCGACAGTTCGCGCACCTGCTGGGCCGTCGTGCGGGTGCCTTCTCCGGTCTGCTCCGTCACGGCAAAAATGTGCTGGATGTTGTCGGCCACTTCGTTTGCCAGAACGGCTTCGCGGGAGGTCGAGGACGAGATCTGTTCGATCAGTTCGGCAAGGCGGCGCGACACGCGGTCGATCTCGGTCAGCGCAGTACCGGCGGAGTCGGAGAGGCGGGCCCCTTCCACCACGCCCTGCGTGGAGCGTTCCATAGCGGCCACGGCATCCTGGGTGTCGGTCTGAATGGCTTTCACGAGCGCCGAGATCTGGCGCGTGGCGTCTGCGGAGCGTTCAGCAAGGCGCTGCACTTCTTCCGCCACCACCGAGAAGCCGCGGCCGGCTTCACCGGCGGATGCGGCCTGGATGGCAGCGTTCAGGGCCAGCACGTTCGTCTGCTCGGTAATGTCGGAAATCAGTTCGGTGATTTCACCGATCTCCTGCGAGGATTCGCCCAGGCGCTTGATGCGCTTGGAGGTGTCCTGGATCTGGTCGCGGATGGAGTTCATACCGCCGATGGCGTTCTGCACGGCTTGCAGACCCGAGTCGGCGGCTTGCAGCGATTGGCGGGCCACCGTGGCGGATTCCTGCGCCTGCGTGGACACTTCGTTGATTCGGGTCGCCATGTCCAGAACCGAGCGGCCGGTTTCGCGGATTTCGCGCAGCTGTTCGGTCGAGGCGGCCAGCAGTTCGGTCGAGGTGGAGTCCACCTGGGCCGTCGTCTGTGCCACGCGGGTCGCCGTATTCTGCACGCTGCCCACCAGCTGGCGCAGTTCTTCCACCGTGTAGTTCACCGAGTCGGCGATGGCGCCGGTGATGTCCTCGGTCACGGTGGCTTCCTGGGTCAGGTCACCTTCAGCGACCGACTGCAGTTCGTTCATCAAACGCAAAATGGCGGCCTGGTTGGCGTCGTTGACGCGCTTGGCTTCCTGCTCCTGGCGCTTGGCGTCCTTTTGCTGCGATTCGGCAGCGGTCTGGCGACCACGGCTGTCCAGCAGTTGCACACGCGAGATGCCGACACCGCAAGCCAGCACGAACAGGGCGGCAAGGGCCAGGGCACCGATCTGTCCGGCGCCCAGACCGGTCTGCGCAGACAGCTTGCCCTGCAGGTTTTCCAGCTGGCGGCGCAGCGGCTCGCTGTCGGCAATGATGGCGGACTGTGCTTCCCGGGCGGACACCAGGCCCTGCAGGTTGCCCAGGATGGCGCTGGCCTGCGTGCGGGTCTGCTCGTACAGCTTCACGAGGGCCTCGAGCTGCTCGCGCGTCTGTGCGTCCTTGGTGGCGGCCAGGCGCAGTTCGGGGCTGCCGTCGAGCAGGCCCTGGGCGATTTCCTTGAACGAGTTCAAGTCCTTGCCCAGCAGGAACACGGCCTCGGGGCTCACGCCTTCCATGGTCTGGAATTCGTTGGCGGACTTGCCGATGCGCTGGGTCAGCATCACGAGCTGGCCGGCGGCGGAGATTTCGGCCGCGGGGGCGTTCTGCTGCAGCTTGAGCGAGGACACCGTTTCGGCGATTTCCAGCAGGTCGGACGACTGGCGGTTGATGGTGCGCAGAGCGTCGCCCACCTGGGTCAGGATCTTCTGCTGGCCCATCACCACGCCGGCGTTGCGCTCTGCGCGCTCCATCAGGGGCGTCAC
Organism: Acidovorax sp. GW458-11-26-14-TSB4; assembly: GCF_059423865.1. Lineage (NCBI taxonomy): Bacteria > Pseudomonadati > Pseudomonadota > Betaproteobacteria > Burkholderiales > Comamonadaceae > Acidovorax > Acidovorax sp. GW458-11-26-14-TSB4. The sequence continues at coordinate 207,963 of NZ_JBWKYR010000002.1, forward strand.
GGCATCCAGGTCGGGCTTGTAGGGTTCGCCCAGCGATTGCACGCCGAGTTCGTTGTCGCCAGCGGTCAGGGCGCGCACGTTGCGCGCCAGCACGCCCGAGCTTTCCACCACGTCGGGGAAGGCCTGGGGGCTGCCCACCAGGGCCTGCGAGACCGACTTGGCCAGGCGCTGCGACTGCATCAGGGACTGGCCGGTAGCGGCGAGCTGCTGTGCGGAGCGGTCCGCCTGCTGCAGCACCCAGGCCGCAATCGCGCCCAGCACCACCACACCGATGGCCAGCAGGGCCAGCAGGCGGCGTTGGTGGCCGGCGGCCGTGGAAGTCCCCAGCACCGGCAGCGAGATCAAGTCCTGGTCGCCATCGACCTCGCCGATCTCGGTGGCATAGCCACCGGGGTCGCCCTGCACGCTGTTCATCGCGTCGCTCTGGTACTCGCGCAGCGCGGCTGCCTCGAGCGAACCGGTCCCCAGCACGTCCTGGCCGTCATCGGCTGCGGCGTGGCCCGCTGCGGCGTCCCGCGTGCCGGGCTTCCGGTTGAACAGTTTTCCAAATTGATTGACGACGGACATGGTGCAGCCTTACAGAAAAACTCAAGCACTGATGCTCAGGAAAGCGGGATGTTGGGACAGGATCTGCAGATTGAGCTCCTGCCAGCGCGCGCCACCTGCATCGATGTAGGTGGTGCCGAAGAATGCCGGAGACTCCGGCGCAGGAGGCTCGGACGACACGAAGGAGTCCGTGCCGCGCAGACCGGCCAGGCGGTCCACCAGCAGCGCGGCATTCACCTCGAGCACGGCATTGAAGGCCAGCAGGCTGGCCTCGGACAGGGCCTGCTCGGTGCGCGTGACCGTGGTGCCCAGCATGCCGGCGAGATCGGCCACGCCGACCAGGCCGCCGCGCAGGTTGGCGACACCCAGGAACCAGCTTTGCGTGTACGGCACGGGCTGGACGGTGACCCAAGGAAAAATCTCGCCCGATTGGGCGAGAGGTAGAAGGTAGTACTGCCCTGCTGTCTCTACAGCCAGCCAGGACGATACGGACAAGCCTTCCGTTCTGGCGGCCTGCAGGCGGCTGGCCAGTCGGACTTGTAGCTCGCGGAGGGCTTCGCGGTTGGCCATGAAAGCGCCGCCGCCTCAGTTCAGCGCGTCAATCTTGGCCTGCAGCTCGGCGGGATCCACCGGCTTGGTGATGTAGCCGCGCGCACCCTGGCGCATACCCCAGACCCGGTCGGTCTCCTGGTTCTTGCTGGTGCACATGATGATGGGCACGTCGGCGTACAGAGGATCACGGGTGATCGCACGCGTGAGCTGAAAGCCGTTCTGGCCGGGCATCACCACGTCCATGAGGATCAGGTCGGGCTTGTCTTCGGCCAGGCGGCGGAAGGCTTCTTCGGCGTTCTCGGCCGTGCGCACCTGCATGCCTTTTTTCTGCAGCAGGTCCGTCAGAAACATCAACTCGGTCTTCGAATCGTCGACGACCAGAACTTTCTGGATGGGCATTACATCGCTCCTTGTTGGGAATTGCCAAATTGCTGCACAGCCTGCAGCAACTGGTCTTTGGTAAACGGTTTGGTGAGATATTCCTGGCAGCCGACCATGCGCCCGCGCGCCTTGTCGAATACGCCGTCCTTGGAGGACAGCATCACCACCGGGGTATCTGCGAAACGGGCATTGCGCTTGATGATCGCGCAGGTCTGGTACCCGTCGAGCTTGGGCATGAGAATGTCACAGAAAATCAGCTGCGGCTGGTAATCGTTCACTTTCGCCAAAGCATCAAAGCCGTCGTCTGCCAACAAGACTTCGTGCCCCCCCTGCTTGAGAAAAATCTCGGCGCTTCGGCGGATGGTATTGCTGTCATCCACCACGAGCACTTTGAAAGATGCGCCTGTTGTAGTCAATTGCTAATGCTCCCGATGGAAAAATAAACAGCGCGGCAGGAGCCGCGCCTCAAATCTGAACCATCTCGAAATCTTCCTTGCGGGCGCCACATTCCGGACAGGTCCAATTCATGGGAACCTGCTCCCATGGAGTGTTGGGGGCAATGCCGTGCTCGGGCGCACCCTGTGCCTCGTCATATATCCACCCGCAAATCAAACACATCCAAGTTTTAGAGTCGGTCACAGCTTAAAGGGCCTTCACATAGAATGCAACGATTGTATCTAGTCATCTCCCCGGGCTGCGGCTTCCTTGCCACCCCCTATGCTGCCACTGGCCCATGACATCTTCCGCACCTTCCCCCTCCAACATCGATGACATCGACGACGCATCCGGCGACGAAGCGAGCCCGGCCTGCGTGCTGGTCTTCAACGCCAACGATCCCAGCGGTGCCGGCGGCCTGACGGCCGACATCACCACCATCGCATCGGTCGGCGGCCACCCCATCGCGGTGGTCACAGGCGCCTACGCACGCGATACGGCGCAGATATTCGACCATTTCAGCTTCGACGACGAGGCCGTTTCGGAGCAGGCCCGGGCCGTGCTCGAGGACATGCCCGTGCAGGCCATCAAGGTGGGTTTCGTGGGCTGCCCCGAGAACATCAGCGCCATCGCCGAAATAACCACAGACTATGACGAAGTCCCAGTGATAGCGTACATGCCCAACCTGTCCTGGTGGACGGATGAGCAGATCGACGAGTACCTGGACGCCTTCCGCGAGCTGTTGTTGCCGCAGACCTCAGTGTTGGTTGGAAACCACAGCACGCTGTGGCGCTGGCTGCTGCCGGACTGGAAAAGCGACCGCAACCCGACCGCACGCGACATTGCCCGGGCCGCATCCGAGATGGGCGTGCCCTACACCCTGGTCACCGGCATCCCCCTGCCCGAGCAGTTCGTCGAGAACGTGCTGGCCTCGCCGCAGACGGTGCTGGGCAGCGGCAAGTTCGAACTCTTCGATGCCACCTTCTCGGGTGCGGGCGACACGCTCTCGGCGGCGCTCACCGCCCTGGTGGCCAGCGGCAACGACCTGGGCGAGGCCACCAGCGAGGCGCTGGGCTACCTGGACCGCTGCCTGGATGCCGGCTTTCGCCCCGGAATGGGGCACATCGTGCCCGACCGCATGTTCTGGGCCCAGCCCGACGATGAGGACGGGGAAGACGAAGAAGCCGCCCTTGACGACACCACGGCCATCGAAGGTTTCGTGATGCCCCCCCATGACACAAAGCACTGACCTCAACATTCCCCTGTTCGAACGCGCCAAGGCCCTGATCCCGGGCGGCGTGAATTCGCCCGTGCGCGCCTTCAAGGCCGTGGGCGGCACGCCGCGCTTCGTCAAGCGTGCCCAGGGCGCCCATTTCTGGGACGCCAACGACCAGCGCTTCATCGACTACATCGGCTCCTGGGGACCCATGATCCTGGGCCACGGCCACCCCACCGTGGTCGAGGCGGTGCAGAAGGCCGCGCTGGAAGGCTTCAGCTTCGGCGCGCCGACCGAGCGCGAAGTGGAACTGGCCGAGGAGATCATCGGCCTGGTGCCCTCGATGGAGATGATCCGCCTGGTCAGCTCGGGCACCGAGGCCGGCATGAGCGCCATCCGCCTGGCGCGCGGCGCCACCGGCCGCAGCAAGATCATCAAGTTCAATGGCTGCTACCACGGCCATGCCGATGCACTGCTGGTCAAGGCCGGCTCGGGCCTGGCGACCTTCGGCAATGCCACCAGCGCGGGCGTGCCGCCCGAGGTGGTGCAACACACCCTGGTGCTGGAGTACAACGACATCGCCCAGCTGGAGGAGGCCTTCGCCCTGCACGGCAAGGACCTGGCCTGCCTGATGATCGAGCCGATCGCCGGCAACATGAACTTCGTGCGCGCGAGCGTGCCCTTCATGCAGCGCTGCCGCGAGCTGTGCACCGAATACGGTGCGCTGCTGGTGCTGGACGAGGTGATGACGGGTTTCCGCGTCGGCCTGACCAGCGCTCAGGGCGTGTACGCCAAGAGCATCCCCGGCTTCAAGCCCGACCTCACGGTGCTGGGCAAGGTCATCGGCGGCGGCATGCCGCTGGCGGCCTTCGGCGGGCCGCGCGCCATCATGGAACACCTGGCCCCCATTGGCGCGGTGTACCAGGCCGGCACGCTGTCAGGCAACCCGGTGGCCACGGCCTGCGGCCTGGCCACGCTGCGCGAGATCAAGAAGCCCGGCTTCTTCGACGCCCTGTCGGCCCGCACGCAATCGCTGGTGGATGGCCTCAAGGCCGCCGCGGCCGCCGAGGGCGTACCCTTCAGCGCCGACTGCGAAGGCGGCATGTTCGGCTTCTTCCTCTTGCCCAACCTGCCCCAGAGCTACCCCGAGGTGCTGACTACCGACAGCGCCCGCTTCAACCAGCTGTTCCATGGGCTGCTGGACCGCAGTATCTATATAGCGCCTGCGCTGTACGAGGCCGGCTTCGTGAGCTCGGCCCACAGCGAAGAGGACATCGCCACCACGGTGGCCGCCGCGCGCGAAGTCTTCAAGACGCTCGCAAAATAAGCAGCGCGTCCAGCCGGTTCGCATTCGGCCGGATAACTAGGCGGGGAGCCGCAGACAGTGCTGTAGCACGGCAAGGCGCCCCAACGACGTTAGCCGGCTGTAGGCAATCGGTCACAGGAGCCCGCGCAACTCGCGGGCGGCTTCCTGCAGCAGCGGCAGCATCTCGCGCTGCAGACTGCCCTCGTCCAGTTGCTTGGGTGAGGCCACCACATTGAGCGCCGCCACGGTCTGCCCCTGCAGGTTGCGCAGCGGGACGGCCAGGGCGTGCACGCCCAGCTCGTGCTCTTCCACCGCCAGGCACCAGTCGTCGCGCCGCGCACGCGCGATGGCCTGGCGCAGCGGGCCGACCTGGGTAAGGGTATGGGGCGTGAGCCGCTGCAGCGCAGCGCCCTTGAGCCAGGCCGTGAGCTGTGGCGCGGGCAGCGCCGCCAGCAGCACCCGCCCGGTGGACGTGGGGTGCGCCGGCAGCCGCGCACCCAGGTGCAGGCCATAGGCCAGCACGCGCGAGGGCGCGCCGTACACCCCGCTGCGCGCCACGATCACCACCTCGCTGCCATCGAGCACCACCGCCGAAAAGGACTGCTGGGTCTGCGCGGCCAGGCGGTTGAGCGTGGGCTGCAGCACGCGTGGCAGCCGGGCCGACGCCAGGTAGCTGCCCGAGAAGCGCAGCACCTTGGGCGCCAGCCAGAAATAGCTGCCATCGCTCTCCAGGTACCCGAGGTGCGCCAGCGTGAGCAGGTGCCGGCGCGCCGCCGCGCGCGTGAGGCCGGTGCGCTGCGCGGCCAGCGTGGCGTTGAGGCGCTGGCGCTCGGTGTCGAAGCTCTCCAGCACGGCCATGCCCTTGGCCATGCCTTCGATGAGGTCGGCCTTGGCGATGGTGGGGGCGGGGGAGGTCATGGACAAAGGATTGCGCGATCATCGCACAAAGCATCCACTGATCGCACGCAACCGGCCTGGCGGCATCGCGCTTTGACCTGCATCAACCTACGCTTGGGCCATGCCTCTGAGCCAGTTCTCAGGGTCTTCATCCCCCAGCTTTGCGAGGTTCCTCCATGCGTACCCAGGTTGCCATCATCGGCGCCGGCCCGGCCGGCCTGCTGCTCGGCCAGTTGCTGCACACATCCGGCATCGACGCCGTCATCATCGAACAGCGCAGCGCCGACTATGTGCTCGGCCGCATCCGCGCCGGCGTGCTTGAACAGGTCACCATGGACCTGCTGGAAAAGGCCGGCGTGAGCGCCCGCGCCCACGCCCAGGGCCTGCCGCACGATGGCATCGAACTCTTGTTCAAGGGCGCGCGCCACCGCATCGACCTGCACGCCCTGTCTGGCGGCAGCCGCGTCACGGTGTACGGCCAGACCGAGGTCACGCACGACCTGATGGACGCGCGCGCCGCCGCGGGCCTCACCACCGTGTACGAGGCGGGCAACGTGAGCGTGCACGACTTCGACGGTGGCAAGCCGCGTGTGACCTACGAGAAGGACGGCCAGACGCATGAGGTCGTGTGCGACTTCATCGCCGGCTGCGACGGCTACCACGGCGTCTGCCGCGCCAGCGTGCCGGCCGCTGCGCTCAAGACCTACGAGCGCGTCTACCCCTTTGGCTGGCTGGGCGTGCTGGCCGACGTGCCGCCCGTCTCGCACGAGCTGATCTACGCCAACACCGAGCGCGGTTTCGCGCTGTGCAGCATGCGCAGCACCACGCGCAGCCGCTACTACCTGCAGGTGCCCGACACCGACAAGGTCGAGAACTGGAGCATCGACCAGTTCTGGGCCGAACTGGGCAACCGGCTGGACCCTGAGGCGCGGGACAACCTGGTCACCGGCCCGGCGCTGGAGATGAGCATCGCCCCACTGCGCAGCTTCGTGGCCGAGCCCATGCGCTTCGGCCGCCTGTTCCTCGCGGGCGACGCGGCCCACATCGTGCCGCCCACCGGCGCCAAGGGCCTGAACCTGGCCGCCAGCGACGTGGGCTACCTGTGGAACGCGTTTGCCGACTACTACGGCGAGAAGTCCAGCGCCGGCATCGACACCTACTCCGACCGCTGCCTGCGCCGCGTCTGGCGCGCCGAGCGCTTCTCGTGGTGGTTCACCTCGCTGATGCACCGCTTTCCGGACACCGGCGAGTTCGGCCAGAAGATGCAGGAGGCCGAGCTCGACTATTTGATCCACTCGCGCGCGGCATCGACCGCGCTGGCCGAGAACTACGTGGGCCTGCCGATGGATTTTGGAATGCCCCCGGGCGCGTAGGGCCCGGCCATCCGGCAGGCAGCGGCAGGGCCGGTTCATCGATCCGTCACGGCACCGTGCGAGGCTTGGCGGTTTCAAAGGATCGCCCCCATGAACCGCCCTCCCCGCTCCGACCGCCCTCTGACCAACCTGCTGCATCCCGAAGGCGCTGAAACCGACCATGCCGCTCCGGCCGATGCCGGCCGCCGGGTCTTCGTGCGCCAGCTGGCGCTCGGCGCCACCGCACTGGGCACCTTGCCGCTGGCCGCCTGTGGCGGCAGCGATGACGGCCCCGCGGTGCGCTTTGCCCATGGCGTGGCCAGTGGCGACCCGCTGAGCGACCGCGTGATCCTCTGGACCCGCGTCACCCCGCCGGCCGACTACCGCGACGATATCCCCGTGCGCTGGGAACTGGCCAGCGATGCCGCCTTTTCCACCATCGTGGTCCAGGGCACGGCCACCGCCACGGCCGCCCGCGACTTCACCGTCAAGGTCGATGCCACAGGCCTCAAGCCCGCCACGCAGTATTACTACCGCTTCACGTCCTACGCAGCCACCTCGCCCGTGGCGCGCACGCGCACCCTGCCCACCGGCAGCGTGGCGCAGGTGCGGCTGGCCGTGTTCTCGTGCGCCAACTACCCGACCGGCTACTTCAACGTCTATGCCGACGCGGCACGCCGCAACGACCTCGACGCCACGGTGCACCTGGGCGACTACCTGTACGAGTACGCGCGCGGCGGCTACGCCTCCACCAATGCAGAGCAACTGGGCCGCCTGGCCCAGCCCGCGGGCGAGATCCTCTCGCTGGCCGACTACCGCACGCGCCACGCGCAGTACCGCAGCGACCTGGACCTGCAGGCCCTGCATGCCGTGGCCCCGATGATCGCCGTGTGGGACGACCACGAGATCGCCAACGACACCTGGATGAACGGCGCCGAAAACCACCAGAGCGCCACCGAAGGCATTTTTGCCACGCGCAAGGCCGCCGCCATGCAGGCCTACCACGAGTGGATGCCCACCCGCAACGCGCAGCCCGAGCTGATCTACCGCAGCTTCGCCTTCGGCAACCTGGTCGCCCTGCACATGCTCGACACGCGCGTGATCGGGCGCGACGAGCAGGTCGACTATGCACGCTTCTTCACGGCCAACGGCTTCGATGCGGCGGGCTTCACCGCAGCCGTGGGGGCGCCCACGCGCCAGCTCATGGGTGCCACCCAGACCCAGTGGCTGCAGCAGCAGATGGCAGCATCGAACGCCACTTGGCAGGTACTGGGCCAGCAGGTGCTGATGGGGCGCATGAACATCCCTGCGCCCATCCTCATCGACACGCTGCAGCCCGGCACGGGCGTCTCGGTATCGCAATACGCCGCCATGGTCGCCAAGGCCCAGGCGGCACCGGCCACGCTGACGGCCACCGAGAAGGCCGTCCTCGCGCAACCCTCCATCCCGTACAACCTGGACGCCTGGGACGGCTACCAGGCCGCACGCGAAACCGTGCTGGGCATGGCCCGTGGCCTGGACAAGAACCTGGTGGTGCTGGCCGGCGACACCCACAACGCCTGGGCCAACGAGCTGGCCGACATGAACGGCAATGCCGTGGGCGTGGAGTTCGCCACCTCCTCCGTCACCTCGCCCGGCTTCGAGGAATACCTGTCCAAGGAAAATCCGGCCGTGCTGGCCGGCGCCCTGCAGCAGTTGATCAAGACGCTGAAATACTGCGACACCTCGCGCCGCGGCTACATGGTGCTCACTGCCACGCCCACCGAATGCCGCGCCGACTGGGTGTACGTGAACACCATTAACAGCCGCAACTACACGGCCAGCACCGACAAATCGCTCAAGGTGCTGGCCGGCGCCGCAGGGCGCGGGCGCATCGTGGCGGCCTGACCCTGCCTGCGTCCAAAGAAAAAGGCGGCCCGGGCCGCCTTTGTTATTTTGCAGGTGGCGATGCCAACGCATCGCCAACGGCTCAATGCCGGAAGTGGCGCACGCCGCTGAAGACCATGGCCACGCCGCGCTCGTCGGCGGCGGCGATGACTTCGTTGTCGCGCATGGAGCCGCCGGGCTGGATCACGCAGGTCGCACCCGCATCGACCACCACGTCCAGGCCGTCGCGGAAGGGGAAGAAGGCGTCGCTCGCCACCACCGTGCCCTGCAGGCTCAGGTTGGCGTGACCGGCCTTGATGCTGGCGATGCGGGCCGAATCGAGGCGGCTCATCTGGCCGGCGCCCACGCCCATGGTCATGCCGCCCTTGCAGAAGACGATGGCGTTGCTCTTGACGTACTTGGCCACCTTCCAGGCGAACAGCAGGTCTTCCATCTCTTCGAGCGTGGGCTGCTTCTTGGTCACGACCTTGAGGTCGGTCAGCGACAGCTCATGGTTGTCGGCGGTCTGCAGCAGCAAGCCCGAGCCGATGCGCTTGGCGTCCATGGCGTTGCGGCCGCGCTGCCAATCGGTGCTGCCGCCATGGGCCGGCAGCGCGATCTTGAGCAGGCGCACATTGGCCTTGGCCTTGAAGACTTCGAGCGCCTCGGCCGTGAAGTCGGGGGCCATCAGCACCTCGACGAACTGCTTGGAGATCTGCTGCGCGGCCTTGCCGTCCACCGGACGGTTGAAGGCGATGATGCCGCCGAAGGCGCTGGTGGGGTCGGTCTGGAAGGCCTTGCTGTAGCTGTCGAGCGCATCCAGGCCCACGGCCACGCCGCAGGGGTTGGCGTGCTTGACGATGACGCAGGCCGGGATTTCGAAGCTCTTGACGCATTCCCACGCGGCATCGGCGTCGGCGATGTTGTTGTACGACAGTTCCTTGCCCTGCAACTGCACGCCGGTGACCAGCGAGCCGGGCGCGGGGTGCAGGTCGCGGTACAGCGCAGCCTGCTGGTGCGCGTTCTCGCCGTAGCGCAGGTCCTGCACCTTGGTGAAGATGCCGTTGCTCTGGCCAGCGAACTGGGCACGCTCAGGCACGTAGGTCTCGGACAGCTTTTCTTCTTCGAAGGTGACGGACGAGAGGTAGTCGCTGATGGCGCCGTCGTACTGCGCGATGCGGTTGAAAGCGGCCACCGACAGCGCGAAACGCAGCTTGTCCGAGAGCTTGCCCGCAGCCTTGAGCTCTTCGAGCACCGCGGGGTACTGCGAGGCGTCGGTCAGCACGCCCACGTCCTTCCAGTTCTTGGCGGCGCTGCGCACCATGGCCGGGCCGCCGATGTCGATGTTCTCGATGGCATCGGCCAGTGTGCAGCCGGCCTTGGCCACGGTGGATTCGAAGGGGTAGAGGTTGACCACCAGCAGGTCGATGGTGTCGATGCCATGCTCCTTGAGCGCCGCCATGTGCTCGGGCAGCTCGCGGCGTGCCAGCAGGCCGCCATGCACCTTGGGGTGCAGGGTCTTGACGCGGCCGTCCAGCATCTCGGGGAACTGCGTGACCTCGGCCACCTCGGTCACGGGCAGGCCTTTGTCGGCCAGCAGCTTGGCCGTGCCGCCGGTGGACAGCAGCTTGATGCCCAGGGCATGCAGAGCCTGGGCAAATTCAACGATGCCGGTTTTGTCGGAGACGGAAAGAAGTGCGTTCATGGCGGGTCGGTAAAGGAGTTTGGAATCGGGTGGGGTGCAGTTGCCGGCAACTGCACCGCGGTAGTGGGGAGCGCAAGCACTGCCCGGCGCAACAGGGCATCAGAGCAGCTTGTGCTCCACCAGCTTCTTGCGCAGGGTGTTGCGGTTCAGTCCCAGCCATTCGGCGGCGCGCGACTGGTTGTTGTCGGCCTGCTGCATCACGACTTCCAGCAGCGGGCGCTCGACCACGCGCACCAGCATGTCGTACATGCCGTCGGGCGTCTCGCCGCCCAGGTCGCGAAAGTAGCCCTGCAGGCTCTCGCGCACGCATTCTTCAATATGTTTCTTGCTCATGCAGCCAATCCCTCTTGTTCTTCGCTGGGGTCTGCGTCGGCCGCCAGTGTGCTCGCGGCGGGAAAGCGGTCCATCTGCTGCGCCAGGGCATCCAGATAGTCCGCCACCGCCTGCCACTGGTCCACGCAGTCCTCTATGGTGTTGATGTGTTGTCGAAAAGCTTCGCCGCCGGGCATGGTGCGCAGGTACCAGGCAATGTGCTTGCGCGCACTGCGCACGCCGGTCAGCTCGCCATACAGGTGGTAGTGGTCCTGCAGGTGGTCGAGCAGCAGGCGCCGCACCTCGGCCACCAGGGGTGGGGCCAGGTGCTCGCCGGTGGCCAGGAAGTGGCCGATCTCGCGGAAGATCCAGGGCCGGCCCTGGGCCGCACGGCCGACCATGATGGCATCGGCCCCGGTGGCGGCCAGCACATCGCGCGCCTTCTCGGGCGAGGTGATGTCACCATTGGCCACCACCGGTACGCGCACCGCGGCCTTCACGGCGGCGATGGTGTCGTACTCGGCATGGCCCTTGTAGCCCTGCTCGCGCGTGCGCCCGTGCACCGTGAGCATCTGTATGCCCACGGCCTCGAACTGGCGCGCCAGCGCCACGGCGTTCTTGTGCTCCTGGCACCAGCCGGTGCGCATCTTGAGCGTGACGGGCACCTTGTGCGGTGCACAGGCCTCGACCACCGCCTGCGCGATGGACACGGCCAGCGCCTCGTCCTGCATCAGGGCAGAACCCGCCCACTTGTTGCACACCTTCTTGGCCGGGCAGCCCATGTTGATGTCGATGATCTGCGCGCCGCGCTCCACGTTGTAGACCGCGGCCTCGGCCATCATCTGCGCATCGGTGCCGGCGATCTGCACGGCAATCGGCCCGGGCTCCCCTTCGTGGTTGGCCCGGCGCGAGGTCTTGAGGCTGTTCCACAGGTCCTTGCGCGAGGTCACCATTTCACTCACGGCATAGCCTGCCCCCAGCGCCTTGCACAGCTGGCGGAACGGCCGGTCGGTGACGCCCGCCATCGGGGCGACGAACAGGCTGTTCGCCAAAGGAATGTGGCCGATCTGCATGAAGGGGATGGGGGTACGCGAATGCCGCGAATGCCGAAAAAGGAGGCAGGATTGTACCTGCTTAAAATTTCAGCAAATGAAATCTGCGCGACTTTTTTGGAGGACTTGTGCTGCAGTGCAACAAGCCCCTTGCCCCCTCCCTTGGGGAAGGCCTGTCAGCGCGCGGCGAGGTCGGTGTCGCCCGCTTGCACAGGCGCACCCCGCTGGGCATAGTGCCACCAGGCATCGGGCAGGTTGTCGAACTGGTGGCGCGCCATCAGGCTGCGCAGCCAGTCGCGGTTGTGGTGCACGTCCGGCGAGAAGTTCTCGGTGGCCGGGGCCACCACACCAGCGGGCGTGCCCATGTCCACCTCGCCGCCATCGGCCAGGGGGCCGCGCACGACCTTGCTGGCGCGCAGGCCATCGACCACGACCACCCGCACTGTCCAGGCGCCGGTCTGTGCATTGCACTGCGCCTTGAGCGCCATGCCCTGGGCACGGAGGCCATCTTCGACGGAGCGCAGGGCAGCCGGCTGCCCCGTGGCGCCACAGCCGCGGTCCTGGACCACGTTGGATGCGCCCGCTGGCTGGGGGACGGCCGCCTGGGGACTCTGCACGCATGCCGCCAGCAAAGCCGCCGCTGCCAGCGACAGCCAGGGGCTGCGGTGGGGGACGTTGGGGGTGCGGTGGATGGTTTGCATGAGGGCCTCCTGCTTGAGCGCTAGCGTCCATGAACGATACGAATCCACCCGGCGATGGGACATGCGCGGATGGCGCACCCCCGTGTAGGACGGAGCCTTTACCCGGCTTTGGGTGCGCAGGCCCCCTCTAAACTCCGGTGCATGGAAATATGGATGCACCAGCTGATGCAATGGCTGGCCTTGCCGCAGTTCGGCCTGAGCACCGTCTTCGTCGTCTCGTTCATCTCGGCGACGCTGCTGCCGCTGGGCTCGGAGCCGGCGGTGTTCGGCCTCATCAAGCTCAACCCACAGATGTACTGGCCGGCCATCCTGGTGGCCACGGTGGGCAATACCCTGGGCGGCGGCGTCAGTTGGTGGATGGGCCTCGGGGCCCACAAGGCCGTGGACAAGGCGCGCGGGCATGCCACCAATGTGCGCGCACTGGCCTGGCTGGAGCGCTTCGGCGCGCGCGCCTGCCTGCTCAGCTGGCTGCCCGTGGTGGGCGACCCGCTGTGCGCGGTGGCCGGCTGGCTCAAGCTGCCGTTCTGGCCCTGCCTGGCCTACATGGCGGTGGGCAAGTTCATGCGCTACCTGGTGATGACCACCGTGCTGCTGCACTTCATGCCGGGGCAGATCGGCGGCTGATCAGGGCGCTGGGGTGCCGAGAAAGTCCTTTTCGGTGCCCACCGGCGTGATGGACGAATCGCCCTTGGAGACGGGCTCTTCCACCACCACCTGGTTGCGCCCTCCTTCCTTGGCCATGTACATGGCGGTGTCGGCGCGCGAGAAGAACTCGAGCACCGACTCGCCCAGGATGTACTGCGTGACGCCGATGGACACCGAGACGCGGCTCTTGAGCGCCCCGGTCCAGGCGTGCGATTCGACGTGCGCGCGGATGCGCTCGCAGGTGTTGAGCGCGGGCAGCAGCGAGGTGCCCGGGAAGATCAGCAGAAACTCCTCGCCGCCATAGCGCCCGAAGATATCGCCCGCGCGCACGTTGTCCTGCGCCACGCGCGAGAAGGTGCGCAGCACCTCGTCGCCGCCCAGGTGGCCGAGCTCGTCGTTGATGCGCTTGAAGTGGTCCAGGTCGATCACCGCCAGGCACAGCGGGATCCCGCTCTCGTCGGCGAGCTGCTTTTGCTCTTCGAGCGCCGCCACCGTGTAGCGCCGGTTGAAGCAGCCCACCAGGGTGTCGCGCTGGGCATCTTCCTGGATGTTGCGGATCTTGCGGCTCGCGCGGTGCAGCACCCGGTGCAGCTTCTGCACCTTGCCGATCAGCAGGATGAAGGCCGGCAGCGCCAGCGCCAGCGCTACCCAGTGCGCCAGCTCCAACCGCAGCAGCGCCTCGTTGCCCTGCTCGGCATGGTGCATGGCGATCACCAGGCCGTAGCCCGCCATCAGCATGCCGGCCAGCGACATCAGCGCCCGCCCCGAGACCCGGTACATGGCATAGGCGACCACGATGAAGGCAAACGGCGCCAGCAGGATCTGCAGGATGGGATCGAGGTAGCAGAGCACCAGAAGGCCTGCGCAGGCCACCATGGCAATGGGCAGCTTGAGCTGCTTTTCCTTGGCGCGGTGGTGCAGCCCCAGCGCAAAAGCCAGGGCAAAGCCCGGCACGCCCACGGCGATCAGCGCCAGGGCGACGAACACGGTGCGTGCCTGCACCAGGTCCATGGCATGAAAGCCCAGCAGGGCCAGAAAATACAGTGCGATCAGGCCGCTGGCCACCCACCAGCGCTGGGCTGCCGCCCGGTCGCGCGGCTGGCCGGAGAGGTCCATTTCCCGTCGCGAGTGGTGGCGCTGCACCGCGGCCTCGTCGCTGGAGTCATCGAACTCCAGGATGGCGTCCGTCAGGGGAAAGGCGTCCGTGTTGGCAAACAGCGGCTTCTTGCGCCCGAAAAGCGTCGAGAAAGGGGAGGTGGCGCCCATGGTGGTCTGTGCACTTGGTTGGAAAAGTTCGATTTTTTCAGTCAATGGACAGCCACCAGAGCCAGGGGCCCCGGCGCACAGACTTGGCGCACGCGCACAGTCTTGGGGGTCCCGATCAAGGGACCCGGTATTTTAGATACAGCCTTTCACAAACACCCCCGTGTTTCCCCGTAGCGGCAGCATCTGCCATGGCTTTTGCGCCACAGTTCAGCGGCCTGGTGCCGCCGCTGGGGTCCCCACGCGCAGTTGCCACCAGCCCTCCAGGCTGTAGACCACCAGCGCCGCCCAGATAAGCACGAAGCCTGCCAGCCGGGACGGCTGCAGGGGCTCATGGAACAGCCAGACACCCAGGGCGAACTGCAGACTCGGCGAGATGTACTGCAGGATGCCCAGCGTGGCCAGGGGCAGCCGGCGCGCACCGGCGGCAAACAACAGCAGCGGGATGGCCGTGAGCGGCCCCGCCAGCGCCAGCCAGCCGATGGCGGCGGCACCGCCCTGGACCAGCACGCCCTGGCCGTGCCAGGCCCACCAGGCCATGGCACCGAAGGCCAGGGGCGCGAGCATCAGCGTCTCCAGCGTCAGACCTTCCAGTGCCCCCAGGGACGCCAGCTTGCGCAGCAGGCCGTAGACCCCGAAAGTGAGCGCCAGCACCAGCGCGATCCACGGCAGTCGGCCCGTCTGCACTGTGAGCCACAGGACCCCTGCGGCCGCCACGGCCACCGCCACCCACTGCCCGCGCCGGGGCCGCTCGTGCAGAAAGAAGAAGCCCATGGCCACGTTGACCAGCGGCAGGATGAAGTAGCCCAGGCTGGCGTCCACCACATGCTGGTTCTGCACCGCCCACACATAGGTCAGCCAATTCGACGAAAGCAGCAGCGCCGACAGCGCAAAGGCCAGCACCACCCGGGGCTGGCGCAGCAGCGCCGGCAGCCAGACCCACTGGCGGCGCAGGCCCAGCACCGCCAGCAGGAACATGAGCGCCCAGGCGGTGCGGTGCACCACCACCTCGAGCGCAGGCACATCGGCCACCTGGCGGAAGTACAGGGGCAGCAGGCCCCAGGCGACATAGGCCAGGCTGGCGTAGAGGATTCCGGTGTTCATGGAGGAGCGGTATGGGATTCAGCTGGCAAGCAGCCATGCTGAAAGGCGGGAAGAGTCCGGCAGTGCCCAGGGTCGCCGTGATCGGACACCGGTGCGCAAGCAGGGCAATTCAAATTATGCTGGCGCAGCGGTAGCCAAAACAGAGCGAGAAGCCGCGCAACGGGGAGGACACCTTGGCACGACAAGCTTACGACAATGCGCGGGCGGAACAATCGCTGCTCGCCGTCGAAAGTTGGCGGTTTTCACGGCTGTTCGGCAAACTGGCCAGCAAGCTGGATGCGGGAGATTCGGGACGCCATCTCAAGCAACTGCGTTATTTCCAGAAAAAGCGCGAGGAGATCCTGGGGTCGAGCGGTCTCACGCTGGTCAATGTGGAAGGGCAGCCTTACGACCCCGGCATGGCGGCATCGGCCTTGAACCTGGGCGATTTCGGGCCCGACGATGTCATGCCCTCCGCCATCTTCATCGACCGGCGGGGCAACACATGCGTGGGCGCCCGCGCCTACAGCAATGCCACGCGCAACCCCGACAACGCAGCCGTGCTGTTCAAGCGGCTCATGGGCACGGGCACGCGCATGCAGTTGCCGGGCTTGCTGGGCTGGCCTCTGTTCTCGGGCTTCCACCGGTACTGCGAGGCCTTTCCCTACGACTTCAGCGAGAAAAAGGCCGCCGAGCGGGAGTCGGGGTTGTCCATTGCCTACATGGGCACCCGCCCCATCGCCGAGGGCATCAGGACCCGGGCCTTCAACCGCCCTCTGGCCCAGAGGGTGAAGCTGGAGATCGTCAGGAGCCGCCTCTCCAGCCTGCAGGCCCAATGAAGCGTCGCCAGGACCCTGCCCTGACAGCAACGCGTCAGACGTTGAAGAGGAAGTTCAGCACGTCGCCGTCCTTGACCACATACTCCTTGCCTTCGGCGCGCATCTTGCCCGCATCCTTGGCGCCCTGCTCGCCCTTGTAGGCGATGTAGTCGTCAAAACCGATGGTCTGGGCTCGGATGAAGCCGCGCTCGAAGTCGCCGTGGATCACGCCGGCCGCCTGGGGCGCCGTGTCGCCGATGTGGATGGTCCAGGCGCGCACTTCCTTCACGCCGGCCGTGAAGTAGGTCTGCAGGCCCAGCAGGCTGAAGCCGGCGCGGATCAGACGGTTCAGGCCGGGTTCTTCGAGGCCCATCTCCTGCAGGAACATGTCGCGGTCTTCGTCGCTCATCTCGGCCATCTCGGCCTCGATCTTGGCGCAGATGGCGACCACGGGCGCGCCCTGGGCGGCAGCGTATTCCTTCAGGCGATCAAGCAGCGGGTTGTTCTCGAAGCCATCTTCGCTCACATTGCCCACGAACATCGCGGGCTTGGCGGTGATCAGGCAGAACTGCTTGAGCAGGGGCGCGTCTTCCTTGCTCACCGTGATGCTGCGCGCGGGCTTGCCTTGGTCGAGTGCGGCCTGGATAGGCGTGAGCAGCGCGACGATCTTGGCCGCCTCCTTGTCGTTGCCCGACTTGGCGGCCTTGCTGTAGCGGTTGAGCGCCTTTTCCACAGTGGCCAGATCGGCCAGGCACAGTTCGGTCTGGATGACCTCGATGTCGGCGATGGGGTCGACCCGGCCGGCCACGTGGATCACGTTGGGGTCTTCGAAGCAGCGCACCACGTTGACGATGGCATCCGTCTCGCGGATGTGGGCCAGGAACTGGTTGCCCAGGCCTTCGCCCTTGGAGGCGCCCGCCACCAGGCCGGCGATGTCCACGAACTCGACGATGGCCGGCACAATGCGCTCGGGCCCGACGATGCCGGCCAGCTTCTGCAGGCGGGGATCGGGCACCTCGACCACGCCGGTGTTGGGCTCGATGGTGCAGAACGGGTAGTTCTCGGCGGCGATGCCGGCCTTGGTCAGCGCGTTGAAGAGGGTGGACTTGCCGACGTTGGGCAGGCCCACGATGCCGCATTGGAGGCTCATGGCAGGGCTTTCTGGAATTCGGGAGACAAACCGCCGATTTTACCGGGCCGCCGATGGCACTCCTTTGCGGGCCGGTTCAAACCCTCAGTCGAAGCGCAGATCCGCTGCCATGCGCTGGCCCACGCGCAGCATGCGGCCGGCCCCTTCCACCACGATGGCATTCATACCGAAGGTGATGGCGCCATCCAGGCGCTTGTCCTGGCGGTAGCCGCGCAGGGCATCGCCCACCTCGGGGCTGCTTTGCGCGGTGGATGGGTCGATGTCGGGGATGGGGCAGCGCGCACAGGGTTTGACGTGCTGCAGGTGCACCTCGCCGTCGGCCGCCTCGATGCGCACCTGGTCCACGCGGTCTTCGTCGTGGGCCTCCACACCGGCGAGCACCACGTTGGGGCGAAAGCGCTCGATACCCACGGGGGCGTGGCCTGCCGCGGCCAGGCGCTCGTTGAGCAGGTCGATGGAGGCCTGGCTGGCCACCAGCACGGGAAAGCCGTCGGCGAACTGGTTCGGGGCTTCCACACCGCCCGTCCAGTCCATGCTGGACAGGCGCTTCACCTCGGGGTCGAAGCGCACCAGGCGGCAGGGCGTTCCCAGGAAGTCGGTGAACCACTGGGCGGCCACGGCGCCCATGTCCCAGGCAGCCACGGTGTCGCGCCAGACCGTCACGGTCATGGGCTGCTCGACCACGTCGATACCCACGTGCAGCGCCAGCATGCCGGGGGCGCGCAGCACCATTTCGTCGCTTTTGAGCTGGGGGCGGATCAGCGCCATGCGCGGCCGCTCGCGCTGGGTGATGAACTGGCCCTTGGGGTCCACGACCATCCAGGCGCGGTCCAGGTCCAGGCCGGTGTCGGTGAGCAGGGCTTCCTGCACCTCGATGCCGGCGCAGGACTTGATGGGGTAGACAAACAGGCGGGCAATGGTGCCCGACAGGTCGGACTCGGTGCTGAAGCTCACGCGCGGCGCTCCTGGAAAAGGGTAGTGCAGGGAAATGTCCGCAATTTTGCACTGCGCCCAGGGCCATGCCCCGGCTTCTACAATGGGCTGCATGGCGCAAACCTTTGATATCTGTATTCGTGGCGCGGGCATCGTGGGCCGCACCCTGGCCCTGCTGCTGGCGCGCGAGCGCCTGCGGGTGGCCCTGGTGGCCGGCCCGGCCCCGGCGACGGGCGGCCACTCCGATGTGCGCGCCTATGCGCTGAACCTGGCCTCGCGCCAGTTGCTCGAAGGCCTGCGCAGCTGGCCCGACACCGCCCATGCCACGGCCGTGCGCTCCATGCAGGTGGCGGGCGACCAGGGCGGCGCGGTGTGCTTCGACGCGCAGGCGCAGGGCGTGGAGGCGCTGGCCTGGATCGTGGACGTGCCGGCCCTGGAAGCCCGGCTGGCCGAGGCCGTGCGCTACCAGCCCCAGGTGGAGACACTCGATGCCCCGGCCGAGGCCACGCTCACGGTGGTCTGCGAGGGCCGCGCCAGCCAGACGCGCGCCGAATTCGGCGTGGATTTCGAAGCCACGCCCTACGACCAGCACGCCATTGCCACCCGCCTGGTGTGCGAGCAGCCGCACGGCCAGGTGGCGCGCCAGTGGTTCTTGCCCGACGGCATCCTGGCTTTTCTGCCCCTGGGCGGGCCCGAGGGGAACTCCGTGGCCGTGGTGTGGTCTGTGCAGAAGGAGCAGGTGCCGGATTTGCTGGCGCTGGCCCCCGAAGAATTCACGCAGCGCCTGGAGGCGGCGAGCCAGCGCACGCTGGGCCGCCTGCAGCTGGCCGGTGAGCGCGCTGCCTGGCCTCTGCAGCAGGCCCGGGCCGACCGCTGGTGCGGCGCCCTGCCGCCCAAGGGCAAGCTGGCGCGCAGCTTTGTGCTGGCCGGCGATGCGGCGCACACCGTGCACCCGCTCGCGGGCCAGGGCCTGAATTTGGGGCTGGCCGATGCCCAGGCATTGGCCGGCTTGCTGCACGGCCGCGATTACTGGCGCAGCGTGGCCGATCTGAAGCTGCTGCGCCGCTACGAGCGCGAGCGCAAGACCGCGCTGCTGCCGATGGGCCTGGCCACCGACGGGCTGCAGCAGCTGTTCGCACGCCAGGAAGGCCCGTGGCAGGCGCTGCGCAACTGGGGCATGAAGGGCTTTGAGCACAGCGGACCGATCAAGCATTTCGTGGCCCGACAGGCCATGGGAATCCACTAACAACCTGGCTACAACCAAGACCACCCCGTCGCATCCAAGCGAACGAGAACACCATGAAACTGATTTCCACCATGCTCGCCGGCACCGCGCTGGCCCTGCTGGGCCTGTCGGCCATGGCCCAGGAAGCGGCCATCCGCAAGACCCTGGCCGAACGCATCCCGCAGATGAAGCAGATCGACGAGATCAGCCCCACGGCCATGCAGGGCCTGTACGAGGTGCGCATCGGCACCGATGTGTTCTACACCGACGCCAAGGGCAACTACCTGATCCAGGGCGAGCTGATCGACACCAAGGCGCGGCGCAACCTGACGGAAGACCGCATCAACAAACTCTCGGCGGTGGACTTCTCGGCCCTGCCGGTCAAGGACGCCTTCACCATCGTGCGCGGCGACGGCAAGCGCAAGGTGGCGGTGTTCGAAGACCCGAACTGCGGCTATTGCAAGCGATTCGAGCGCGACCTGCAGAAGGTGGACAACGTGACGGTGTACCTGTTCCTGTACCCCATCCTGAGCCCCGACTCGGCCGAGAAGTCGCGCAACGTCTGGTGCGCCAAGGACAAGGTGACCGCCTGGCAGGACATGATGGTGCGTGACAAGGCCCCGGCAGCCGCCAGCTGCGACACCACCGCGCTGCAGCGCAACCTGGCGTTCGGCAAGAAGCACAAGATCACCGGCACCCCGACCCTGATCTTTGCCGACGGCATCCGCGTGCCGGGCGCCATCGGCGCGCAGGAGGTGGAAAAGCGCCTGGCGGAAGCCGCTGCCGACACGCCCACAACGAACTGATAGCCCCCTGCGGGCCGGCCCATGCCCCTGAGAAGCCGGCCCCGCGCCACGCAAAGCACCGCCCATGGCCACCCAGCGCACCGAAGACACGAACCACGCATCCGTCCATTACCGCGTCGAGCCGGCCGACCTGAACGCCCGCCTGTTCTCGGTCACCCTCACGGTCGCGGCCCCTGCCGAGCAACAGGAGCTGTCGCTGCCGGTGTGGATCCCCGGCAGCTACCTGGTGCGCGAGTTTTCCAAGAACCTGCAGCAGCTGCAGGCCCGCCAGGGCCGGCGCACGCTGCCCCTGGTCCAGCTGGAAAAGAACCGCTGGCAGGTGGAATGCCGGCCCGGCCATCCCCTGGTGCTGAGCTACCAGGTCTGCGCCTACGACAACTCGGTGCGCACCGCCTGGCTGGATGCGGCACGCGGCTTCTTCAACGGCACTAGCCTGTGCCTGCGCGTGCATGGCCAGGAAGATGGCGAGCACACACTGGAGGTGGCCGCCACGGCCGCCACCGCGCACTGGTCGGTGGCCACCGGCCTCTCCGCACTGGCCACCGACAAGGCGGGCTTTGGCATCTACACCGCCGCGCACTACGACGAACTGGTGGACTGCCCGGTGGAGATGGGCACCTTCTGGAGTGGCCGCTTCACCGCTGGCGGCGTGGCCCACCGCTTCGTGGTGGCGGGGGCGGCGCCCTCGTTCGACGGCAAGCGCCTGCTGGCCGACACGCAGAAGATCTGCGAGACGGCCATGGCCTTCTGGCATGGCGACAAGGGCAAGGCCCCGTTCAAGAGCTACCTGTTCATGCTCAACGCCGTGGGCGACAGCTACGGCGGGCTGGAGCACATCAACTCCACCGCACTCATCTGCGGCCGCCGCGACCTGCCGCGCCAGGGCGAGGCGCGCGC
This sequence comes from Acidovorax sp. GW458-11-26-14-TSB4, assembly GCF_059423865.1. Taxonomy (NCBI): domain Bacteria; kingdom Pseudomonadati; phylum Pseudomonadota; class Betaproteobacteria; order Burkholderiales; family Comamonadaceae; genus Acidovorax; species Acidovorax sp. GW458-11-26-14-TSB4. The sequence continues at coordinate 229,104 of NZ_JBWKYR010000002.1, forward strand.
CAGCGATGGCTACACCACCTTGCTGGGGCTGATCAGCCACGAGTATTTCCACACCTGGAACGTCAAGCGCCTGCGCCCCGCCGAGCTGGCCCGCTACGACTACAGCCAGGAGAACTACACCAACCTGCTGTGGTTCTTCGAAGGCTTCACGAGCTATTACGACGACCTGCTGCTGCGCCGCGCGGGCCTGATCGACGACGCCGCCTACCTGCGCCTGATCACCAAGACCATCAACCAGGTGCTGCAGACCCCCGGGCGCCATGTGCAGAGCGTGGCCCAGGCCAGTTTCGACGCCTGGGTCAAGTACTACCGCCAGGACGAGAACACCCCCAACTCCACGGTGAGCTACTACACCAAGGGCTCGCTCGTGGGCCTGTGCCTGGACCTGGCGCTGCGCCACCATTCCAAGGCGACGCTGGACGACGTGATGCGCGCGCTGTGGAAGCGCACCGAAGGCGGCCCCATGTCGGAATCCGACCTGCGCGAGGTGCTGCGCGAGCTGGCACACCGCCCGTTCGACGAAGAGATCGAGGCCTGGGTGCACGGCACGGACGAGCTGCCCCTGGCCGACCTGCTGGCCGCGCACGGCGTGCTGCTCAAGGCCGAGCGCCCGCAGCTGGCCCAGCGCCTGGGCATGCGGGTTGCGGAGAACCACAGCGTGCAGGTCAAGACCGTGCTGCGCGGCGGTGCCGCCGAGAAGGCCGGGCTCGCGGCCGGCGACGAATGGCTGGGCGTGCTGGTGGACGGCCAGGGCTGGCGCGTGCAGAAGCTCGACGACGTAGCCTTCTATGCCGGCACCGAGCACAAGCTGGTGGCCGTGGTGGCGCGCGACGGCCGCCTGCTGCAGCTGCCCCTGGTGCTGCCGCCCGATGCGGGTGAGCGCAAGGGTGGCCAGCCGGACACCGTGAGCCTGTCCATCACCAACAGCGGCTCCGTGGGCCGGTGGCTGGGTTGATGGTGGCACCCGGCACGTTCACCGGCGCTTGGGTATAGTCGTCCACCGAGACAAAAACCCAGGAGATTGGATCCCATGGCCTACGAAACCATCGAAGTGCGCACCGAAGCCGAGAAGGTCGGCATCGTCACGCTGAACCGCCCCAAGCAGCTCAATGCCCTCAACGACCAGCTGATGAACGAGCTGGGCGAAGCACTCAAGGCCTTCGACGCCGACGAGAAGATCGGCTGCATCATCGTGACCGGCAGCGAACGTGCCTTTGCCGCTGGCGCCGACATCGGCGCCATGGCCAAGTACAGCTTTGCCGACACCTACAAGGGCGACTACATCACGCGCAACTGGGAGACCATCCGCGCCATCCGCAAGCCCGTGATCGCCGCCGTGAGCGGCTTCGCCCTGGGCGGCGGCTGCGAGCTGGCGATGATGTGCGACTTCATCATCGCGGCCGACAACGCCAAGTTCGGCCAGCCCGAGATCAAGCTCGGCGTGATCCCCGGCGCCGGCGGCACGCAGCGCCTGCCGCGTGCCGTGGGCAAGTCCAAGGCCATGGACATGGCCCTCACGGGCCGCATGATGGACGCCACCGAGGCCGAGCGCGCCGGCTTGGTGAGCCGCGTCGTGCCCTACGACAAGCTGGCCGAGGAGGCCCTGGGCGCGGCCCTCATCATCGCGGGCTTCTCACAGATCGCCGTGATGGCCGCCAAGGAATCGGTGAACCGCGCCTTCGAAGGCAGCCTGTCGGACGGCGTGATGTTCGAGCGCCGACTGTTCCACGCCCTGTTCTCCACCCAGGACCAGAAGGAAGGCATGGACGCCTTCGTGAACAAGCGCGCAGCGAACTTTACACACCAATGATTTTTGTTCTATAATTTCAGTCTTGCGGTGGTATAGCTCAGTTGGTTAGAGCGCAGCATTCATAATGCTGATGTCGGTGGTTCAAGTCCACCTACCACCACCAAACTCGAAAACCCGCTGCGCCCAGGCACAGCGGGTTTTTTCTTGGCACGGGCGTTGTTTCGATGCACGCTGTGCACGGTAAGCGCTTGTTCCAAAAGGCCTTTGCCCATGCATCGGCCCGTAAAATTGTGCTCCCACCCTGTCCTACAGCCTCTGGATACACACCATGAAACGCTGCACCCCTGCCCTGACTTCCAAAACCAGCCGAGCCCTGGCCATTGCCGGCCTGGCTGCCCTGCTGTGCGCTGCCGCCCCGGCGCAGGCCCAACAGGTGCCCGGCGGCATGGGTGAAATGCGCAACTTCCCAGACGCCTCGCTGCGCGGCAACCTGACCGTGCTGGCCGGTTCGCAGGCCACCCTCAATGGCAACCCCATCCGCATGGCGCCAGGCATGCGCCTGTTCTCGCCACAGAACACGCTGGTCATGCTGCACACGGTGCAGGGCCAGACCTTCAAGGTGAACTACCTGGTCGAAAACAGCACGGGCATGCTGCTGTCCGCCTGGATCCTGACCGAGGGCGAGGCCGCCCAGGCCCGCAAGGGCTCGGACACCATCCAGTTCAACTTCCGCACCGAGTCGGATCCGGTCAAGAAATAAGCCCGGTACTGGCGGGACGCGCTCAGCCGTCCCGCCCGTCCACCTCTGCGGACGCCCCACGCGTGCCGCCGCATCCCCATTCGGACACGAGATTGACTGCCATGGCCAAAAAAGTCTTCATCAAAACCTTCGGCTGCCAGATGAACGAGTACGACTCGGACAAGATGGCCGACGTGCTCCATGCCGCCCAGGGCTACGAGCCCACGCAGAACGCGGAAGAAGCCGACCTGATCCTGTTCAACACCTGCTCGGTGCGCGAGAAGGCGCAGGAGAAGGTGTTCAGCGATCTGGGCCGCTTCAAGCACCTGAAGGCGCGCGGCGTGAAGATCGGCGTGGGCGGCTGCGTGGCCAGCCAGGAGGGCGCCGAGATCATCAAGCGCGCGCCCTACGTGGACGTGGTGTTCGGCCCCCAGACCCTGCACCGCCTGCCCGAATTGCTGAACCAGCGCGAGCGGCTGGACCGCCCACAGGTGGACATCAGCTTCCCCGAGATCGAGAAGTTCGACCACCTGCCCCCGGCACGGGTGGAGGGCGCGAGCGCCTTCGTCTCCATCATGGAAGGCTGCAGCAAGTACTGCAGCTACTGCGTGGTGCCCTACACCCGCGGCGAGGAAGTGAGCCGCCCCTTCGACGACGTGCTGGTCGAAGTAGCAGGCCTGGCCGACCAGGGCGTGAAAGAGATCACGCTGCTGGGCCAAAACGTAAACGCCTACCTGGGCAAGATGGGCGGCACGGCCGAGATCGCCGACTTCGCGCTGCTGCTCGAATACGTGGCCGAGATCCCCGGCATCGAGCGCATCCGCTACACCACCAGCCACCCCAACGAGTTCACGCCGCGCCTGATCGCGGCCTACGCCAGCATTCCCAAGCTGGTCAACCACCTGCACCTGCCGGTGCAGCACGGCAGCGACCGCATCCTGATGGCCATGAAGCGCGGCTACACGGCCATGGAATACAAGAGCACGGTGCGCAAACTGCGCGCCATCCGCCCCGACCTGGCCATGAGCAGCGACTTTATCGTCGGCTTCCCCGGCGAGACCGAGGACGACTTCAACAAGATGATGAAGCTGATCGACGACATCCACTTCGACAACAGCTTCAGCTTCATCTTCAGCCCGCGCCCCGGCACGCCCGCCGCCGGCCTGCACGACGACACGCCGCACGACGTGAAACTGCGCCGCCTGCAGCACCTGCAGTCGGTCATCAACGCCAACATCAAGTCCATCAGCGAAAGCCGCGTGGGCACGGTGCAGCGCATCCTGGTGGAAGGCGCCTCCAAGCGCGACGCCACCGAGCTCATGGGCCGCACCGAGTGCAACCGCGTGGTCAACTTCGTGGGCCAGCCGCGCCTGGTGGGTCAGATGGTGGACGTGGCCATCACCGAGGCCAAGGCCTACACCCTGCGCGGCAAGGTTGTGACCCACGAAACCCTCACGGCCTGAGGCCACGGCAGCCTTGATGGCAGACACCAGCACAGCCCCCGCAGCCGCCCCTGGCAGGAACCGGCTGCACGGGCTGTCGTTCCAGCAACTGCTGTTGCTGGCCTTTTTGCTGATCGCCGGGCTGCTGGGCGCCAGTTCGCTGGGGGCCCTGTACTCGCTGGAGCAGCTCATGGTGCAAAGCCGCGAGGGCGCCGTGCAGGCTACACGCCTTAGCGCTGCGGCCCAGGCCCTGGGCCAGCGCGGGCAGATCATGGAGCGGGCCGCGCGCCAGTCGCTGGTGCTGGGCGATGCGCAGTTGCGCAAGGGCTTCGACGACATCGCGCGCGAGGCTCAGCAGACCCTGCAGCAGTTGCAGGACGGCGGCCTGGCCGCCAAGCATGTGGCGCAGTGGCGCGCCCACCTGGCCACCGTGCAATCGCTGATGGCGGTGCCGGCCGCCGTGTCGCTGGAGAACGAGCGCGCCGTGGCCGAGGAGTTCGTGGCGCTGGACACACTGAACAATGCCATCGTGCAGGCCGTGCAGGAACTCAATGCCGGGCGCAACAGCTCCCTGCAGGCCAAGGTCGATGCCAGCCGCCGCGAGGTCACGCACCAGGTGGTGGGCGTGATCGTGCTGGCGCTGGTGCTGGCCCTGTCCTTCGGCATCTGGCTGGCGCGCCCGTTCAAGCGGCTCGAAGGCGCGATCCGCCTGCTGGGCGAGAACGACCTGGAGCAGCCCATCCAGATCAGCGGCCCGGCCGACGTTCGGCGCGTGGGCCTGCAGCTCGAATGGCTGCGCCTGCGCCTTTTGGAACTCGACTCGGACAAGGCGCGCTTTTTGCGCCATGTGTCGCACGAATTGAAGACGCCCCTGGCCTCCATGCGCGAAGGCGTGGCCCTGCTGCAGGACGGCGTGACCGGCGAACTCAATCCCGGGCAGCAGGAAGTCGCGCAGATCCTGCACCACAACACCCTGGTGCTGCAAAACGAGATCGAGGCGCTGCTGCGCTTCAACGCCGCCGCCTTCGAGGCCCGGCAGCTGCACCGCCGCGACACCGACCTGATCGCGCTGCTGGAGGCCCAGGTCGAATCCCAGCGCCTGCAGTGGCAGGCCCGTGGCCTGCAGGTGCGGGTGGAGGGAGCGCCGGTGTCGCTGGCCCTCGATGGCGACAAGATCGCCTCGGCCATCGGCAACCTGCTGTCCAATGCCATCCGCTTCTCGCCCAAGCAGGGCACGGTGCGGTTGGCCGTGTCCCGGGTGCCGGGGCGGGTGCGCATCGACGTCACCGACCAGGGCCCGGGCGTGGCACCAGCCGACCGGGCCCATGTCTTCGAGCCCTTCTACCGCGGTGCACGCCAGCCCGAAGATGCCGTGCGCGGCACCGGGGTGGGCCTGTCCATCGTCCAGGAATACATCGGCGCCCACGGGGGCCGGGTGGAACTGGTGGAAGATGGCGACCGTTCCTTCTTTCGCATCGAATTGCCCCATGCCTCCTAGCCCGTCACCCACCCGCGCAACCTGGCGCCAGATCGGCACGCTGGTGCTGGCGCCGGCCGCGCTACTGGCCGGCTGCACCAGCCCCGCGCCGCCGCGTTCGCCACCCGCCCCGGTGGCCGTGGTGGTGCCCGCGCCGCTGCCTGCGGCACCTCCCGCCGAGCCCGCACCGCAGCCCGCTGCGCCGGCCGCGCCCCCCGCGCCCGAGGTATCGCAGGTGGGCCTGGCGCTGGCCTATGCCGAGCGCGTGCAGCGCATGCCGCCGGCCGAGCTCACGCGCGAGATCGCGCGCCTGGGCGAGGCCGAGGACACCCTGGCCGCCAACCCGTTGAACCTGGCGCTGGCCCTGGCGCAGACGCGCCAGCCCGTGGATACGGCGCGCGCCCTGGCGCTGGTGCAGCGCCTGCTGGGGAACAGCGATGCGACCGCCCAGCCCCTGCACCCCCTGGCCCGACTGCTGGAAGGCCGATTGCTGCAGCAGCGCCGGCTGGAGGAACAACTGGAGCGCCAGGCGCAACAGTTGCGCGACGCCCAGCGCCGCACCGACCAGCTCAACGAGCGCCTGGAAGCGGTGCGCGCCATCGAGCGCAGCATGACCGCCCGGCCACCGGCCCCGGCCGCCAGCGAGGCCCGCTGAAACCATGCCCACCTCGAACAAACCATCCTCCGGCGCTTCTGCCACGGCACAGCAGCGCATCCTGGTGGTCGATGACGACGCCGACATGCTGCGCCTGCTCTCGCTGCGCCTGAAGGGCGCGGGCTACGAGGTGATTGCCGTCGGCTCGGCCGAAGCCGCGCTGGCCCAGCTCGAGATGGCGCGGCCGCAGCTGGTGCTCAGCGACGTGCGCCTGCCCGGCAAGGACGGGCTGGCCCTGTTCGACGAGGTGCGCGAGCGCCACCCCTCGCTGCCCGTGATTTTGCTGACCGCACACGGCACCATTCCGGATGCGGTGGAGGCCACCTCGCGCGGCGTGTTCACCTACCTGACCAAGCCCTACGACGGCAAGGACTTGCTCCAGAAGATCGGTGAGGCCCTGGCGCTGAGTGCCCCCGTCGTGGCCCAGGCCCATGCCAACGAGGCCTGGCGCGCCGAGATCGTGAGCCGCTCCAACCGCATGACCGAGTTGCTGGCCGAGGCCTACATGGTCGCCCAGTCGGACGCCAGCGTGCTGCTGCTGGGCGACAGCGGCGCCGGCAAGGAGCTGCTGGCCCAGGCCATCCACCGCGCCAGCCCGCGCGCCGCCCGGCCCTTCGTGGCGGTCAACTGCGGGGCCATCCCCGAGGCGCTGCTCGAATCCGAGCTGTTCGGCCACGTCAAGGGCGCGTTCACCGATGCGACCAGCAACCACAAGGGCCTGTTCCAGGCGGCCGAAGGCGGCACCCTGCTGCTCGACGAGATCGGCGACATGCCGCCGGCCCTGCAGGTCAAGCTCTTGCGCGTGCTGCAGGAGCGGGCCGTGCGCCCCGTGGGGTCGAGCCAGTCCACGCCCATCAACGTGCGCATCATCTCGGCCACGCACCGCGACCTGGAGGCCGCCATGGCCACGGCCCAGTTCCGCGAGGACCTGTACTACCGGCTCAACGTGGTGACGCTGGCCCTGCCCACGCTGGCCGAACGGCGCGAGGACATCCCCCTGCTGGCCAACCACTTCCTGGACCGGCTGGCGCGCAAGTACGACAAGCGCCTGTCGGGCTTTGCACCCGAGGCGCTCAAGGCCCTGACCACCGCCGCCTGGCCCGGCAACGTGCGCCAGCTGTTCAACGTGGTCGAGCAGGTGTGCGCGCTGTCCACCACGCCGCTGGTGCCACTGACCCTGGTGCAGCGTGCACTGCGCATTCCCTCGGCCCAGGTGCTGAGCTTTGCCGATGCACGCCAGCGCTTCGAGCGCGAGTACCTGGTGGGCCTGCTCAAGATGACCGACGGCAACGTGGCCGACGCCGCACGCCTGGCGCAGCGCAACCGCACGGAGTTCTACCGCCTGCTGCAAAAGCACGCGCTGACGCCCGGGCACTTCAAGAGCGATGCAGGTCCAGACGAGGGGCTGGGCGACGACGTCGCCGATGAGCGACAGGAGTAAGTCGTTGATTTCAAAGGAATTGGCCACCGCCGGCCAATCCCTTGTCGCCATCCGGCGACAAAAACCGGGGTTTTCAGGCTGTTTTGCTGCACCGCACATCTGCTTACAGGCCGAATCGCGCCTAAGCCATTGATATACAAGCGTTTTTTCAAGCTGGCACAGGGTTTGCCCTATATGCTGGCATGTACGCTGAATTTCCTTCCCTTTCACGCACCCTGCGCCGCAGTTCTACTGCCGCGCTGGCGCTGTCAGCCTCGCTGGTGGCGGGCGTGGCGCAAGCGCAGGCGTTCGACTTCGAGAGCCTGACGAAGCTGGCGCGCGAGCGCGCCGAGAAGCCCTTTGTTGCTGCCAGCGACAAGCTGCCGGCCGACCTCGCCAAACTGGACTACGACCAGGTGCGCGATATCCGCTACAAGCCCGAGCGCGCGCTGTGGCGCGCCGAGAAGCTGCCCTTCGAGGCGATGTTCTTCCATCTGGGCCTGTACCAGACCCAGCCGGTGCGCATCCACGAGATCACCGCCACCGGCACGCGTGACATCACCTACAGCCGCGCCGACTTCGACTACGGCAAGAACACCGTGCAGCCCCAGGCCTGGGGCGACCTGGGCTTTGCGGGCTTTCGCATACACAACCACCTCAATTCGCCCGAGTACAAGGACGAGCTGGCCGTGTTCCAGGGCGCAAGCTACTTCCGCGCGCTCGGCGCGGGCCAGCAGTATGGCCTGTCGGCACGCGGCATGGCCATCGACACCGTGGGCGGCACGGGTGAGGAGTTCCCGCGTTTCACCGACTTCTGGCTCGTGAAGCCCGACGCCAAGGCCGCCCAGGTCACCGTGTTCGCGCTGCTCGATTCGCCGCGTGCCACCGGGGCTTACCGCTTCGACATCCGCCCCGGCGCACAGACAGTGACCACCGTGCGGGCCCGGGTTTTCGTGCGCGGCAATGCGGCCAAGCCCATCGGCACGCTGGGCGTGGCCCCGCTGACCAGCATGTTCTTCTTTGGCGAGAACCAGCCGCGCAAGCAGGACTTCCGCCCCGAGGTGCACGACTCCGACGGCCTGATGGTCGCCACCGGTGAAGGCGAATGGCTGTGGCGCCCGCTGCAGAACCCGGGCAACACCCTGGTGACCTCGTTCGCGACCACCAACCCCAAGGGCTTCGGCCTGATGCAGCGCGACCGCCAGTGGGCCAGCTACGAGGACGTGGAAGCCCGCTACGAACGTCGCCCGAGCGCTTGGGTGCGTCCCCTGCACGACTGGGGCCCGGGCCGCGTGGAGTTGGTGCAGAACAACACGCCTGATGAAACGCACGACAACATCGTCGCCTACTGGGTGCCCGCCAAGCTGCCTGCGCCCGGCACGCCGATGGAGTTTGCGTACGAGCTGGCCTGGCAGGGTGACGAGCAGCAGCGCCCACCGGGCAGCTGGGTCACGCAGTCGCGCCGCGGCATGGGCTTTACCAAGCAGAGCGCCGAGGTGCTGCGCCGCCAGGTGCAGTACGTGGTCGATTTCAACGGCCCGGCCCTCGCGGCCCTGCCGGCCGATGCCACCGTGAAGGCCGTGGTCACGGCCGATGCCAACGGAAAGATTCTCGAAAACGCGGCCTACCGCAACCCTGCCACCGGGCAGTGGCGCATGACCGTGCGCGTGCAGCGCCAGCAGACCGATCGCCCGATCGAGCTGCGCGCCTTCCTTCAACACGACAACAACGCTGTGAGCGAAACATGGACGCACATCATTCTTCCCGAGTAAGCCTGTCGGAAGCCCAGGCTTCCCAAGACAACGGTGCCGTCGTGGTGGCGCTGCATGGCGCCAGCCGCAAGCCCCGCAGTCCGCTGCGCGAGGAGCGGCACCCCAACTCCGTGACGGCACCGCCGCTCAACCGCGGCTCCATGCCGCCGCTGCCCTGGCGCGGCTTCTGGAACAGCATCGGCACCGCCGTGCTGTCGCGCCTGACCGGCCGGGGCGGCCAGGGCCCGGCGGCACCCGCGCAGGCCGAGGCCTGGCAAGGCGCGGCCCAGCGCCGCCGCTGGACCTTCGCGCTGCTGACGGTGCTCTCCACCACGCTGGCCACCACGCTGTTCGCCGGCGTGCAGCCCGACTACGACAACGCCTGGCTGGGCTATGGCCAGATGGCGCTGTTCGCCCTGCTCTCGGCCTGGGTCGTCACCGGCTTCATGACCGGGATGATGGGTTTCTGGGTCATGGTGCGCGGCGACAGGCATGCGCTGTCGGCGAAAAGCGTGGCCTCGCACACGCTGGCGCCCGATGCGCGCACGGCCATCATCATGCCGATCTGCAACGAGGATGTGGCCACCGTGTTCGCAGGGCTGCGTGCCACCTGCGAGTCGGTGGCCGCCACGGGCCACGGCACGACCTTCGACGTGTTCGTGCTGTCCGACAGCTACGACCCCGAGATCGCCAAGGCCGAGCGTGCCGCGTGGGAAGACCTGCGCACCGCGCTGGCCGAGCATGCCCAGCAGCCCCAGGTTCAGGTGTACTACCGCCTGCGCACGCGCCGCAGCCACCGCAAGGCCGGCAATGTGGCCGACTTCTGCCGCCGCTGGGGCAAGGACTACCGCTACATGGTGGTGCTCGATGCCGACAGCGTGATGAGCGGCGACTGCATCGTCTCCATGGCCAAGCTGATGGAGGCCAACCCCAGCGCCGGCATCATCCAGACCGCGACGCAGGCCATCGGCCACGTCACGCTGCACGCACGCGCACAGCAGTTCGCCTCGCGCGTCACCGGCCGCCTGTTCACGCTGGGCATGCAGTACTGGCAGCTGGGCGAGTCGCACTACTGGGGCCACAACGCCATCATCCGGATGGAGCCGTTCATGCAGCACTGCGCGCTGGCGCCCATCCCGGGCAAGGGCGGCATGTCGGGCGGCATCATGTCGCACGACTTCGTCGAGGCCGCTCTGATGCGCCGCGCCGGCTACCACGTGTGGCTGGTGTCCGACCTGGTCGGCAGCTACGAGCAGCAGCCGCCGGACCTGTTGGCCGAGCTGCAGCGCGACCGCCGCTGGTGCCAGGGCAACCTGCAGAACGCCCGCCTGATGGCCGAGCCCGGCATCCATGCGGTGCACCGCTCGATGTTCGTGACTGGCGCCATGGCCTACCTGTCGGCCCCGCTGTGGCTGGCTTTTCTGACGCTGGGCACGGCACTGTGGCTGTCGGGCGCACCGGTGGTGGCCAACTGGCACATCCTGCCGGCCGAGCTGCTGGGCCTGTGGGGCTGGACGGTGTCCATGCTGTTCCTGCCGCGCATCCTGGGTGTGACCGCCGTGTTCATGCGCAAGGAGCAGGCGCAGTACGGCGGTGGCTGGAGCCTCGTCAAGAGCGCCATGGCCGAAAGCGTGCTGGCCATCCTGCAGGCGCCCGTGCGCATGCTGGCCCACTCGCTGTTCGTGCTGCTGGCCATCACCGGCCTGGAGCTGCAGTGGAAGTCGCCGCCCCGCGAAGCGAATGCCGTTCCCTGGGGCCAGGCCACGCGCCAGCTGGCCCCGATGACGGCCGTGATCGCACTGCTGGCCCTGGGCGTGGCCTTCGTCGACGGCAGCGCCCTGCTGTGGCTCATGCCCGTGGGCCTGCCACTGGCACTGGCCATTCCACTGGCGGTGCTGACCAGCCAGATCGCCCTGGGCAAGACCTTGCGCGCCCAGCGCCTGCTGCTGATCCCCGAGGAGTCGTGGTCGCCCCCGGTACTGCGCCGCGCCTGGCTGCATGCCAGCCGCCTGTCACAGCCCGCGCTGCGCGCCGCATGATGAAACTGTGAAAAAAGCCACAGAAACACGAAGCCGGTGCATGCACCGGCTTTTTGTTTTTTGCTACCAATTGGAGAGCATTCAAGGCTTTCAGTGAAAGGATGACAACGGAACCAGAGCTTCCGTCAGTCACCCAAAAAGGCGGTGGACACGCCATGGCGCTCCCGTAGGATACGCACGCTTCGGAAACCCGCCGCGCCTGGCGCTGCGGTTTCATCCCTGTCTGCTTTCCTGTGGAACTCTTGTCCATGCCATCGCTCATGAATCCCGGCGCCGCCACGCGGCGCTTCTTCCACGCCAGTGCCATCGCATTGGCCCTGGCCGCCGCGGGCTGCGCTGCCCCCCCTGCGCCGGTGGCAGAGACCCCGCCCCCCGCGCCCCAGGCCGCCCCTGAGCCGCCACCTCCGGCCGAGCCGCCGGGCCGCATCATCTTTGCCGGCTTTGCGATGCACTCACAGTCCAAGGCCTTTCGCAACGACGTGCTGCTGGCCGAGAAGCTGGTCAGCGGGATCGACCCCAATGCTCTGATGCTCAAGCTGGCCAACCCGGCCAAGGACCAGAGCGCCGACTGGCCCCAGGCCACGGCCGAGAACTTTGCGCTGGTGATGGCCAAGACGGCCGAGGTGGCGCGCCCGCGCGACCGTGTGCTGCTGTTCATCTCCACCCACGCCAACCCCGGCCTGCTCAACATCAACGCCGGCGGCAAGAACCAGCAACCCATCACACCGCGGATCCTCAGCGATGCCCTGGCCCCCCTGGCCAAGGTGCCCACGCTGGTGGTGCTGTCCGCCTGCTACAGCGGCGCCTTCATCGAGCCGCTGAAGGCGCCGAACCGGGTGGTGCTGACCGCTACCGATGTGCGCGGCACCTCGTTCCGCTGCCAGTACACCGGCAACAACACCCCGTTCGCCGAAGCCCTGTTCGGCCAGGAGGGGGCCGAGAAGCTGTCGGTCACCGACTGGATGGGCGAAGCCCAGAAATCCATCGCCGCGCAGGAAAAGCGCCGCAAGCTGCCGGCCTCCAAGCCCCAGGTCTTCGTCGGTGACGAAGCCAAGGCCTGGGCCGGCCAGCCGCTCAAGGACTGGCTGCAGTAAACACCCGCACGCCTGCATGCCGGGCGTACCGCCCGGCCTTCTCCTTCCCCCTCTTCTTTCGCCCCCCACCATGCTGACTGCCACCGCCCCGATCCTGCACACCCCCCCGCTGTCCGGCCCCTTGCTCGATGCCTACCTGGACGAAGCCGAGGCCCTGTTCGAGGCCAGTGAAGAAGATGAGAGCGGAGCAGACGGCCAGGGCGAGAGCGAGGAGGCCGCCCATGCACGGCGCACGCAGGCCCTGGCCGACATGCTGGGCCTGCAGCCTCTGCAGCCCGGTTCGCTGGACGTGCTGCACCGCGTGCACCAGCTGTGGATGCAGGCCGGCCAGCCGGCGCAGGCCCTGCAGGCCATCGACACCCATGCCAGCGCCCTGGTGGACGAGCTGCCTGCCGCCGAGCGCCACGACGCGCAGGTGCACGCAGGCTTCGCGCGCACCCAGGCCTTGCGCGCCTTGCCCGAGCAGGCCGCGCTGCTGCACCAGGCGCTCGACGGCATGGCGCGCCTGCTGGCCCAGCCGCCGCTGGACCAGCAGTCCGACCGGGCCTGGGAGCACCTGGCTGGCCAGGCCGAGCGCAGCCAGGATTTTGGGGTGTGGCGCCGCTGTGTGGCCGCCCGCTATGCGCTGCAGGTGGTGCAGCCCGAGCGCTCGGCCTACCGCGCCTGGGACGAGGCGGTGCAGGCCACGCGCCTGGCCGAAGTGGCGGCCGCCGAAGGCAACGCGGCGCTGGCACGGCAACTGGTGCAGCAGGCCATGGACCAGTTGCACAACGCCGCCCCCGGGCAGGACGTGGACCACGAGGACTGGTTGAAGCTGGGCGAGCAGTTCGTGGCGCTGGACCCCACGAGCATCGCGACCATCGTGCAGCAGATCCCGGCGCGCATGCCCGCCGACCTCGCCCGGCCGCTGCAGCGCGATGTCTCGGTGCGCCGTGCCCGCCTGCAGGCCCGGGCCCTGCAGCGCCAGGGCCGGATCGACGAAGCCCTGGCCCAGGCCAGGCAGGGCCGCTTCGGCCTGACCAATGACCAGCAGGACGACTTCAGCATCTTCGTGCTCGACCTGCTGCTCGAAGCCGGCCGGCTGGACGACGCGGCAGAGTTGGCCTTCGAGAGCGCCAGCAGCCAGCGCCCCGGCTCGACGCAGCATGCCTGCACTGTGGCGCTTGCGCAGATGAAGGCGCACCTGGCCCGGGGCGCCACGCCCCACCCCGGCTGGCACCTGGCACTGGCCAGCGCCGCCATGAACGACGCCGGCTTGGTAGGAGACCCGCAAGACCCCGCCGCCTTCATCGATCACCACCTCGCGCAGGTGCGCCGCGCCGCGCCAGAGCATCCGGCGCTGGCCTGCCTGGACGGACTGCGCCTGTTTGCCGCCGGTGACCACGGGCGCGCCCTGCCGCTGCTGGAGACGGCAGCGCGCGAGCCCGCCATGGCTGCGCCCGACCTGCTGCAGGCGCTGTGGGTCAGCCGGGTCAAGGTGCATGGCGTCACCAAGGCGCTGCAACAGCCGTTTGCGGCCTCGCCCGCAGCCGGCTGGTGCTACAACCTCGGCGTATGGCTGGACTTCCACCTGCAGCAGGCTTGCGGCGCCAGCAGCGACGAGGACTGGCCCGAGCAGGACATCGACACCCTCAAGGCCCGCTACTACGAGGCCGCCGTGCTGCATTTCGAGGCCTTCTTCGCCACCGGTGAAGGCTGGTTCCGCGATGGCGACGTGCATGTCTACTCCATGCTGTGCAACAACCTGGCCATCTACTACCGCTGGAACCTCAAGGAGTACGACAAGGCCATCGAACTGCACCACAAGGGCCTGGCCACCAGCCCCTTCGCGGAGCACCACAACGGCCTCGTGTCCTGCTACTCGGCATCGGAACGCAAGGCCGAGCTCATTGCGGCGGCCGACATGCTGTGGCACTACGCGCTGGACCACGGCTACGGGCGCCACGATCCCACGGGCTACTTCAAGAGCGTGTGCCGCGCACTCTACGAGCTGGACCGCGACAACGAGATCGACATCTGGCTGCAGCGCCTGGATGAATGGTGGAACGGCCTGGACCGCGACGACCAGGCCGAAAACGAAGACGACTACCTCGGGACCCTGATGGTCATGCTGCGCAACCTGGCGTGGTCGCAGCCGGCCGACGCGCTGGCGCGGCTCACGCGCGTGATGCCGCGCGTGCAAGCCAATGCGCTGCCCGGCGTGCGGCGCCTTGCCGGCAACGTGTACGAGAACACCAAGCACTACGAACAGGCGATGGCGCTCTACCAGGAGTCGCTCAAAATGGTGCGCCCGGGCGACGAGAGCGACGCCGAGCAGGCCGGCTACGCGCGCGACGACATCGCCAGTTGCAAGAAGGCCATGGCAGCCGGCAAGCCCTGGTGGAAGCTCTGGTAATGGCGCCTGGCGCCGCCGCACGCGGCACCTACGGCGCGCGCGACGTGGTCAATGCCCCCGCCATCCGCAGCGCCATCGATCGGCGATCCAGCGAGCGCAGCGACCCCGAAGAGGTGCGCGCCTGGCTGCTCAACCACTTCTACCGGCATGTGGTGGGCAACCTGCAGGCGCCGGCACCGGCGGTGCAGGCCGTCACGCAGCGCGAGCAGGCACAGGCCCTGCTCAAGCCGGCCCCGGTTCCGCCCTGGGCACTGGCGCGGCTGGGCGAGACCCCAGCGCGCCATGCGCCCGTGCCGGCAATTCCCCTGTGGTGGATCGACCCCGAGGCCGAAGCGGTGCTGGCGCTGGAGGCCCGGCTTGTGGAGTTCCTGCTGTCGCGCGAGGGCACGGCGCTGCAGGGCAAGCTGCAGCGCGTGACCGCGCCGCAGGCGCTGGCCCTGTGGGCCGAAGAACATGCGGCCTACGAGGCCAAGGCCGCCGCCGGCTGGCGCGAGCACGAAGCCGATGCCGTGGCCCTGGTGTGGCAGGGCGAGCAGGGCCATTTCATCGAGTTCCGGCCGGACAGCGCGCACCTGCGCGCGGAGATGGCCTACGAGAGCCAGATGATGCGCCACTGCCTGGGCCAGTTCGCGAGCCGGCGCAGCCTGGCCGGCGGCTACGGCGAGCACTATGCCAAGGCCTGCGAACAGGGGCGCATGCGCCTGTTTTCCTACCGCACGGCCAGCCACGTGCCGCACATCA
The DNA here is from genome assembly GCF_059423865.1 of Acidovorax sp. GW458-11-26-14-TSB4. NCBI lineage: Bacteria > Pseudomonadati > Pseudomonadota > Betaproteobacteria > Burkholderiales > Comamonadaceae > Acidovorax > Acidovorax sp. GW458-11-26-14-TSB4. The sequence continues at coordinate 244,607 of NZ_JBWKYR010000002.1, forward strand.
CGATCAGCGCCCATGTGCGCGAGGATGGCCGCCTGGCCATCGACCAGATCAAGGGCAAGCAGAACCGCCCGCCCATCGAACGTTACCAGGGCGAGGTGCTGGCACTGCTCAACCAGTTGTCCACCTGCGAGGATGCGCCCCCCGATGCACTGCAGATGGGCATCGTGCGCACGGCCCAGGGCTGGTGCGCCGTGCGCCACGTGGTGCACGAGCAGGACCAGCTGCGCCTGGTGCAGGCCCGGCCCGCGCTGGTGCGCGAGTTGCCCGCCCCCTCGCCGCTGGTGCAGTGGCTGGTGGCGGCGCGCGACCCCGCACTGCTGCAGGGCCTGCCGCTGGCGGCTTCCGTGGCCGCGGCACTGGAGGCAGGGGGCTCGCCGGCCACGGAGCGAGCAGCGCCATGATCGCCTGGCTGCTCATCGCGCTGGGGGTCGGCCTGGTGGGCTGGCTGGCCTGGCGGCTGCTGCTGTGGATGCTGGGGCCCTTCCTGCGCTGGTACGGGCGGCCGCGCCTGCGCCGCCAGTACGTACTGGACGCACACTGGAACTGGACCCTGGCGCTGGCCGACCCCATGGCCTTCGCGCGCATCCAGGGGGGCTTTGCCGATGCGCGCATGCCGCACCTGTCCGAGCCGCTGCAGCAGTCGCTGCGCCCGGCCTTGCTGCACCTGATGGGCCTGCGCAGCGACATGGCCGAAGACCAGATCCGGGCCGCCCTGCCCGGGCAGTGGCGCGAACGCTGGTTCCGCATGGGCCTGGATGCCCTGCGCCCCGACGATGCCACGCGCGACGCCATGGCCCTGGCCTGTGCACGCGTGGCCTTCGCCACCCGCACCGCCGCCCTGCTGGGCTGGCTGGACGAGGCCACGCAATGGCAGATCCTGCACCACAACGCGCAGCGTGCGGCCGACTGCTTCCACAGTTGGCAGGATTTCGGCAGCGCCTGCGCGCGCGGCCGCCGGCAATGGGTGGCGCATTCGCGCGCCGACAGCCTGGGCCTGGCCTTCACCGAAGAGGACGTGGCGCAATGGGTGGCCAACCGCGACCACCCCTGGCACTGGCTACCCTGGCCGCTGCCGCCACCGCCCATGAAAAAACCCTGAAGAGCGCTGTCTGCGCTCATTCAGGGCTGTGGGGGATCGAAGGCCGCGGTCAGAACGGCATCTTGGGCATGCCGCCGCCCCCGAGGCCCTTCATGCCGCCCATCTTCTTCATCATCTTCATCAGGCCGCCGCCCTTCATCTTCTTCATCATGTCCTGCATCTGCTCGAATTCCTTGAGCAGGCGGTTGACCTCCTGGACCTGCACGCCGGCGCCACCGGCGATGCGCTTCTTGCGCGTGGCCTTGATGAGTTCGGGCTTGCGGCGCTCCAGCGGGGTCATGCTCTGGATGATGCCTTCCTTGCGCTTGATGTCCTTCTCGGCCTTGTCCATGTCCACGGCACCGGCCTTGGCGGTGAACTGGGCCGGCAGCTTGTCCATGAGGCTGGACAGGCCGCCCATCTGCTTCATCTGCTGCAGCTGCCCGAGGAAGTCGTTGAGGTCGAAGCCGTCACCGCTCTTGACCTTGGCGGCGAGCTTTTGCGCGGCCTCGATGTCCACGCCCGCCGTGACCTGCTCCACCAGCGCCACGATGTCGCCCATGCCCAGGATGCGGCCCGCATGGCGCTCTGCGTCGAACACTTCCAGGCCGTCGAGCTTTTCGGACACACCGGCGAACTTGATCGGCGCGCCGGTGATCTGGCGCACGGACAGGGCCGCGCCGCCGCGCGAGTCGCCATCGAGCTTGGTCAGCACGATGCCGGTGAGGGGCAGGGCTTCCTTGAATGCCTTGGCCGTGTTGATCGCGTCCTGGCCCTGCATCGCATCGACCACGAACAGGGTTTCCACCGGGTTCAGCGCGGCGTGCAGGTCCTTGATTTCCTTCATCAGGGCTTCGTCGATGGCCAGGCGGCCCGCGGTGTCGACCAGCAGCACGTCGAAGTAGTGCTTCTTGGCATAGTCGAGCGCGGCATGGGCGATATCCAGCGGCTTCTGCTCGGGGGTGCTCGGGAACCACTCGGCGCCGGCCTGCTTCGTCACCGTCTTGAGCTGCTCGATGGCCGCCGGGCGGTAGACGTCGCCCGAGACGGTGAGCACCTTCTTCTTGCGCTTTTCGATCAGGTGCTTGGCCAGCTTGGCGGTGGTGGTGGTCTTGCCGGCGCCCTGCAGGCCGGCCATCAGGATCACGGCGGGCGGCTGGGCGGCCAGGTTGATGTCGGAGATGCCCTCGCCCATGGTGGCGGCGAGTTCGCGGTTGACGATGGAAACCAGGGTCTGGCCCGGCTTGAGCGAGCCCAGCACCTCCTGGCCCAAGGCCTTTTCCTTGACACGGGCGATGAAATCCCGCACGACGGGCAGGGCCACGTCGGCTTCGAGCAGGGCCATGCGCACCTCGCGCAGCATGTCCTGCACGTTGGATTCGGTGATGCGGGCCTGGCCGCGCATCTCCTTGACGAGGCGCGTGAGTTTGTCGGTAAGGGCGGAGGCCATAGGGATTGTTCCGGTGTTGCCCACGGCGATTGGCACGGGTGGGCCCGCCAGGGCGCTGGCGGTGAAGCGAAAGGCAACTAAACTGTGCCCATGATTTTACCCAGTGCTTCTCCCATGGGTTGGCTGCTCGCGCTTGCCGCAGCGGCGGCCTATGCCATGCCCGCGGCCGCGGCGTCGCGCCTGGGGGCGGCGGGCATGCGCAACGCCCTGCTGGTCGCATGGTTGCTGCATGGCGCCACCCTGGTGCTGGGGCTGTGGAACGAGGCGCCGCGCTTCGGCTTTGCGCCGGCCCTGTCGATGACGGCCTGGCTGGTGCTCACGGTGTACGCGGTCGAAAAGCAGCTGTTCCCCCAGATGCAGGCGCGCTGGGTGCTGGCGGTGCTGGGCGCGCTGGCCATCGTGCTGGCCCTGGTGTTCCCGGGCCAGCCGCTGCATGTGACGGCCTCGGCCTGGCTGCCGCTGCACCTGGCGCTGGGCATCGCCTGCTACGGCCTGTTCGGCGCCGCGGTGGTGCATGCCTGGCTGATGACGCGCGCCGAGCGCCACATCCGCCAGGCCGAAGACCCGCACAGCGGCATCCCGCTGCTCACGCTGGAGCGGCTGACCTTCCGTTTCGTGGCGGCCGGCTTCGTGCTGCTCACCGCCACGCTGCTGGCCGGCTGGCTGTTCGGCGATGCGCTCTATGGCCGGGCCTGGCGCTGGGACCACAAGGCGATCTTCTCGCTGATGGCCTGGTTCACGTTTGCCACACTGCTGCTGGGCCGTGCGCGCTTTGGCTGGCGCGGGCGCACCGCCGTGGGCGTGCTCTATGCCGGGGCCGGCCTGCTGCTGCTGGCCTATGTGGGTTCGCGTTTCGTGCTCGAGGTCATCCTGGGGCGCAGCGCATGAAGTACCTCGTTCTGCTGGTGGTGCTGGTGGTGGCCATCGGCATCTGGCGCAACAACCGCGCCGCGCCCAGGCAAGCCCGGCCCGGCCCGGCCCGCCCTCCCGCCCTGCCCCAGGACATGGTGGCCTGCGCGCACTGCGGCGTGCATGTGCCGCGCGCCGAGGCCCAGACCCAGGGGGAGAGCACCTACTGCAGCCTGGAGCACCTGCGCCTTGGCCAGCCCTGAACCGACGACGGCCATGGCCGACAGCGCGCCGGGCAACGACCTGCCAGCGGCGGTGGACGCGCCTTTCCTGCGCCTTTGGAAGGGCTTCCTGACCGCACGGGTGATGGTCGCCATCGCCCTGGTCCTGCTGCAGACCCTGGGCCAGGCGGTCAACCAGGCGCTGGACCCGGCCACGCTGGCAGTCACCGTGGCCTACCTGGCCGCCACCATCCTGATGCGCATCCTGGCGCGCCACCGGCCGCCGCCACCGGGCACGGGCATGCACTGGTTGCCATCCATCGGTGTCGACCTGGCCGTGGTCTGCGCCCTGCAGCTTCTGCACTCGGGCGCCCTGAACTACACACCACTGTTTGGCCTGCCGATCCTGATGGCGGCGGTGCTGGGCACGCTCACACTGGCACTGGGCACCACGGCCGGTGTGACGCTGATGCTGCTGGGCCTGGCGTGGCTGGGCTCACGCGCCGGAGTCGACGACCCCCAGCGCTACCTGCAAAGCGCCCTGACTGGCACGGGCTACTTCATCGTCTCCTACTTGGTGCACCAGCTTGCCACCCGCCTGGCGCGCGAGCAGGAAGTGGCCCAGCAGAGCCAGATGACGGCGCGCGTGCAGACACAGGTGAGCGCCCTGGTGATCCAGAACCTCACGGACGGCGTGCTGGTCGTGGACGAGAACGACACCGTGCGCAATGCCAACCCGGCCGCGCTGCAACTGCTGGGGCAGCCGCCCCTGCCCCCGCTGCCGTTTTCGCTGACCCATTCGGCCGCCTGGGATCCGCTGGTGAAGCTGGCGCGCCGCACCTTCCGCCAGGAGCAACCCCAGACCGCCGATGCGGATCTGCTGCACATTGGCGAAAGCCCCACGGGTCTGCACGTACGCACCTGGCTCACCTCCTCGCGCAACCTGGCCCGCGAGGCCGGAACCGAGCGGCTGTGCGTGATGTTCCTGCACGACCTGCGCGAGATGCAGGCGCGCCTGCGCACCGAGAAGCTCGCCGCCATGGGCCGCATGTCGGCCGCGGTCGCGCACGAGATCAGAAACCCCCTGGCGGCCATCGTCCAGGCCAACGCACTGCTCGAAGAAGACCTCACAGACCCGGGCCAGAAGCGCCTGGCGCACATGGTGCAACAGAACGCCGACCGCTTGGCGCGCATTGCAGAGGAGGTGCTGGACATCGCCCGCGTGCAGCACCAGATCAGCCAGTCACCGGCCTCCACCCTGCACCTGGACTCTGCCGTGGCCCAGATCTGGAGCGATTGGCAGGGGCAGGATGCGGGCCAGCGGCGCGGCCTGGTGGCGCTGAGTGCCGGCGATGCCCAGGTGGAGTTCGATGCCGAACACCTGCGCCGCGTGCTGGTGAACCTGCTGGACAATGCCCTGCGCTACATGGGCACGGAGCCCGATTCGCTGTGCATCAACACACGGACCACCGTCACGGGCCAGGTCAGCCTGCAGGTCTGGAGCGACGGTGCCCCCATGGACAAGTCCGTGGAGCGCCATCTGTTCGAGCCCTTCTTCTCCTCCGAGAGCCGCTCCAGCGGCCTGGGCTTGTACATCTGCCGCGAGCTGTGCCAGCGCCACGGCGCCTCCATCGGCTACCAGCGCCTGGTGCGCCTGACCCAGCGCGGCGATACCGGCGGCAATGCATTTACAGTCGGCTTTCGGCGCACCACCCGCCCCGCCGAGCCCGCCTCGCTGTTCGACACCATCGTGGTCTGAAGCCTTTTTCTTCCTCTCCCATGAATGCTCCTGCTGCCTCCATCCTTGTCGTGGACGACGAGCCCGATCTGCGCACGCTTTATGAACTCACGCTGCTGCGCGAGGGCTACCGCGTGGAGACGGCTGCCAGCGTGCAGGAGGCACGCGAGCAGCTCAGGGCCCAGCGTTTCGACGCCGTGATCACCGACATGCGCCTGCCCGACGGCTTCGGCATGGAGCTGCTGCAGGACCTGCGCGAGCAGCAACGCAAGGAGCGCTGCGTGGTGATGACGGCCTATGGGTCTGCAGAGAATGCGGTGGAAGCCTTGCGCTCCGGGGCCTTCGACTACCTGACCAAGCCGGTGGACTTGAAGCAGTTCCGCTCGGTCGTGGCCTCGGCCATCCAGGGCACAGGGGGCGTGCCCGCGCCGCGCGCGGCGCGCACGCCGGGCGGGCGCGCAGGGGGTGGCGGCGGCGCGGTCGATGCCCAGGCCTCCTCCTCGGCGCTGGACCGGCTGGTGGGCGAATCGGCCGCCATGCGCAACGTCAAGCAGCGCGTGGCCAAGGTCGCGCGCGGCATGGCGCCGGTGCTAATCCACGGCGAGTCGGGCACCGGCAAGGAACTGGTCGCCCAGGCCCTGCACGCCAGCAGCCAGCGCGCAGACGGCCCCTGGGTGGCCGTGAACTGTGGCGCCATTCCCGAGAACCTGCTCGAGGCCGAGTTCTTCGGCGCGCGCAAGGGCTCCTACACCGGCGCCAGCCAGGACCGGGACGGCTACTTCCAGGCGGCGCGCGGGGGCACGCTGTTCCTCGACGAGATCGGCGACCTGCCGCTGGCCATGCAATCGAAGCTGCTGCGCGCGATCCAGGAGCGCAGCGTGCGCGCCCTCGGCTCCACGCAGGAGGAGACGGTGGATGTGCGCATCGTGAGCGCCACGCACCGCGACCTGGCAGCCGACGTGCAGTCCGGCCGCTTCCGCCAGGACCTGTACTACCGCCTCAATGTGATCGAGGTCGTGATCCCGCCGCTGCGCGAGCGGCGCGAAGACCTGCCGGCCCTGTGCCGGGCCCTGCTCGCGCGCATCGCACAGGAGTCGGGCATGCCCGTGCCGGCCCTCACCGAGCACGCGATACAGGCGATTGCCGCCCACCCGCTGACCGGCAATGTGCGCGAGCTTGAGAACCTGCTGCACCGCGCCGTGGCCCTGAGCGAGGGGGACGAACTGCACGTGGACGGCGTGGCCCCCGCCGCGGTCGGCGCAGCGGCGGCGGCTGCCGCCACCGACCTTGCGGAGCCCACGCCGCTGCCGGACACCGCGGCCCTCGCGCCCCTGGCCGCTGCGCAGGCCCGCGATGCCGACGAGGCACCGGCCCTCCCTGCCTCCAACCCGGCGATGCCCGGCGCCAGCACGCCCCTGCCCAGCGACCTGCAGGCCTGGCTGGACCAGCAGGAGCGCGACATCCTGGTGCGCGCGCTGCGCGAGGCGGGCTTCAACCGCACGGCCACGGCGGCGCGCCTGGGCATCAGCCTGCGCCAGATCCGCTACCGCATCGCGCGCCTGAACATCGCGGTGCCCAATGACCAGGATGCCCATGACGAAGCCGGCTGACCAGGCCGGCGCCGGCGGCTCCTCCTGGGAGCAAGGCTGGCACCGCTCGGCCGTGCGCCACCTCTCGCCCAACTTCGGCCCCCGTCCGCCAGCGGCGCAGATCGACCTGATCGTGGTGCATTCCATCAGCCTGCCCCCGGGCGAGTACGGGGGCCCGGGCGTGCGCCAGCTGTTCACCAACACGCTCGACTGGGATGCGCACCCCTACTACCAGGGCATCCGCGGCCTTCAGGTGTCCGCGCACTTCTTCATCGACCGCACCGGGGCGCTCTGGCAGTTCGTGGACTGCGACCAGCGCGCCTGGCATGCAGGGCCTTCGGCCTACCGGGGGCGCATGCAGTGCAACGACGACTCCATCGGCATCGAGCTCGAAGGCCTGGAGGGCGAACGCTTCGAGCCTGCCCAGTACGCCACCCTGGCCTGGCTGTGCCGTGACATCGCGCAGCGTTATCCGGTGGCCCATCTGGCCGGACACGAGCACATTGCGCCGGGGCGCAAGCACGACCCGGGTGCCGGCTTCGACTGGCCTGGCATGCAGCAGGCCCTGGGCTGGCCCGCCGAGCGCTTTCCAGAAGCGACCCGGGCGGCATTGCACGAGAACCGACAGGGCCATCGATAGTCGGATGGATAGTTAGACAGGCCCAGCGCTGCCGCAAGCAGCTCCATGGAGCCATCACCGTGTTGCGCGCAGCGCAGGGACGGCCTGTCAAGGCAAATATTTTTTTGTGCCGATGCACATGCGGGCCTCGCCAGAGCGCATGCGGTCTGGCGCGCAAAACCCGGCTGCATCACGCGCCGCTGCGCGGTTTTCACCCCCATCGCTGCGGTGTGCCGTGTGCTCGCGGCGGGTCCGCATGCCTGTGCCATGCCCCGGGAAACATGCTGTTTCGGATTTCGACGCCCTCGCTGACGGTACACTACCGGTAGTGTCTTGAAGCCAATCGACACACCATATATAGTGTGCGCCAGACGAGAAGCTGGCGCATCGCTTCTCTCCCCGGCGGCACCGAACACCGCCCGCACATCCCAGACAGCACCCAAAAAGAGGACATCCATGCACGCTGCTTTGAACACGCCTTCGTCCACCACCCGCCCCGCATCCACGGATGCGCCCGAGGCGGCTTCTGCACCGGAGGGCGCGAACAATACGTTCGCCCACTACCAGATCATCCGCCGCAATGGCGCGGTGGTCCCGTTCGAGCCGCAGAAGATTGCCGTGGCGATGATGAAGGCGTTTCTGGCAGTGCACGGCACCCAGGGCGCCGCGTCGGCCAGCGTGCGCGAAGTGGTGGACACGCTGACCCAGAACGTCGCCCGCGCCCTGGCGCGCTCGCGGCCTGGTGGCGGCACCTTCCACATCGAAGACGTGCAGGACCAGGTGGAACTGGTGCTGATGCGCGGCGGCCACCATGAGGTGGCACGCGCCTACGTGCTGTACCGCGAGAGCCGCACCCAGGAGCGCGCCCGCCACGTCGAACAGGAAGCCCAGGCCGCCCCCGCACTGCATGTGCTGGACGGCGACAAGCGTGTGGTGCTGGACCTGGCCCGCCTGCAGGGCCTGATCGAGTCGGCCTGCGTGAACCTGGGTGCCGACGTGTCGGCCCAGCCCATCGTGGCCGAGACCATGCGCAACCTGTACGACGGAGTGCCCATGGACGAGGTCTACAAGGCCTCGATCCTGGCGGCCCGCACGCTGATCGAGAAGGACCCCGACTACACCTACGCCACCGCGCGCCTGCTGCTGCACACCATCGTGCGCGAAGTGCTTGGCCGCGAGGTCACCCAGGCCGAAATGGGCCAGAGCTATGTGGACTACTTCCCGCAGTTCATCCAGAAGGGCGTGGACAACGAGCTGCTGGACGAGCGCCTGCTCAAGTTCGACCTGGTCCGCCTGGGCGCCGCCCTCAAGGCCGACCGCGACCTGCAATTCGACTACCTGGGCCTGCAGACCCTGTACGACCGCTACTTCCTGCACGTGCGCAAGACCCGCATCGAGCTGCCCCAGTGCTTCTTCATGCGCGTGGCCATGGGCCTGTCGCTCAATGAAACCGACCGTGAAGCCCGTGCCATCGAGTTCTACGAAGTGCTCTCCAGCTTCGACTTCATGTCCAGCACGCCCACGCTGTTCAACAGCGGCACGCTGCGCTCGCAGCTGTCCTCGTGCTACCTGACCACCGTGCCCGACGACCTGGACGGCATCTACGAGTCGATCAAGGAAAACGCCCTGCTGTCCAAGTTTGCCGGCGGCCTGGGCAACGACTGGACGCGCGTGCGCGCCCTGGGCTCGCACATCAAGGGCACGAACGGCGAGTCGCAGGGCGTGGTGCCCTTCCTCAAGGTGGTCAACGACACGGCCGTGGCCGTGAACCAGGGCGGCAAGCGCAAGGGCGCGGTCTGCACCTACCTGGAGACCTGGCACCTGGACATCGAGGAGTTCCTGGAACTGCGCAAGAACACCGGCGACGACCGCCGCCGCACGCACGACATGAACACGGCCAACTGGATCCCCGACCTGTTCATGCGCCGCGTGATGGAAAAGGGCACCTGGACCCTGTTCTCGCCTTCCAACGTGCCCGACCTGCACGACCTGTTCGGCGCCGAGTTCGAGAAGGCCTACGTGGCCTACGAAGAAAAGGCTGCGCGCGGCGAGATCAAGCCCGCCAAGACGGTGCAGGCCACCGACATGTGGCGCAAGATGCTGACCATGCTGTTCGAGACCGGCCATCCCTGGATCACCTTCAAGGATGCCTGCAACGTGCGCTCGCCCCAGCAGCACGCCGGCGTGGTGCACTCGTCCAACCTGTGCACCGAAATCACGCTGAACACCAGCGACACCGAAACCGCGGTCTGCAACCTGGGTTCCGTGAACCTGCTGCAGCACTTGAAGGACGGCCAGCTCGACCACGAGAAGCTCAAGAAGACCATCACGGTGGCCATGCGCATGCTGGACAACGTGATCGACATCAACTACTACGCCGTCAACAAGGCGCGCGATTCCAACCTGCGCCACCGCCCCGTGGGCCTCGGCCTGATGGCCTTCCAGGACAGCCTGTACGCGCTGCGCATCCCCTACGCCTCGCAGGCGGCCGTGGAGTTCGCCGACAAGTCGATGGAAGCCATCTGCTATTACGCCTACTGGGCCTCGACCGAGCTGGCCCGCGAACGCGGCCAGTACACGAGCTACAAGGGCTCGCTGTGGGACCAGGGCATCCTGCCCCTGGATACGCTGGACATGCTGGCCAAGGCCCGCGGCGGCTATGTGGAAGTGGACCGCTCGGCGACCCTCGACTGGGATGCCCTGCGCAAGAAGATCGCACAGGATGGCATGCGCAACTCCAACTGCGTCGCCATCGCCCCCACCGCGACCATCTCCAACATCATCGGCGTGGACGCATCGATCGAGCCTTCGTTCGGCAACCTGTCGGTCAAGTCCAACCTGTCGGGCGAGTTCACCGTGATCAACGGCGGCCTGGTGCGCGACCTCAAGCGCCTGGGTCTGTGGGATGACGTGATGATCATGGACCTCAAGCACTTCAAGGGCTCGCTGCACCCCATCGACCGCGTGCCCCAGGACATCAAGGCCCTGTACTCCACGGCCTTCGAAGTCGCACCGGAATGGCTGGTGGAGGCCGCATCGCGCCGCCAGAAGTGGATCGACCAGGCCCAGAGCCTGAACATCTACATGGCCGGCGCCTCTGGCAAGAAGCTCGACGACACCTACAAGCTGGCCTGGGTGCGTGGCCTGAAGACCACCTATTACCTGCGCACGCAGAGCGCCACGCACGTGGAGATGAGCACGGTGAACACGCGCCAGCTCAACTCCGTGTCGTCGGGCAGCGATGCCGGCGCAGCGCAGGCTGCACCCGCCAAGCCCAGCCCGATGGAAGTGGCTGCTGCAGCCGCTGCCGCGCAGGCCGCGGCACTGCCTGCCACCGACATCAAGTTCTGCGCCATCGATGATCCAACCTGCGAGGCCTGCCAGTAAGGCCTCGTGAAGCGGCGTGCATGAGGACCCATGCACGCCGCTTCGGTGCTGTGAAGCAACAAAACGTTGCTGCGCAACGCTGCGGTGCTTTCCTTTTTGCAGCACTGCTTTCATAATCCGAACACTGGAAAATCTATGTTGTCCTGGGACGAAGAAGTCAAGCCCTCATCGCAAAATCAACTGGACGGTGGACTGAGCAAAAGCCACCCGGCGGAACAGTCGCCCGTGTCTTTCCAGACCCCTTCCCTGCAGGCCGTGCACGCGTCGATGACCGCATCCGCAAACGCACAGACAACACCTGCCGCAGCCCCCACGCACCGCCGCGTGAACGCTGCCGACAAGCGCATCATCAACGGCCAGACCGACGTCAACCAGTTGGTGCCGTTCAAGTACAAGTGGGCCTGGGAGAAGTACCTCGCCACCTGCGCCAACCACTGGATGCCGCAGGAAGTGAACATGACGCGCGACATCGCGTTGTGGAAGGACCCCAACGGCCTGACCGATGACGAGCGCCGCATCATCAAGCGCAACCTCGGCTTCTTCGTGACCGCCGACTCGCTGGCCGCCAACAACATCGTGCTGGGCACCTACCGCCACATCACCGCGCCGGAATGCCGCCAGTTCCTGCTGCGCCAGGCCTTCGAGGAAGCGATCCACACGCACGCCTACCAGTACATCGTGGAGTCGCTCGGCCTCGATGAAGGCGAGATCTTCAGCGCCTACCTGGAAGTGCCCTCGATCCGCGACAAGGACGAGTTCCTGATCCCCTTCATCGAGGCGATCATGGACCCCAACTTCCACACCGGCACCTTCGAGACCGACCAGACGCTGCTCAAGTCGCTGATCGTCTTCGCCTGCCTGATGGAAGGCCTGTTCTTCTACGTCGGCTTCACGCAGATCCTGGCGCTGGGCCGCCAGAACAAGATGACCGGCGCCGCCGAGCAGTACCAGTACATCCTGCGCGACGAGTCCATGCACTGCAACTTCGGCATCGACCTGATCAACCAGCTCAAGCTGGAGAACCCGCACCTGTGGACGGCGGAGTTCAAGGCCGAGATCAAGGCCCTGTTCATGAAGGCCGTGGAGCTCGAGTACCGCTATGCCGAAGACACCATGCCGCGTGGCGTGCTGGGCATGAACGCATCGATGTTCAAGGGTTACCTGCGCTACATCGCCAACCGCCGCGCCACCCAGATCGGCCTGGAGACGCTGTTCCCCAACGAAGAAAATCCATTCCCCTGGATGAGCGAGATGATCGACCTGAAGAAGGAACGCAACTTCTTCGAGACGCGCGTCATCGAGTACCAGTCGGGTGGCGCATTGTCCTGGGACTGACCTCGCAGGTGCACGCACGCCATGGATCCCCACACCACGCCCTGCACGGACAACGCCCAAGCGCGTTGCCGTGCAGGGCGTTCCCGTGTTCATGGAGATGGGCCAAGACCCATCTCCATGGATCGCTTCATGTCCACTGTAGACACGAAGTGCTCTTTGCAAATTGACTCAAGGAGAACATGATGGCAACTGCGAAAAAACCCGCTGCAAAGAAGGCAGCTCCCGCGAAGAAGGCTGTAGCTGCAAAGCCAGCAGCAGCCAAGAAGGCCGCTCCTGCCAAGAAGGCAGCAGCAGCTAAGAAGGCCGCTCCCGCCAAG
>NZ_JBWKYR010000002.1:257288-453618 GCF_059423865.1 Acidovorax sp. GW458-11-26-14-TSB4
GAAGGCAGCAGCACCAGCCAAGAAGGCCGCTCCCGCCAAGAAGGCAGCAGCACCAGCCAAGAAGGCCGCTCCCGCCAAGAAGGCAGCAGCACCAGCCAAGAAGGCCGCTCCCGCCAAAAAGGCAGCAGCACCAGCCAAGAAGGCCGCTCCTGCCAAGAAGGCAGCAGCACCAGCCAAGAAGGCCGCTCCCGCCAAGAAGGCAGCAGCACCAGCCAAGAAGGCTGCCGCTCCTGCCAAGAAGGCAGCTGCGCCCAGCAAGAAGGCTGCCGCTCCTGCCAAGAAGGCCGTAGCAGCGAAAAAGGCCGCGCCTGCGCCCGCCAAGAAGGCAGCCCCTGCCAAGAAAGCGGCCAAGGCCCCTGCCCCTGCGCCAGCTGCAGCAGCAGCCGCCGCGCCCGCAGCGCAGACCACGCTGAACCCTCAGGCAGCATGGCCTTTCCCTACGGGCACCAAGCCGTAAGACCTCTTACGTGCTTCACGCTCAACCCGGTGCTTCGGCACCGGGTTTTTTTATGCCCGGAGGACGGGTGCGGCGCCGCACTGCCCTCGTCCCATGGCCGCACCCACCGGGTCGCAATGTGCCTGGGTGCAAGGCCCTGGGTCAGGCCGGATCGAAGTCGAGCGTATAGCTCTGCGGGCCGCGCTGCGCGATCTTGAGCGCGCCCACACGGTTGCCCAGCTCGGCGCACTGAACCAGCGACCAGCCACGCTCCAGGCCGAACAGCAGCGCACCGCGCCAGGCATCGCCGCAACCGGTGGGGTCGACCACGGCAGCAGGCACCACGGCCGGCACCAGCGTCTTCTCGCCCTTCACCCACACCTCGCAGCCCTCGCCGCCCAGCGTCACCACCAGGCCGTCCACGCGCTGCGAGATCTCGGCCAGGCTCCAGCCCGTGCGCTCGCTGAGCATCTTGCCCTCGTAGTCGTTCACGGTGACCCAGGTGGCCTGTTCAATGAAGCGCGACAGTTCCTCGCCATTGAACATGGGCAGGCCCTGGCCCGGATCGAAGACGAAGGGCACGCCGGCCGCGACCAGTTGTGCCGCATGCTCGAGCATGGCATCGCGGCCATCGGGCGCGATGATCGCCAGGCGGATGCCTTCGCCGGATTCGATGCGGTTGGCATGGGCCTGCATCATGGCGCCGGGGTGGAAGGCTGTGATCTGGTTGTTGTCGCGGTCGGTCATGATCATGGCCTGCGCGGTGTGCACGTCCTGCACCTGGCCCACGAAGCGGCGGCTGATGCCCAGGTCGTCCATGCGCTGCAGGTAGTCCGCACCATCGCTGCCCACCATGGCCATGGGCACGGGCTCGCCGCCCAGCAGCTTGAGGCTGTAGGCGATGTTGCCGGCGCAGCCGCCAAAGTCGCGGCGCAGCGAGGGCACGAGAAAGGACACGTTGAGGATGTGCAGCTGCTCGGGCAGGATCTGCTCGGCAAAGCGGCCCTCGAAGGTCATGATGGTGTCGAATGCCAGGGAACCGCAGATAAGGGCAGCCATAGGTAGGAAGAAGGTAAAGGGTTGAGAAAGAAAAGACCCCGATCCGGCGGGATCAGGGATAGAAGGTCATCACCCGGTAGCCCGACACCCGCGAGGCCCCCGAGGTCACCACCACCGAGACCGAGGTGCTCCACTCGCCGCGCGCCGCCAGTTCGGCAGGCGCCGCAAGATCAGCGGGCAGCAATACGCGCCGCAGCACGGGCTGGTCCTGGGCATCGGTGAGCGTCAGCTCCACGGCCGGCATGGCCAGCGGTATCTCGGCACGGCTCTTGACGGTGAGGGCCAGCACATAGCCATCGCCACGGGCCTTGTTGAAGGACGAGCTGTCGATCACAAGGTCGGCAATCTGGCGCTGGGGCGCCAGCGTGCAACCCATGTAGGAGCACAGTTGCTGCAGCCAGGGGCGCGCGCGGCTGTCCATTGCGGCGATGCGGTTGCGCTCCTGCACGGCGACCTGCAAGGCCAGCACCCCGAGCAGAAGCACCAGCACCAGCAACAGCACGGTGCGCACCAGCGGCCGGCGCCAGAAGGCCTTGCGCCGTGCTGCCCGCACGAAGCTCACCTCCTCGGCATCGGCATGGCCGGCCGGCAGTTCGTCGTCTTCATCGGCATCCAGGGCCGCCGCTGCAGACCCGCGCACGCCACTGGCGCCATCGGGCCGGGCGAGCGCCGGTGCCGAGGCCGGAAACACCGGATCGGGCATCAGCTCGAAGTCTGCGTCAGGGGGAAAAGGCGTCACGGAATCGGAAAACCCGCTCACGGATGCGTTCGGGTCCACCGGCGTGCGCGGCGGCCCGGGCTCGGGCGCAGGCGCTGCGGCAACATGGCCGAACAGCGGCACACCATCATCGTGGTCGTCGTCATCCTCATCCGGCACCGGGGACTCGCGCCGCGCCGCAGGCGCAGTGGCCGGCAGGTCCAGGGGCGGATACGCATCCTCATCGCCAGTGCCCTCGCGCAGAGACATGATCTCCGTGTCCGGGCCATCATCGCCGTAGCCATCGCGATCGGCTGTGGGCAGGGAATCGGAAAAATCCGCCACCGGCAATTCGTAGCCTCCAGGCAGCGCGATGCCCTCGGACACCGGGTCCACCACGCCCTTGGGCAATGCCGGACTCGCCACCGGGGCCAAGTCGGCCAGCAGCGAGGCCGCCAGGCCCGGCAGCACACGGCTCTCCTCGCGCGGCGGCGGGGGCACGAAGGCGGTGACGGCGGCAGCAGCCGGCGACACGGCTGCGGCAGGTGGCGTCAGCGGCGCAACAGGCGCCACGGGGGCCAGCGGTGCAAGAGGGGCCAGGGGCGCCAACGGTGCCAGGGGTGGGGCGCGCCAGCCAAAGGTCTGCAAGGGCTCCAGGCTCAACTCGTCGGCAATGGGCGCCGCAGAGGGCGCACGCGTGGCCGACAGGAACGCAGGAACCGTGGGGGCGGGAATCTCGAACGAATCGCCAGCCCTGGCGCCAGGGCCCGCTGCCGGAGCCGCAGGCGCCGCGGGTGGAGACACGGCCGGCACAGGGGCTGGCACAGGCACAGGCGGCTGGTTCACGGCACGGCCCGCAGGCCGCGACGCAGACTCGTCGAACACACCCCAGGCGCCCCGCTCTTCGGCGGGCCGGGACACGACCACGGGCGGCGGACGCGTGTCGGTGAGGGACACGTCGGGCAGCATCGGCGGGGGCGGCGCGGCCACCAGGTACGCCGCCGCATCGAACACCTCCTTGCACTGGCCGCAGCGCACCCAGCCCTCGGAAATGCGCAGCTGGTCGGCGACCACCTTGAACTGGGTCGCGCAGGCCGGGCAGCGTGTGATCTGGCTCATCTGCGGTCGATTGTAGGGGGCGGCGCGTGCCGCCCGGTGTGCGGCTTCAGCGTGCAGCCGTCATGAGGATCCAGCCGTCCTCGGTGTCCGCCACTTCGAGCTTCACCCAGGGGGCATAGGCCTCCTTGAGCTCGTCGGCCTGGCGCTCCAGGATGCCGGCCAGCACCAGGTGGCCGCCGGGCGCCACGTGGTTGCACAGCAGGGGGGCCAGCACGCGCAGCGGCGTGGCCAGGATGTTGGCCAGCACGGTCTGGTACTGGCCCTGGGCCTTGTCGGGCAGGCCGGCGCGCAGTTGCACGCCATTGGCCTGGGCGTTCAGGGCCGTAGACTCCACGGCCGCCGTGTCGATGTCCACCGCATCGATGTCGGCGGCGCCGAACTTGGCGGCACCGATGGCCAGGATGCCCGAGCCGCAGCCGTAGTCGAGCACGCGGCCGAAGGCGGCGGCGCCTTCACCGCCTGCACCCTGGCGGGCGATCCAGCGCAGGCACATGCGCGTGGTCGGATGCGTGCCGGTACCAAAGGCCAGGCCCGGGTCCAGGCGGATGCTGCGCACGGCCTGGGCCGGCAGCTCGTGCCAGGTGGGCACGATCCAGAAGTCGGGCGTGATGTCCACCGGCGCGAACTGCGACTGCGTGAGCCGCACCCAGTCCTGCTCGGCCACCTCGGCCAGGCCCAGCACCTGGCAGCCCTCGAAGAAATCCTGCACCGACAGCAATTGCTGCGCCTCGGCCGCAGCCTCGCGCGTGGGGAACAAGGCCACGACACGGCTGCGCTGCCAGCCATCCTTGGGCGGCGGCATGCCGGGCTCGCCGAAAAGCGCCTGCTCGGCATCGGTCTGGGCGTCGGCGTCCTCGACCGAGACGCTCAGCGCGTCCAGCGCGTCCAGCGCGTCGCTGAGCGGCTCGATCCGGTCTTCGGGGCACATCAGAATCAGCTCGAACATGGGCGTACGCCTCTCAGAAAAAATGAAATGCCGGCCCCCGTCGCCAGGGGCCAGCATGTAGATCAACCTGCTAGGGAAGAGCTCAGCGCTTGTGGTGCGAGAGCCATTCTTCCAGGTAGTGGATGTTGGTGCCGCCGGCCATGAACTTGGCGTCCACCATGAGTTCACGGTGCAGCGGCACGTTGGTGTTGATGCCTTCGATCACGGTCTCCGACAGCGCGGTGCGCATGCGCGCCAGCGCCTGTTCGCGCGTATCGGCGTGCACGATGATCTTGCCGATCATCGAGTCGTAGTTCGGCGGCACGAAGTAGTTCGTGTAGGCATGCGAGTCCACGCGCACGCCGGGACCGCCCGGCGCGTGCCAGGTGGTGATGCGCCCGGGCGAGGGGGTGAACTTGTACGGATCTTCGGCATTCACGCGGCATTCGATGGCGTGGCCGCGGATCTCGATCTGGCGCTGGGTGAAGGGCAGCTTCTCGCCGGCCGCGACCATGATCTGCGTGCGCACGATGTCCACGCCGGTGATCCACTCGGTCACCGGATGCTCCACCTGCACGCGGGTGTTCATCTCGATGAAATAGAACTCACCGTTTTCGTACAGGAACTCGAAGGTGCCCGCACCGCGGTAGCCGATCTTCTTGCAGGCGGCGACGCAGCGCTCGCCGATCTTCTCGATCAGCTTGCGCGGGATGCCCGGGGCCGGCGCCTCTTCGATCACCTTCTGGTGGCGGCGCTGCATGGAGCAGTCGCGCTCGCCCAGGTAGACCGCGTTGCGGTGCTTGTCGGCCAGGATCTGGATCTCGATGTGGCGCGGGTTCTGGAGGAACTTCTCCATGTACACCGCAGGATTGCCGAAGGCCGCGCCGGCTTCGGCCTTGGTCATCTGCACGGCATTGACCAGGGCCGCCTCGGTGTGCACCACGCGCATGCCGCGGCCACCGCCGCCGCCAGCGGCCTTGATGATCACGGGGTAGCCAACGGCCTTGGCGATGCGGCGGATCTGCACCGGGTCATCGGGCAACTCGCCCTCGGAGCCAGGCACGCAGGGCACGCCCGCACGGATCATGGCCTGCTTGGCCGACACCTTGTCGCCCATGATGCGGATCGACTCAGGCGTGGGGCCGATGAACTGGAAGCCGCTCTTTTCCACGCGCTCGGCGAAGTCGGCGTTCTCGGACAGGAAGCCGTAGCCGGGGTGGATGGCCTCGGCATCGGTGACCTCAGCGGCCGAGATGATGGCCGGCATGTTGAGGTAGGACAGCGGCGAGGGCGCGGGGCCGATGCACACCGCCTCTTCGGCCAGCTTGACGTACTTGGCGTCGCGGTCGGCCTCGGAATACACCATCACGGCCTTCACGCCCAGCTCATGGCAGGCACGTTGAATTCTCAGGGCGATTTCGCCGCGGTTGGCAACAAGGATCTTTTTAAACATAGGCTGCCTCGCGGCTCATCGCCGGCACGCTGGCGCGTGCCAACGCAATTTGCTTCGCCTTGCCTGCGGCAAGACCGCCCCGGTCGGCAACAAGAATCTTCTTGAACATGCGAGCCTTATTCGATCACGAACAGCGGTTGTCCGTATTCCACGGCCTGGCCGTTCTCGCCCAGGATGCGGGTCACCGTGCCGGACTTGTCGGCCTCGATCTCGTTGAGGATCTTCATGGCTTCGATGATGCAGATGGTCTCGCCTTCCTTCACCTGGCTGCCGATCTCGACAAAAGGCTTGGCGCCGGGGCTGGACGAGCGGTAGAAGGTGCCGACCATGGGCGACTTGACCGTGTGGCCTGCGGGGGCCACGGGGGCCGGCGCGGGCAGCTCGGCGACCGGTGCGGCCGCCTGGGCGGGAGCGGGGGCCTGCTGCATGGGCGCTGGCACATACTGCTGGACCACGGCGCCGCCGCTCTTGACGATGCGGACCTTGCCCTCGGCCTCCGTGATTTCGAGTTCGGATACATTCGACTCGGACACGAGGTCGATGAGGGTCTTGAGTTTTCGCAGATCCATGAAAGCTCCAACGGCTAAAAACTGAACAGGGCGCGAATTTACTCCAATTTCGCCCTATTTCGGTCTTTGGACCACATTTTTGATGAACGCCGACCTGCGAGCCATCCGCACAAACGCAGGATATTGAAGCACCAAGCCTTGCCCCGCCTAGCGCAGGGCCGCCCACTGCTGCAGATCCTGCGCCGTGACCTGGCCCATTTTACGGTGCAGCACCCGCCCTGCCCCGCCCAGCACCACCGTAAAAGGCAGGCCGCCCGTGAGGTTTCCGAGCGAACGCCCAAGATCCGTGCCCTGCATCCCGGCCAGACCCACCGGAAATTCCAGGGGCAGCCTGGCGAGGAACTTGCGCACCGATGACGGCTGATCGATGGCCAGCGCCACCACCTGCCAGCCTTTGGGCGCATGTTCGCGGTAAAAGGCATTGAGCATGGGCAGCTCTTCCACGCAGGGCGCGCACCAGGTCGCCCAGAAATTGATGAGCAGCGGCTTGCCGGCAAAGCGCTGCAGCGGCAAGGCGGCTCCATCGGGCGTTTCGAACTCCATCGCCCACAGGGCTTTTTCGGCCCCGTCCTCCACGGCGTGGGGCTGGAACTTCCACCACGCCACCCCCGCCCCGCCCACGGCGGCCGCACCGGCCACGCCCGCATACAGCCAGCGGCGGCGGGCGGGATTGGCAGGGCTGGCGTCCATTGGCGTGGCAGGCGAAGTGTCGGGAATGGGGTGGGTCATGGAGCACGGGTTTCGGAGTCTTGGAGCAGATGGCGTACGGCCGTGATGTCCCCACGGGGCGAGCGCCCCTTGGCATCGGGCCGCAGCGCGCCACGCAGGTCATCGAGGTCATGGATCAGCAGGTGGACTCCGATGATCTCGTTCAGTTCAGGCGACTTGCTGCCCAGGCTCAGGGCTTCGACCGATTCGCCGTGGAAACCGGGAACCGTGCGCGGCTCGTAGTCCACATGGTGGTCGATGAGGGCAATTTCTGCGGATTTGGAATCATCGCAGAACAACTGCAGGTAAATGTCCGACAGGCGCGTGGCCGTGCCATGCCACACTGCCCCAGCCAGATGGGGGCGAAAGGCCGCCATGCGCTCCATCCAGACCAGGGCCAGCTGGCGCAGGGCGCGCAGCTCGCGCGGCTGGGTGTCGGCACAGAACAGGGCGATGTACTCGCGCACCGCGTCCTCGACCTGGTCGTTGCCAGGCAGGGCCGTGCGGGCGGGCAGGCCCATTTCGCGCAGCGCACGGCGCTTGGCGGGGCCCCACTCCATCCCTTCCTCGACGACGATGCGGGCGGTGGTATTGGCGATTTCGGCACTCAGAGGTGTGTTCATGGCACAAACCAGGCAGTGGAGGCTCCATTGTGGCGCGAACGCGCCTTCGGGGTGCTGCGCATGCCCCCACAACCCTGCAGCCTACCGTGCCATGGCACCTTATAGCTATCGATTGCATAGCACTTCAGGCTCAGGGCCGCTGCTGCGGGGCCCTGGGGATTGAAACGTAGAATCCTCGCCCATGCATATACACATCCTGGGCATCTGCGGCACCTTCATGGGCGGCCTGGCAGCCCTGGCCCGCGAGGCGGGCCACCGGGTCACCGGCTGCGACGCCGGTGTCTACCCGCCCATGAGCGACCAGTTGCGCGCCCTGGGCATCGAGCTGATCGAGGGTTACGGCACCGACCAGCTGGACCTCCAACCCGATGTGTTCGTGGTCGGCAACGTGGTCAGCCGCGTCCGGCTGGCCGACGGGAGCCCCAAATACCCGCTGATGGAAGCCATCCTGGATGCAGGGGCCCCCTACACCAGCGGCCCCCAGTGGCTGGCCGAGCAGGTGCTGCAGGGCCGCCATGTGCTGGCCGTGGCCGGCACGCACGGCAAGACCACGACCACCTCGATGCTCGCCTGGATCCTGGAAAGCGCAGGCCAGCAGCCCGGTTTCCTGATCGGCGGCGTGCCGCTGAACTTCGGCCTCTCGGCGCGCCTGGGTGCGGCCGCACGCCCGCATGCGGGCGATGGCCCCCTGGGCGCCAGCCCGTTGTTCGTGATCGAAGCCGATGAATACGACACCGCCTTCTTCGACAAGCGCAGCAAGTTCGTGCACTACCGCCCGCGCACGGCGGTGCTGAACAACCTGGAGTTCGACCACGCGGACATCTTCGACGACCTGGGCGCCATCGAGCGCCAGTTCCACCACCTGGTGCGCACCGTGCCGCCCTCGGGCCGCGTGGTGGTCAACGGGCTGGAAGAAAGCCTGGCGCGCGTGCTGCACGCGGGCTGCTGGAGCAGCGTGAGCAGCTTCGGCACGGCCGTGGGCGATTTTTCTGCCGTGGGCGAGCCCCAGGCGTTCGACGTGGTGCAGCAAGGCCGCACCGTCGCGCGCGTGGAGTGGGCACTGACCGGTGTGCACAACCAGCTCAACGCGCTGGCGGCCATCGCCGCCGCCCACCACGTGGGCGTGGCGCCCGAGCAGGCGGCGCGGGCGCTGGGTGCCTTCCAGAACGTCAAGCGCCGCATGGAACTGCGCGGCACAGTGAACGGCATCGCGGTGTACGACGATTTTGCGCACCACCCGACGGCGCTGCGCACCACGCTCGACGGCCTGCGCCGCACCCTGCCTGCGGGCGCGCGCATCCTCGCGGTGTTCGAGCCACGCAGCAACACCATGAAGCTTGGCGCGATGAAAAGCCAGCTCCCCTGGGCGCTGGAATCGGCCGACCTGGCGTTTTGCCACACGGCCGGGCTGGACTGGGATGCGGCCGAAGCGCTGGCGCCCCTGGGCGTGGGCCCGGGCCAGCGCGCGCAGACCGCCCCCGACATCGACATCCTGGTGGCCCAGGTCAGCGCCGCGGCGCGCCCCGGCGACCACATCGTGTGCATGAGCAACGGCGGCTTCGGCGGCGTGCATGCGCGCCTGCTGCAGGCGCTGCGGTAGCCCCGCCGCCTCTACCTCAGTTTTCCGAAAGCTACCAACCTGAGATACCGACGCTGCCCACGCCAGTGCCCCCGCGCAAGGGCCGCCCCCGCGGTTTAGCAGCGCTTCACTTGCGTGCGCTGGGGGCGTTCCCCTCAAGGGGATGGCGCGAAGCGACTCGGGGGAGCCTAAAACGTCACAGCCATCGCAGGCACGTCGACCCGCACCACGGGCCGCGCCAGCGCTGCACTGGCGGCGCGCGCGAAATCGCGCGACCACTGCACATCGCCCATCAGCGGGCTGCCGGCAGCCTGGGCCACGACGAGCACCTTGTCGGCCAGCAGCACCTTGCCGCTGGCGCGCAAGGGCTCGCAGTCCAGGCGGGTGAACTGTTCGTCGAGCCAGCGCCGCCCTTCCTCATGGGCCATGGGCTCTGCGTTCGCGAGATCGAAGCGGAATTCCTGGTTGCCCGCCAGACGGACGGAGACTTCGCTGTGCATGGGGTGCCTTTCTTTTTCTGCAGACTGCAAGCCCCCGGCGACCGCCAGAGGCCATGCCAGGAGCTTACACTCAGCAGCGGAGGGTGCCGTCAGCGCGAACGACGGGCCTGCACGGCGGCCGACAGGTCGGCCAGCGACTGCAGCGAATCGTCCCAGCCCAGGCAGGCATCGGTGATGCTCAGGCCATAGGCCAGCGCGGCCGCATCGTCCTTGCCGGGCGTGAACTTCTGGGCGCCGGCCGTGAGGTGGCTTTCGATCATCAGGCCGAAGACGCTGCGCGAGCCGCCGGCGATCTGCCCGGCCACGTCGCGTGCCACGTCCATCTGCTTTTGGTGCTGCTTGCTGCTGTTGGCATGGCTGCAGTCCACCATCAGCGTGGCGGGCAGCTTGGCGGCTTCCAGGTCCTTGCAGGCCGCAGCCACGCTCTCGGCGTCGTAGTTGGGGGCCTTGCCGCCGCGCAGGATGACGTGGCAGTCCTTGTTGCCGTTGGTGTTGACGATGGCAACTTGGCCGTTCTTGTGCACCGACAGGAAGTGGTGGCCGCGGCTCGCGGACTGGATGGCGTCGGTGGCGATGCGGATGTTGCCGTCCGTGCCGTTCTTGAAGCCGATGGGGGCCGACAGGCCCGAGGCCAGCTCCCGGTGCACCTGGCTTTCGGTGGTGCGCGCACCGATGGCGCCCCAGGAGATCAGGTCGCCGATGTACTGGGGCGAGATCACGTCCAGGAACTCGCTGCCCGCCGGCATGCCCAGGCGGTTGATGTCGATCAGCAACTGGCGCGCGATGCGCAGGCCCTCGTCGATGCGGTAGGTCTCGTCCAGGTAGGGATCGTTGATCAGGCCCTTCCAGCCCACGGTGGTGCGGGGCTTCTCGAAGTACACGCGCATCACGATCTCCAGCGTGTCCTTGTACTGCTCGCGTGCCACCTTGAGGCGGCGGGCGTATTCAAGCGCCGCCACGGGGTCATGGATGGAGCAGGGGCCGATGATGACCAGCAGGCGGTCGTCCTCGCCGGCCATGATGTTGTGGATGTTCCTGCGGGTCTGGGTGATCAGCGATTCCACCGGCGTGCCGCTGATGGGGAAAAAGCGGATCAGGTGTTCGGGAGGGGGCAACACGGTGATGTCCTTGATACGTTCGTCGTCGGTCTGGCTGGTCTTCTCGACGCTGCGGTACCAGGCATCGCTGGTGGGGTTGGCATGGGCCGTCATGTTGTCTTCCTCGTGGCTGCAAAGTGGATGGAATGGAAAAAGGGGAGGGCAGAAAAACAAAAACCGCCGGGCTTTGCAGCGTCGGCGGTTGGTATGGTGAGGTTGTGTGTGCTTGCGCGTTCGCCTCTCATCCGCCGGGGACTGAGATAAAAAACCAAAAATAAAACGCGCTGCGAACTTGCATGACAATCAATGTAGCACAGTCTTGCCGCATTGCAACAACCCCCTCGCGTTGCGCAGACGCAACGCCATGGCGGCTTGCAAGGCAATGCTGGGCGACCAAGGAGCCGAGAAAAATCAGCCGCGTAAGCGCCGCAACCAGGCAGCCGCGCGCTGCAATGCCGAGCGCGGGGGCGGTGGCTCGCTGGGCAGCTCGCTCACCGGTTCGCTCTGGTGCTCGTACATGTCGACCAGCAGCAAGGCCTCGCCCAGAGTGCGCCAGGCGAGCAGCTCGAACTGGTCGAAGCAGGCACTCTCGCGCGTGCTGCGCTGCTCCAGCGCCTGCTGCCAGGCGCCGATGGCATTGCGCAGTTCGCGCAGGGCGCGCTGGTAGGCACCGAATTCATAGAGCGCATGCCAGGCCGATCCCAGGCCGGTGAGGAACAGTTGGTGCTCGCGCGCGCAGTGCGACAGGCCCACCACCCGGCGCATGATGGCGGCCGCATCGGTGCTGGTGCGGCGCGTGCGCACCGCCTCGTCGATGTGGTTGGACAGGCCGCTCAGGCTATCGCGCAACTGGCGCGAATCCTCGTCGGCCACACTTTCGCGCAGGAAGCGGCTGATGTCGCCGAACGACTGGAGTGTGTGCTGCAGACTGGGACGCGTGGCAGGCATGAAGGGCATTGTGCGCCGCCCAGACCCTGTGCGGCTACGGGCAAGCCCCAGGCATGCCAATTGGCGGGTGAAGACCGGCCAATTGCGGACAATGGATGGCGGGGGTGGTGCAGCCACGCAACAATTGGCGAGGCGGCCGTAAGACCTGCGGGGCCTCGCCTTCGCTTGCGCCAGGCATCGTTCAAAGCCTCTGAACCGGCGCGGCCAAGGCCAGTGCCCCCGCGCAAGGGCCGCCCCGCCGCGCTGGGGGCGTCCCCCTCCCGACTCGCGCAGCGAGTCGAGAGAGGGGTGAAGGCGCGAAGCGCCTCAGGGGGTGCTTAAGCTGTCCCGCCGACCGTCAAGCCCTCGATGCGCAGCGTGGGCTGGCCCACTCCCACGGGCACGCTCTGGCCTTCCTTGCCGCAGGTGCCCACGCCGCTGTCGAGGCGCATGTCGTTGCCGATCAGGGTCACCTTCTTGAGCGATTCGGGGCCGCTGCCGATGATGGTGGCGCCCTTCACGGGATACTGGATCTTGCCGTTCTCGACCCAGTAGGCCTCGCTGGCCGAGAACACGAACTTGCCCGAGGTGATGTCCACCTGGCCGCCGCCGAAATTCGAGGCGTACAGCCCCTTCTTGATGCTGGCGATGATCTCCTGTGGATCCTTGTCGCCACCCAGCATGTAGGTATTGGTCATGCGCGGCATGGGGATGTGGGCATAGCTCTCGCGCCGGCCGTTGCCAGTGGGGGCCACGCCCATCAGGCGGGCGTTCATCGAGTCCTGGATGTAGCCCTTCAGGATACCGTCCTCGATCAGCACATTGCGCTGGCTGGCATTGCCCTCGTCATCCACGTTGAGCGATCCGCGGCGGTCGGCGATGGTGCCGTCGTCCAGCACCGTGACGCCCTTGGCCGCTACGCGCTGGCCCACCCGGCCGCTGAAGGCGCTCGAGCCCTTGCGGTTGAAATCCCCTTCGAGCCCGTGGCCGATGGCTTCGTGCAGCAGGATGCCGGGCCAGCCCGAACCCAGCACCACCGTCATCTCGCCCGCGGGCGCGGGGCGCGAATCGAGGTTGACCAGGGCCGCATTCACGGCCTCGTCCACGTACTTGCCCATCTGCTCGTCGTCGAAGTACGCCAGCCCGAAGCGGCCGCCGCCACCGGCGGAGCCCATTTCGCGGCGACCGTTCTGCTCGGCGATCACCGTGACCGACAGGCGCACCAGCGGGCGCACATCGGCCGCCAGCGTGCCATCGGCGCGCGCCACCAGCACCACGTCGTATTCGCTGGCCAGGCCGGCCATGACCTGGGCTACGCGCGGGTCCTTGGCGCGGGCGCGCTTTTCCAGGCGTTCGAGCAAGGCCACCTTGGCCGTGCTGTCCAGCGAGGCGATCGGGTCCACGCCGGGGTAGAGGCTGCGGCTGGTGGCGATCTTCTGGCCGGGGACCTTCACGCGGCCGCCCTGGGCGGCCGCACCGATGGAGCGCACGGTGCGCGCGGCATCGAGCAGCGAGGCTTCGGAAATATCGTCGGAGTAGGCGAATGCAGTCTTCTCACCGCTCACGGCCCGCACGCCCACGCCCTGGTCGATGCTGAAGGAGCCGGTCTTGACGATGCCCTCCTCCAGGCTCCAGCCCTCGCTGCGCGTGTACTGGAAGTACAGGTCCGCATCGTCCACCTGGTGCGTGCGGATCTCGGCCAGCGCCCGGGCCAGGTGGCTTTCATCCAGACCAAAGGGTGCCAGAAGCAGTTGCCGGGCAACGTCGATGCGCTGGGTGGTGGAGGCACGCTGCGGCGCGGCGGTAGAGGAACTGAAGGTCATGCAGGCATTTTAGGCGCGCATGCAGGCCCCGTCCGGCACAGGGACAACAGGGCCCCGGCGCAGTTCAGGCGCTCTGGTCGTCGGCCACGGCACCGGGTGCATGGGCCTTGACCGATTCGATCCCCGCTTCGCGCGCTTTTTCACCCGAGTAGCGCTGGCTCTGGCCGATGACCTGCCCATTGCCGGCCTTGAGGGTGAAGTAGGGAGAACCGTCCTTGGCGCAGAGCCGGCCGTAGCGGCCATCGTCGGCCGCATTCTTGCGCACGGATTCAATGCCGTTCAGAGCGCTGGCGCGGGATTCGTACAACTCGCTCGTGAGGATCACCTGGCCGTTGGAGGCCAGCAGGTTGAAGACGAACTTGTCGTTCCTGGACTTCTTGAGTTCGAACTTGGACGCCATGGAAGCACCTCCCTAGGGTTGTCTACGAACCTGTTCACGATCTCGCAGGTGATCGCAAACAGGTTCTAAAGCCGGTAGTTCGGCATTTGTAACCCCAAGCGCGCGCCCTGACAATGGCGCCAATCCCTCGCTCAGCTGGCCTGCATGGCCGGCGGTGCGTCCTTGGGATCCGTGCGCTGGGCACGCGCCACCGACATCAGGATCCCCAGGGCCAGGCCCAGCGTGACCATGGCCGTGCCGCCATAGCTGATGAAAGGCAGCGGCACGCCCACCACGGGCAGGATGCCGCTGACCATGCCCATGTTCACGAAGGCATAGGTGAAGAAGATCATGGACACGGCGCCGGCCATCAGGCGGCCGAACAGGCTGGTCGCGCCCACGGCAATGGCCAGGCCGCGCCAGACCAGCAGCAGGAAGCAGGTGATCAGAAACAGGTTGCCTGCCAGGCCGAACTCCTCGGAAAACGCCGCGAAGATGAAGTCGGTGGTGCGCTCGGGAATGAACTCCAGGTGCGTCTGGGTGCCCGCCATGAAACCCTTGCCGAACACGCCGCCCGAGCCGATGGCGATCATGCCCTGGATGATGTGGAAGCCCTTGCCCAGCGGGTCGCGCGTGGGGTCCAGCAGGGTGCAGATGCGCTGCTGCTGGTAGTCGTGCAGCACCGGCCAGCGCACGCCATCGGCGCACCAGGGGTCGCCCATGACCACCAGGATGCCAATGCCGATGCCGCCGATCAGCACCGGCGGCAGCACCAGCTTCCAGGGCAGGCCGGCAAAGAAGATCACCGACAGCCCTGCGGCCAGCACCAGCAGCGAGGTACCCAGGTCGGGCTGCTTCATGATCAGGCCCACCGGGATCGCCAGCAGCAGCCCGGCGGCAGCGAAATCGAGCGGGCGCAGCGTGCCCTCACGCTTCTGGAACCACCAGGCCAGCATCAGCGGCATGGCGATCTTGAGGATTTCGCTGGGCTGGATGACGATGCCCAGGTTCACCCAGCGCTGCGCCCCCTTCTTGGTGATGCCGAACAGCGCCACCGCGATCAGCAACGCCACCCCCGCAGCGTACAGCGGCACAGCAAACGCCATGATCTTCTGCGGCGGCACCTGGGCCACCACGAACAGGATGGCGCAGGCAATCAGCATGTTGCGCCCATGGTCCATGAAGCGGGTACCGTGGTCAAAGCCCGAGGAATACATGGCCAGCAACCCCGCGCTGGCAAGCAGCAGGATGATCAGCACCAGCGGCAGATCGAACCCGCGGAACAGGGGGAGGAAGCGCTGGGCAACGGAGGGCTTGTCAAAAACGGCGGCCATCCCCCGATTATCGGGTGCCGGCTGGCCCGCTGCCCCGCAAAAGGCGCGTCAACCCGCCTGGCGGAAGGCCATCACGGCCTGGTTGCGCAGGGTGCGCAAGAGCCCCAGGGCCTTGTCGTCCACCACGATGCCGCCCGCCGACGACTGGTCGGCATAGATCAGCGCGAAGGTCTGGCCCTTGATTTGCAGCGGCAGCAGCAGAAAGGACGGGGCGTCGAGCCCCGCGCGGTACCACTCGGGCAGGCGCGCCTTGATGCGCGGGTCGGTGGCGTCGTTGATCAGCGTGTCCGCGCCGCGCAGGCACACGGCGGCGAACAGATCGCCCGGCACCTTGAGCGGCACCCGCATCGCGCGCACGGCGGCCTCGCTGCCCTCGCCCAGGCCAAAGCGCCCGACCAGCACCTCGGTACGGGCGTCGCGCAGGCAGAACACCATGCGCCGAAAACCCAGCGCGCGGAACATGGTCTCCAGGATCATGCGCAGCACGTCGTTGAGCGCAAAGGTGTCCACCATGGCGTTGGTCACGTCCTGCACGCCGGCGGACAGCAGCTCGTTGACCTGGGCCACCGACACCGCCCCGCCCGCCTGCGAAGCCAGCACCGCAGGCAGGGGAGGCACCTCGCCGGCCCCGAGCTCATGGGGGGCCAGGGCATCGTCCAGCAGGGCCGCGCCGTCCTCGGCCGACGGCGGCAACTGGAGCAGGCGGGCGGCGGGCGTGCCGGGCGGCACGCGCAACTCCAGGGTTTCCGCCAGCGACACCAGCTTGCGGCGCCCGCGCAGCGTGGCCTCGGCAATGGCGGCCGGCGCCAGGGCCAGGGTGCGGCTGTAGCGGGTGCCCACGCCCCGCAGGCGCTCTTCGAGCCGTGCCGGCTCGCCGTGCAGCAGGATGTCGGCCACCTCGTTGGCCGCCAGCGCCACCCAGCGCAGGCGCTCCACGCCCTGCTCCGCAGGGCGCTGCATGGGGGATCCCAGGGGCTTGCGCATGCAGCGCTGCAGGCTGTCGGGCAGGCCCCAGACGCGGGCCACCCCGGTGCCCAGGTCCTCGAAGCCCAGGCCCAGCACCTGCATGGCGGCGGCTTCCTCCCCGCCCTCGAGCCGGCCACCGGCCACCAGCTTGCGCACCTGCTCGGCCTCTTCGGGGAAATAAAAGCTGCACAGCATGCGCCCCAGGTTCTGGAACATGGCACCGATGAAGGCCTCCTCGGCCCCCTGCCCGGGCCCGCACAGCTCGGCCGCCACCGAACCGGCCATCATGGAGCGCAGGAACTCCTCGCGCATCTGCTCGGCATGGGCCTTGTCCTGCATGTGGTCCAGCAGCACCAGGCTCATGGCCATGTTGCGCACGGCATTGAAGCCAACCAGGCTGACCGCGCGCGAGACCGTGCTGATGGTGCCGCGCCCTGCATGGGCGTAGTGCACGCTGTTGACCAGGCGCAGCAGCTTGTGGGTGAGCGCCACGTCCTTGAGGATCTCGTGCGTGAGGTCGCTGATGCTGTCGTCCTCGGAATGCGCCACGCGCTGGATCCGGGTCACCGAGTCGGACAGGGCCGGGAAATCGCTCTTGTGGCGCATGCGCCGCAGCAGGAAATCCAGTGTGGCGTTGCTGGCAGCGGTCGGCGCGCTCACCGGCGCAGCCCAGGCGCGCAGGGCATCGCGCAACCCGCCCGCGCCCGCGAAGGGGTCCGCTCCGTCATGGCCCAGGGCGCGCTGCAGCAGGGTGCGCAGGCCTTCGTCCAGGGCCTCGGCCAGCACGGCGGGCAGGCTGCGCCCCGCCGCCGCAGCCCCCACCCAGGGGCTGCCGGTGAACAGATGCACCAGCACCTGGGCGGCCGATCGCACATCGCCATCGGCGCTGGCCGAATCCTCCTCCCCGGGAACGAAGGCCGGCGCATGCCAGCCCAGGCCCAGCAGCCGGGCGTGGCGCTGCGGGTCCATGGCGACATGGTCCAGGTCCACCCGGCCGTGCACCAGGCCCACCGCATGCACCGCCTCCAGCGCATCGAGCAGATCCACCACCAGCGCCACGGCATCGTGCGGCGTGCAGCGGCCCTGGCGGGCCAGGTGCTCGGCCAGCGTGGGGCCATGCATCTGCTCGTGCGCGATGCTGGGCTGGCGCGCCAGGACATCGGCCGCCAGCACGGGGGCGACGAAGGCATGGTGAAGCTGGGTGGCCCGTTCGGCAGCTTCGAGCCAGCGCTCCAGTGCCGCCGTCGCCTGCGGCGGTGCCACCGCCCACTGCCGGATCGTGACCGGGCGCTGGCCGCGCCGGTCCAGCGCGCGCCACTGGGTGAACTGCCCGTTGGCCACCAGCACCTGCTGCAGCTCGAACCGCCCCTGGGGCGCAGGCACCCGGTCCCCGACCACCCAGGCGGAGCGGCGGGCGGGGGAAAGCGGCGCAGAATCGGTCATGGCGGGGCGGCTCGGGGGCAGGCGTGGTGCCGCATGCTGCGGCATACACTTTGCAACATCTTATGCCTGTACAAGGCCTGTCAAGGCAGTGATTCCCCTGCCCCCATGCCTGTTGCGCCTTTTCCATGAACCGCACCACCCACCTTCTGTACCTGCACGGTTTCCGCTCCTCCCCCCAGTCGGCCAAGGCGCGGCAGACGGCTGCCCATGTGGCGGCGCAGCACCCCGGCGTGCATTTCTGGTGCCCGCAGTTGCCGCCTTCGCCCCGCCACGCCATGGCCCTGGTGGCAGGGACGGTGGCGCACTGGCCCCGGGCATCGAGCGCGGTGATCGGTTCCTCGCTGGGCGGCTTCTATGCCAGCTGGGTGGCGCAGCAGCTCTCCTGCCCCAGCGTGATGCTCAACCCCGCGGTGGATCCCGCACGCGACCTGGCGCGCTACATCGGCGAGCAGACCAGTTGGCACGAGCCGGCCGAGCGCTTTTTCTTTCTGCCCGAGTACATCGGCGAACTGCAGGCGCTGGACGTGCGCGGCCAGCCCCCGGCGGGGCCCGAGCTGGCCATCATCGCCAAGGGCGACGAGGTGCTGGACTGGCGCGAAATGGTGGCACGCTACCCGGCCGCCCAGCAGGAGGTGCTGGAAGGCGGCGACCATGCGCTGACCGGCTTCGAGGCGCACCTGCCCCGGGTGGCCTCATTCCTGCGTCTTTGATGATGCCGGTGCCCGCGGGGCCGGCGGCGCCTTCTTGTTCAGCCAGCGCGCATGGTCCTTGGGGTAGGCGATGCGGTAGCGCAGCAGGTGGTAGGCGGCTTCATCGTCCCGGCCGAGCATGACCGCGCTGTCGATGCGCCGCTCGATCACACGGGGTTCGGGCGAGTAGTGCAGCAGTTGGCCGGACAGATCGAACACCTGCTGCGCCGTGGCCGGGGTGAGTGCGATGGAGGGCAGGAGGGCGAAGTCCACCTGGTCCTCGAACAGCAGGGAAGGCGCCGTCGTGGCCGGCGCCATGTCACGGTAGGCCGGATCGCGCTTGTCGGGCACCTTGTAGAGCTGGCTGATGCGGTGGTAGTCGTGTGCCACCCAGGCCAGGAACACGGTGCCCGCCACCAGCGCGACACCTGTGGCCGCCAGCAGCATCGCGGAGGGAGGGCGTGGCATCCTGCGGCGCGGCCACAGCAGCGCCACCGCCCCCAGGGCCGCCAGCTGGAACGGCCCGTACCAGAGCGGAAATTCCAGCATGCTGTGCGCGCCGATCAGCGCCAGCACGCCCCAGGCCAGCTGGCGCACGGGGTCGGTCTCGCGCCAGGGGCGCGCCTGCAGCGTGAACCACAGCGCCGCACCACACAGCAGCACGGCGGCCGGCAGGCCCAGCTCCACGGCCAGGTGCAGGGGCAGGTTGTGGGCGTTGTCCAGCAGCACGCAGAAGCGCTCACCGGGGAACAAGGTGGTGTAGTGCGCGTAATCGAGTTCGTTCCAGCCCCAGCCGGTCCAGGGTTTCTGCGCGATCAGGGTGAGCACGTTGGACCAGAGCACGCGGCGGCTGGTGCATTGGTGGGAGTCGCCGGAGAAGCGGTTGAACAGCCCCTCGGCCTGCACGCCGCTGAATCCGTGCAGTGCCAGCGGCAGCAGCCAGGCCGCCGCGATGTAGAGCACCACTCCGCCCAGCGCCACCCCGAGCGCCATGCGCCCCAGGGAGCGGCGCCACCACAGCAGCAGCACCACGATGACCAGCCACTGCACGGCACCCGTGCGCGAAGACGTGGCGGCGCTGGCCAGGGCCAGCACGGTCAGGGCCATGCCGAAGGCCAGGCCCGCCAGGCTCTCGGGCACGCGCGGGTGCCGAGCGCCGCCGGCCCCACGGGCCTGCCATTGCGCCACCGACCAGGCCAGCACCCAGGCCCCCAGCGCCACCAGCGTGGCCTGCTGGTTGCGCTGGCGCAGGTTGCCCACCGCCTGGCCGGGGGTGGAGGCATGGATCCAGGGCGCCAGGCCCACATCGCCGCCGAAATACTGCACCAGGCAGACCACGCTCCCCACGACCGCAGCCAGCAGCAGGCCCAGCGCCAGCCAGGTCGCCGCCGTGGTGCCGCCATCGCACAGCTCCGGGTGGCGGCGCGAGCGCAGCGCGCGCAGCCATGCCAGCGCCGCCAGCAGCGTGATGCACGACCACGAGGTCAGCAGCGGCCAGACATTGGTGGACGGGGGGCTGGTGACGGAGAACAGGAAGGGCAGGGCCACTGCCAGCAAAGTCAGCGGTGCGGCAATGGCAGCGATCGGCATCGGGGAGGCGGGCGGGGGCGGATTGCGCGATGAAGAAGAATGAAACCGCGAATCATAGAGCCCCGCACCGTGGCGCGCCGGCCACGCGCGGGGCGCCGCCCCGGGGGCCGGGGCGCCAGCCCTTATATTCAGCCCCATCGATGCCTCCTGCAGCACCCGCCCTCACCGGCGTGCACCACCGACATGATCCACCCGCAGCGCACAGCCCTTTTGCCCCGCCTTCGCGCACAGGGCTTCACGATGATCGAGATGATGATGGTCCTGGTGGTCATCGCCGTGCTGGCCTTGATCGCCCTGCCCTCTTACCAGGACCGGGTGCTGCGCACCCAGGTCAAGGAGGGCCAGGCCATGGTGGAGTTCGTCAAGCAGGCCGTGGCCGTGCACTACGCGCTCAAGAAGACCCTGCCCGCCGACAATGCCGCCGCCGGCCTGCCGCCCGAGGACCGCATCGTCAGCACCAACGTGGCCAAGGTCACCGTGACCGGCGGGGCGGTGAACATCGTCTACGGCAACAAGGCCAACAAGGCCATCGCGGGCAAAGTCCTGACCCTGCGGCCGGCCATCGTGCCGGATTTCCCCCAGGTGCCCATTGCCTGGGTCTGCGGCAAGGCCAAGGTACCAGACAAGATGATCGCCCAGGGAACGGATGCCACCAGCATCCCGGTGATGGCCACCCCCCTGGACTGCATGGGCCCGGTGAAATCCTGAAGGGCTGGCGCCCCATGGGAGAATGCCGCCCATGCATGCATTGTTTGAAGAAGCCGGCAAGTTCATGGCCGGCCGTATCCTGTCGGAAGCCGAGAGTTCGGCCCAGATCGAGCTCGATTCGGGCAAGCGGGTCAAGGTCAAGGCCGCCAACGTCCTCCTGAAGTTCGAAAAACCCGCCCCGGCCGAGCTGGTGGCCCAGGCTCAGGCCGTGGCCCAGACCATCGAGCTGGACCTGGCCTGGGAATTCGCGCCCGAGGAGGATTTCGGCTTTGCCGACCTGGCGCGCGACTATTTCTCGGAGAACGCCACGCTGGTCCAGCAGGCCGGCGCGCTGTTCCGCCTGTACGAAGCGCCGCACTACTTCCGCCGCGCGGGCAAGGGCCGCTTCAAGAAGGCCCCGGCCGAGATCCTGCAGCAGGCGCTGGCCGCCATCGAAAAGAAAAAGGCCGTGCTGGCCCAGATCGACGAGTGGGCCGCGGCCCTGGCCCGGGGCGAGTGCCCCCAGCCCATCCGCGACCAGCTCTACAAGATACTGTTCAAGCCCGACAAGAACGCGCCCGAGTACAAGGCCGTGGTCGACGCCAGCCGCGCCACGCACACCGCCCCGCTGGACCTGTTGCAGAAGGCCGGCGCCATCGACTCGGCCTACCAGTTCCACTGGAAGCGTTTCCTGTTCGAGAACTTCCCCAAGGGCACGGGCTTTCCCAACCTGACCGCGCCCCAGCCGCCGGACGACCTGCCCCTGGCCAACGTGCAGGCCTATTCCATCGACGATTCGCAGACCACGGAAATCGACGATGCGCTGTCGGTCCAGGGCCTGGGCACCGGCACGGTGGTGCTGGGCATCCACATCGCCGCGCCCGGCCTGGCCGTGCAGCCGGGCAGCACCATCGACCAGGTGGGCCGCGCGCGCCTGTCCACGGTGTACATGCCGGGCTACAAGATCACCATGCTGCCCGACGAGGTGGTGCAGATCTACACGCTGGACGAAGGCCGCGCAAACCCGGCCGTG
This sequence comes from Acidovorax sp. GW458-11-26-14-TSB4, assembly GCF_059423865.1. Classification (NCBI taxonomy): domain Bacteria; kingdom Pseudomonadati; phylum Pseudomonadota; class Betaproteobacteria; order Burkholderiales; family Comamonadaceae; genus Acidovorax; species Acidovorax sp. GW458-11-26-14-TSB4. The sequence goes on from NZ_JBWKYR010000002.1 coordinate 278,925, forward strand.
TCGCTGTACGTGACGATCAATGAAGGCACTCTGGAGATCCTGTCCACCGAAACCCGCCTGGAGCGCGTGCCGGTGGCCGCCAACCTGCGCCACGATCAGCTCGACCACATCGTGACCGAGGCCTGGCTGACCGATCCCACCGTGCAGGTGGATGGCACGCCCGCGGAACTGGCCGTGCGGCGCGGCGAGCTGTCCTTTTTGTTCCGCCTGGCGCAAAGCCTCAAGGCACAGCGCGAGGTGGTGCGCGGCAAGCCCGAGAACTTCAACCGGCCGGACTACAACTTCCGCCTGGTGGGCAACGACCGGGGCGAACCCAATGGCTCGGAGCAGGTGCAGATCACCACGCGCCGCCGCGGCGCGCCGCTGGACCTGATCGTGGCCGAAGCCGCCATCGTGGCCAACAGCACCTGGGGCGCCTGGATGGCCGAGCTGGGGGTGCCCGGCATCTACCGCAGCCAGGCCAGCATGGCCCCGGGCGTGAAGGTGCGCATGGGCACCAAGGCGCTGCCGCATGCCGGCATCGGGGTCAAATGCTATTCGTGGGCGACCTCGCCGCTGCGCCGCTACACCGACCTGGTGAACCAGTGGCAGATCATCGCCTGCGCGCGCCATGGCAAGACCGCAGCCCTGGCCGCACCGTTCAAGCCCAAGGATGCGGACCTGTTCTCCATCATCAGCAGCTTCGATGGGGCCTACAGCGCCTACAACGGCTACCAGGCCGGCATGGAGCGCTTCTGGACGCTGAAGTACGTGCAGCAGCACGGGCTGACCGAGCTGACCGCCACCGTCTTCAAGGAAGGCCCGGGCGGCAGCTTCCTGGTGCGGGCAGACGACCTTCCGCTGGTGTTCCCGGTGCTCGGCGCCCAGAACCTGCCGCGCGGCGCGCGCCTGCGCGTCAAGCTCGGCGAGATCGATGAGATCACGCTGGACATCCATGGCACGGTGCTGGAACGCCTGGACAGCGACGAAGCCGAGGCCGGTGCCGACGAGGCGGCGGAGGAGGACGAGGACACCGTGGCCGGCCCGATTGCCATCGCGGTGGACGTGAATGAAGCCGACGCACCCGCCAGCGCTGATAATCTGACGCCGTGAAACTGCCTGCCTTCCTCCGCACCTTCAGCACGCTGCAGCTTGCGCTCGGCATCTCGATTGCCGTGCATGCGGCGCTCATCACCGTGCGCTTCATCGACCCGGAGGGCTTCAACCGCGTGTTCCAGGACACGCCGCTGGAAGTCATCCTGGTCAATGCCAAGTCCAACGAGCGGCCCGAGAAGGCACAGGCCATCGCCCAGTCCAACCTGGCGGGCGGCGGCGATGCGGAGAAGGGCCGGGCGACGAGCCCCCTGCCCTACTCGGCGCTGACCGCCATGGGCGACGATTTCGAGGAAGCCCAGCGCAGGATGGATGCGATGCAGGAGCAGCAAACCCAGTTGCTCACGCAGCTGCGCAAGCAGCTGGCCACCATGCCCCCGCCCGACCCGCGCAAACCCAGCCAAAGTGCCGAACAGTCGGCGCAGGACGAGAAGCGCCGCCAGTTGGTCAAGCTGCTGGCCGAGATCGAAAAGCGCATCAACGAAGAGAACTCGCGCCCCAAAAAGCGCTACATCAGCCCCGCCACGCGCGAAGAGGCCTATGCGATCTACTACGATGCGCTGCGCCGCAAGGTCGAGGACAAGGGCACCGAGAACTTCCCCGAGCAGGCCGGCCGCAAGCTCTATGGCGAGCTGACCATGATCGTCACCGTCAACCACGACGGCCGCGTGCTCGAGACCGAGGTCGTGCAGGGGTCGGGCAACGCCACGCTGGACCGCCGCGCCGAGGCCATTGCCCGGGCCGCCGGACCGTTTGGCGCCTTCAGTCAGGAAATGCGCGCCAAGGCCGACCAGATCGCCATGGTGGCGCGCTTTCGCTTCACCCGCGACCAGACCCTGGAAACCACCGTCCGCTAGCGCGGCCCCTCCCCCGGCCCTGCCGACCTTGCGGAATTGCTGTTTTGAGATGAGCCAAGCCACCGACCTGTATTGCGTGATGGGCAACCCGGTGGCGCACAGCCGCTCGCCCGCCATCCATGCGCGCTTTGCCGAGCTGACCGGCGAGGTGCTGGCCTACGAGCGGCGCCTGGTGGCGCTGGATGGGTTTGCAGAGGGCGTGCGCGATTTCGCGGCCCAGGGCGGGCGCGGCTGCAATGTCACCGTGCCGTTCAAGACCGAGGCCCCCGCGCTCGCCACACACTGCAGCGAGCGCGTGCAACTGGCCGGCGCAGCCAATACCCTGGCCTTCCGCGCGGACGGCAGCATCCACTGCGACAACACCGATGGCCTGGGCCTGGTGGCCGACATCACGCGCAATGCGGGCGTGGCCCTGCAGGGAGCCAGCGTGCTGCTGGTCGGTGCCGGCGGTGCCGCGGCCGGCGTGCTGGGCCCGCTGCTGCAGGCGGGAGCCCGCCACGTCACCATCGCCAACCGCACCGAGGCCAAGGCCCAGGCGCTGGTGCAGTCGCACCACGCCCTGGCCACCGAACTGGGTGCCAGCGTGGCGGCGAGCACGCTGGATGGCGTGGGCGGCACCTTCGACGTGGTCATCAACGCCACGGCCAGCAGCCTGGCGGGCGATGCCGTGCCCGTGGCGGCCAGCGTGCTGCGCCCGGGCGGCATGGCCTACGACATGATGTACGGCCCCGCGGCCCAGGGCTTCCTGGATTGGGCGGCCGCGCATGGCGCCGTGCCGCGCGACGGCCTGGGCATGCTGGTGGAGCAGGCGGCCGAGGCCTTCGCCTTCTGGCGCGGTGTGCGCCCCCCCTCGGCCCAGGTGCTGGCCGAACTGCAGGCGCAGCTGGCGCTGCAGACCCACTGATCGCCGCAAGGAAGAACCCCACACCATGAAAGCCGTGCTGCGCTGGCTGGGCCTGCTGGTGTTCGCCTTCCTGGCGCTGCAGCTGTTCTTCGTGCTGCGTATCGCGGCCATGGTAGTGGTCAACCCCGAGTCGACGAGCTTCCAGCGTTCCGAAGCCTGGGTGCAGGTGGCCGCCAGCGGCAAGGTGCGCTGGCGCCAGGAATGGATGCCCTATGGCGAGATCTCGGAGCACTTGAAGCGCGCCGTGATCGCCTCGGAGGACGATGGCTTTGCCAACCACGACGGCGTGGACTGGGCCGCCATCGAGAAGGCCTGGGAGCGCAACGCCAAGGCCGAGGCCCAGGCCGCCAAGACCCAGGCCCGCGCCCCCGACCGCCCGCAGCGCGCCCCCAAGATCCGCGGCGGCTCCACCATCACCCAGCAGCTGGCCAAGAACCTGCTGCTCTCGGGCGAGCGCACGCTCTTGCGCAAGGGCCAGGAGTTCGTGCTCACGCTGCTGCTGGAGCAACTGCTGAGCAAGGAGCGCATCCTGGAGATCTACCTCAACAGCGTGGAATGGGGCGAGGGCGTGTTCGGCGCCGAGGCCGCGGCGCAGCACTACTTCCGCAAGAACGCGAGCCGCCTGAGCCCCAGCGAGGCGGCCCGCCTGGCCGTGATGCTGCCCGCGCCCAAGCGCTTCGAGAAGGCACCGGGGTCCGCCTACCTGGCCGGGCGCACGCGCACCATCCTGGCGCGCATGAACAGCGCGGAGCTGCCGTGAGCTTCAGGCGTGCTGGCTGAGCAGCAACTGCACCGGTTGCCCCGGCCGCAGGGTCACATGCAGCTGGGGCCGCAGCGGCGCGGCCCCCTCGGGCACCTGCAAGGTGTAGCGCTGCAGCAGCATGGCGGCCAGCAATTGCATCTCCAGCATCGCGAAGTGCTGGCCGATGCAGACGCGCGGGCCCAGGCCGAAAGGCATGAACGCGCCACGGGGGATTTCCGGTGCACCGTCCATAAAACGCTCGGGCCGAAAGCGCTCGGGCTCGGCGAACCAGCGCGCGTCGCGGTGCAGCACCCAGGGGGTGATACGCAGCAGCGCGCCCCGCGGTACGGCCACGCCGCCCAGGGTGATGGGCGCCGTGGTGCGCCGGCTCATCACCGCGGCCACGGGCGGGTACAGGCGCATGGCCTCCTTCAAGGTGGCGGTGAGCCAGGGCAGCTGCGCCATGTCCTGCGGGCCCGGCACGCGGCCCTGCAAGGCGGCGTCGACCTCGGCCTGGGCGCGCTCTGCGGCCCCGGGGTGCTCGGCCAGCAGCCGGCTCCACCACAGCAGGGCGGTGGCGCTGGTTTCGTGCCCGGCCTGGAAGCTGACCATGCACTGGTCGAACACCTCCTGCGGCGACAGGGCCTCGCCCGTGGCCTCGTCACGCAGGTCCAGCAGCATCTGCAGCAGATCGGTGCGCGGCGCCGGCTCCCTTGCTTGCGCATGCCGCTGGTCGATGTGGCGCTGCACCAGCCCGCGCAGCAGGCGCAGCGCACGGCGCTTGGCGGCCTTGCCGGGCAAGGGCAGCCAGTCGGGCAGGGAGAAGGGCAGGAACATTTCCGAGAACGCCATGGCCGACAGGATCTGCGTGGCCCAGGCGGCATCGCGCGCATCGTCCTGTGCCGACTCCCCGAACAGGGTGCGCAGGATCACGTCCATGGCCACGCCGCTCCACAACCCGTCCATCGCCACCAGGGCCTCGGCCTGGCCGGGTGGCACGGCCGCGTCCAGTGCAGCCTGAGCCGCATCGGTCATCAGCTGCGCATAACCCGCGACTCTTTTGGGTGCGAAGGCCGGCATCAGCATGCGGCGCTGGCGCTGCCAGGTGGCGTGTTCGGTGACCAGCACGCTCTGGCCGAAGACCTGCTCGAACACCTCGATGCCACGCTCCCAGCGCACCAGGTGCTCGGCATGGGTGACCAGGGCTTCGCGCACCAGCTCGGGCGACAGCAGGTCCCAGGCATCCTCGTAGCCCAGCCGCATGCGCGTGAGGTCGCCATGCTCGCGCTGCAGCCGCGTGACGAAGCCCAGGTAGTCGGCGCGCATCGCGCGCAGCAGCGGCAGGCCCCACCAGCGGGACGCAGGACCCGACGGATGCGGCAGGGTGGGGGCTGCGGCAGGGGTCAGTTCAGGGGACAAACTCGTGTTCATGCCGTGCATGGTGCGGTGGGCAGGCACCGGCGTATTGAACGATTGCGACATGGCCGCTGGCCTACACTCGCGCCCCATGGCCTTTCTCGCCGCCTCGCCCACCCGGCAACCCGAGGGACTGATCCCCTCGGGCCAGCTGTGGCTGCCGCATGCCAGCCTGTCGGCCTGCCTGCGCGCCACCATCGTGCGCAGCACGCTGGGCCATGCGCTCAGCGATGCCGAGCGCATCAACCGCTTTCCCGCCACGCCGCTGTGCAGCCTGAGCTGGTGGTTCACGGGCCGCAGCGAGCGCCTGGTGCCCGAGAGGCCCGACACCATGCCCGGCCTGGACAGCCCGCGCGAGCCCTTCGCGGGGCGCTGGGTGCTGGCGGGCCCGCAGACCCGGCCCTCGACCAGTTGGTGCCCCGAGCCCACGCACGCCATGATGGTGATGTTCATGCCCGATGCACTGCACCTGCTCACCGGCCTGGCGCCTGGGGACCTGACCGACCGCACGGTGGACGCCGCCACGCTGCTGCCGCGCGACTGGCTGGCCATGTGCGAGGCGGTGCAGCAGCAGGCCGACGACGCGGCCCGCATGGAGTGCCTGGAGCAGTTTCTGCTGCCGCGCTGGCAGGCCTGCCGGCCTGGTGCGGCCACGGTGTCGCAGCGCTATGGCGACTGGGCGGCCCATCTGGCCCAGCGCGCCGCGCTTTCGGCCCCGGGCCGCAGCCTGCGCCAGCTGGAGCGGCGCATCAAGCGCTGGGCCGGGCTGCCGCTGCGCGAGCTGCGCGGCTTTGGCAAGGCCGAGCAGGCCTTCTTCGACACCATTGCTGCGGACGCAGCCCAAGCGCCCGTGCGCTGGGCCGAGGTGGCCGCGGGCGCGGGCTTTTCGGACCAGTCCCACCTGAGCCGCGTCACGCGCCGCATCACGGGCTACGCACCGCAGGCCCTGTACGAGGGCATCCGCAGCGACGAGGCCTTCTGGGCCTACCGGATCTGGGTGTAAGCCACCCGGTGTGCCTCGGTCGGCAGCGGCACCTCCCAGCGCAGCAGCATCTCCAGCAGGCGCTTGTTCGGCAGCGAGGAGTCGCGCCGCTGATTGCGCGCCAGCAGGGCTGCGCGCGGCTGCTCCAGGTACACGATCTCCACCTCGGCGTGGTAGGCCAGGCACAGATCCAGCGTCTTGGACCGCATCTGGTCCGACAGGTGCGTTGCGTTCCACACAAAGGGCGCGTGCGTGCGCAGCAAGGCCTTGGCCTGGTCCACCGCGTGGTGGGCCACCAGGCCTTCGTTCTTGCCGTGGCGCAGGCCCAACTGCGCGCGCGCATCGTCGAACGACACCACGGGCAGCCGCGGGTGGTGGGTGGCGACCCAGGTGTCCTTGCCCGATGCGGGCAGGCCGCACATCACCAGCACGCGCGAGCCCGGCTCCTGGTGCAGCGCATAGTCCGGGTGCACATTGGCGCCGCGGAAGTAGCTGAGCGCCGTGTGCGCGTCGGCAAAGGCGCGCGGCTGGCCATAGCAGCCCTCCTCGCGCGCCAGTTCGCGGAACAGCTCGATGGCATCGAGCGTGCGCTGCGGGTCCGGGCAGATGCGCCCGCGCATGTCCGCCTCGGCCAGCATCGCCAGCAGGTGCAGGTCCACCTGCCAGGACAGATGGCGCACAGTGAACTCGGGAGACACCCCCTTGCGCGATGTCTCCAGCGCGAAGAAGGGCACCTGGTGCACGGCGATGAGCCGGCAGATGGCCTCGCGCGCGACGAGCGGCGCGCCCGCATCCCACAGCGCGATGCGCGCGTCGATGGCGCCCTTGCGCGAGTGCCCGGGCTGCGAGATGCGGCCCGTGGCCTCGTCCACCACGGTGGTGCTGCACTTGGCCACGTCGTGCAGCAGCGCGGCGAGGAACACGACCTCCTGGTCGGCCCGCGCCAGCGCCGCATAGTCCGCACTGTCCAGCAGGCTGCGCAGCACCATGGCCGTGTGGGTCCACACGTCCCCCTCCGCATGGAACACCGGGTCCTGCGGCGTGGTGGCAGCCAGCCGCAGCTGCGGGAAGGCCTCCAGGCAGGCGGCCAGATCGGGCGTGCCACCTGCGGCAGGGACCAGGCCCTGCACGTCTTTCCATTGGAACATGGTCATGAAATTCTCCTTGGACGGGCCATGGCCCGCCATCGTGTTCAGAGCCGGCCACCGCCCGCGATGGGCCAGCGCTTGTCGACCTCAGGGCCGAACAGATCCACGCCTGCGCGCAGGCGGTTGGGAACCACCGGGCGCTCGCTGTGGTGCGACTGCGAATCCAGAATGGTCTGGATGAAGTCCGGCCGCACGAGCTTGAAGCGCCCCACGGTGCGGCCGCCCTCCTCCACCTTGATGTACAGGCCCTCGGCCAGCTCGGACCGGTCGGTCTGCTGCCAGCACAGGGCCCGGTCGAGGCCCTGGCGCGCCACCTCGTCCTCGAACGCGGCACGCCACTGCCCCGTGCGGGCCAGCGACGGGCCCACCAGGGCCTGCAGCGCCTGCATGCGTGGCGGCGCGAGCCCGGCGTAGAGCACCGGCACGGACACCACGGGCACCCCGGCCAGCAGGGCGTGCCGGGCGGGTGTGTCGAGAAAGGCCTCTGCCTGGCGGTCCCAGATGTCGAACTCGCAGAACAGGTGCGGCAGCGCGTCGTAGTAGACCGAGTGCTTGGCGTGCATGAACTCGCCGTACATCACGTAGCGGTCTTCGAGCACGTCGAGCAGCCGGCCCTCGTGCGCACGGGCCCATTGCTTGAACGGGTTGAACTGGCGCTCGCGCCCGCCCAGGCGGTCCACGTCGAGGTAGTGCCCGCGCGACTGCAGCAGCAACTGGCCCGCGGTGTCGAAGCTCAGGCCGGCATTCGCGGCATCGAGCTTCTCCTCCACCACGAGGGTCTTGCCCAGCAGTTCGGCATACGGCACGGGGTCGCCCTTGTCGCCGGGCTGGTAGCGGGAGCCCTGCAGGTGGGGCGTACGGGGGTATTTCGCGAGTTCGCGGTTGTGCAAAGAGGGTTGTGTCATGGAAGTCTCCGGCAGGCAGGGAACCAGGCAGCAAAGGCCTGGGACAGGGGCCGAAGACGACGCAGGCGGTCAGCAGGGGACCGGGAATGGCGGGATCAAGGCAGGAGGCTCACGGCGCGACCGCGGTAGCGCGGCAGGGGAACACTCTGGCTTGTCCGCAGGCCCACACGAGCGGCATAACCCGGGGCTTGAGGCCGCGGGCTTCGTGTGGCGTGTCGTTCAGCAGGAACGGGGGGTGCGGGGCATGTGGGTCTCGCGAGGTGCAGGTTTTTGAAAGAGGGCGAATGCTACGGGTGAGCGCCGGTGCTTTCAAGCACGGCGTGCGGCGCTGGTGTTTTATTGCCACAGACTGTGCTCAGGCACTGGCGCGCGAGACGATCTCGAAGCCGATGTCCAGGATCGGCTGCTCGACCGTGCGGCCCTCTGCGCGGTCGTCAATGAACTGCGCCGCCGTGCGGCCGATGCGGGTGCCGTCGATGCGCACCGTGGTCAGCGCCGGCTGCAGGCTGGCCGCGAATTCCAGGTCGCCCAGGCCCACGACGGCCAGTTGCTCGGGCACCGACAGGCCGCGCGCCTGCGCCTCGATAAGCGCCCCCAGCGCCAGCATGTCGGAGCTGCAGAAGACGGCATCGGTCCCGGGGTGGTTGGCCAGCGCCTCCACCAGACCGCTGCGCCCCGAACCCAGGGTGGTGGGCGCCGGCACCAGCACGGCAGGCACCTCGTCCGCCAGGCCCAGCTCCCGCGCCGCGCGCCGGAACCCGCCCATGCGCAGGCGCGCCCGGTCATCGTTGGCGCCCAGCAGCAAGGGCCGCCGGTAGCCGCGCTGGTGCAGGAACTGGCAGACGGATTCACCAATGCGCTCGTGGGAGAAGCCCACCAGCATGTCGATGGGGGTGGGCGTCAGATCCCAGGTCTCGACCACCGGGATGCCCGCAGCCCGCAACTGGCGCCGGCCTTCCACCGAATGCATGATGCCGGTGAGCACGATGCCATCGGGCCGGCGCCGGATGATGGCGTCGAGCAGCGCGTCCTCGCGCGAAGCGTCGTAGCCGCTCTGGCCGATCATCAGCTGGTAGCCGCGCTCGTCCAGCGCCTGGTTCAGCGAACGCACCATCTCCTGGAACACCGGGCCCGTCAGCGTCGGCAGCACTGCGGCCACCAGCCGGGCGCGCGAGGAGCGCAGGCCCCCCGCCATGCCGTTGGGCACGAATCCCGTCTGGCTGACCACCTCGCGCACCTTGTGCAGCGTGCCCGGAGCCACGCGCTCGGGGTGGTTCAATGCGCGCGACACCGTCATGGCGGACACGCCGGCCAGGCGGGCCACATCGTGGACGGTGAAGGCTTGGGACTTTTTCATGGGGCAGGGCGGACCCGGATGATACTGTCGGGCACCGCACCGCCTGCGGCGCCGCCCTGGCAAGGGCGCCACGATTCGCCAGTAACATCGCGCCATGCTTGCCAAGTTGATGAGTCTCCTCCTGCTGGGAATCGTGCGGTTTCTGACCGGCTCCCAGGCCCGCTGGTATGGCTGCCCGCCCAAGGCGGAGCAGCGCATCTATTTCGCCAACCACCAGAGCCATGCCGACATGGTGCTGATCTGGGCGGCCCTGCCCGAGGAATTGCGCAGCATCACCCGCCCGATCGCCGCCAAGGACTACTGGACCAAGACGCCGTTTCGCCAGTGGATCACCACCGCCGTGTTCAATGCAGTGTACGTGGACCGCCAGGCCACGCCGGCACGGCCCGCGCCTGCGGAGCCGCTGGCCGCCGCCATGCAGCCCGAGGCGGAAACCGCCTCTGCCGGTGGGCCGGACCCCTCCCCCGAGGTGCCGCCCAAAAAACCCACGCCCGAGGAACTGCGCGCGGCGCTGCCCGAGGGCGACCCGCTGGCGCCGCTGGTGAAGGCCTTGCAGAGTGGTGACTCCATCGTGATCTTTCCCGAAGGCACGCGCGGCCATGGCGAGGAGCCCCAGGCCTTCAAGTCGGGGCTGTACAAGCTGGCCCAGATGTTCCCGCAGGTGGTGCTGGTGCCGGCCTGGATCAACAACGTGCAGCGCGTGATGCCCAAGGGCGAAGTGGTGCCCGTGCCCATCCTCTGCTCGGTGACCTTCGGCGCACCGATCGAATTGGCGCCGGACGAGGAGCGCCGCCCCTTCCTCGACCGCGCACGCCGCGCCGTCATTGCGCTCCGGGAGGTGTGACGTGAACAACTTCCTGCGCAGCCTCACGGCCACCCAGCAGATCGGCGCCCTGTTCCTCGTGGTTTTCGGCATCCTGTCGATCACCACCATCTGGGCCTATGTGCGCATGCTGCGCGAGCAGCAGGCCGACGACCCGATGGCCGAGGCCGACGCGCTGGAGGCCAAACGCTTCTGGGGCCTGCTCAAGACCTCCTGGGCCATGGCCACCGTGTTCTGGGTCGGCTGGGCGCTGGGCGACACCGTGGCCACGGTGCTGTTCGCCATCGTGGGCTTTTTCGCGCTGCGCGAGTTCATCACGCTCTCGCCCACGCGCCGGGGCGACCACCGCAGCCTGGTGCTGGCCTTCTTCGTGGTGCTGCCGCTGCAGTTCTGGATCGTGGGCAGCCGGCACTTCGACCTGTTCACGGTGTTCATCCCGGTCTATGTGTTCCTGGCGCTGCCCGTGGTGAGCGCGCTGGCCAATGACCCGCAGCGCTTCCTGGAACGCAATGCCAAGCTGCAGTGGGGCATCATGGTCTGCGTGTACGGCATGAGCCATGTGCCGGCACTGCTGCTGCTCGACTTTCCGGGCTACAAGGACAAGGGCGCCTTCCTGGTGTTCTTCCTGGTGTTCGTGGTGCAGACCTGCATGGTGGTGCAGCACCTGCTGGGCCGGCGCTTTCCGCACAAGCCCGTGGCGCCCCAGGTGAGCCAGAGCTTCCAGTGGGTGAGCTGGCTGGCAGGCGTGGCCGTGGGGGGCCTGGTGGGCGGCCTCTTGACCTTCATCACCCCGTTCAAGCCTGGCCAGGCGCTGGGCATGGCCCTGTTGGCTTGCGTGGCCGGCAGCCTGGGCCACCTGGTGATGAAGGCGCTCAAGCGCGACCGCGGCATCACCAGCTGGGGCATGCAGGGCATGTCGGTCACCGGGGCCGGCGGCCTGCTCGACCGGGTGGACGCCCTGTGCTTTGCGGCGCCGGTGTTCTTCCATTCGGTGCGCTGGTACTTCGGGCTATGAGGATCCTGGGCATCGACCCCGGCCTGCAGACCACGGGCTTCGGCGTGGTGGACGTGGACGGCCACCAACTGAGCTACGTGGCCAGCGGCACCATCCGCACGACCACGCTGGCCCTGGGCGACCTGCCGGGGCGGCTGAAGATGCTGTTCGACGGCATCACCGAGGTGGTGGCTCGCTATGAGCCCGACACCTCGTCGGTCGAGATCGTCTTCGTCAACGTCAACCCGCAATCCACCCTGCTGCTGGGCCAGGCGCGCGGCGCCTGCATCACGGCCCTGGTGGCCAGCGACCTGCCCGTGGCCGAGTACACCGCGCTGCAGATGAAGAAAGCCGTGGTCGGCCATGGCCGCGCCGCCAAGAGCCAGGTGCAGGAGATGGTGCGCCGCCTGCTTTCCCTGCCCGGCCTGCCGGGAACCGACGCCGCCGACGGCCTGGGCATGGCCATCACCCATGCGCATGCGGGCGCCGCCATGGCCCGCCTGGGCGAGGCCAGTACGCTGCAAAGGCGACAACACGCCATGTACAAGGGCGGCAGAAGTTACTGAGGAGCGTCGGGGGCTGCAGGTCCGGCGCTGCCCAGCCCGCGCTTGAGCTCCTTGAGCAAGAGCAGCACCTGGTTGGACGCGTGGCGGCAGCTGCTGTTGAGCAATTGCACCGCCTGCGGCTTTTGCCCCGCATGGAACAAGGTGACCACAGCGGCAGCCTGCTGGTGGAAGTACTTGTGCCGTGCCACCAGCATGCCGAAGGCCGGGTAGTGCCCCAGGCGCACACGGCCCGTGCCGTAGAGCCAGCGGCCCAGGTCGCAGCGGTCGTCCTGGCAGATGCGTTCGGGCCGCATCACCTCGTTGCTCACGCCATTGACCATGTCCTGCAACTGCAGGCGCCAGCGCTCATGGCTGGCGATGGCCGCATCGATGTCGATCTCGGTCATGAGCATGGTGGCGTACTCGGCGTCCAGCACCAGTTCGCTGCCGTTGTCTTCCATGGCCCAGGTCGTGTCGGGGCTGCTCGGGTCTTGCTCCCGCATCTTGAACAGTCGGCTGAAAAAACCCATGTGCGACCCCGTGTTGGTATGCGGGCAGGCCCCCGCGCACGGAATGCCGCCACCCATTTGAAACATTTTGTGTAGCGTTTTGGGTTTTGGCTACCAAAAAATGCCATACCCCTGCCGGCGTGTGCACTGCGCCCCTGCTGCCAGCCTCGGCTCTTGGTCGCCATGCAAGCGCTGCCGGCCGGGCCGGACCACAATGCGCACATGACTGAACCTGTTTCCCCCCGCACCGCCCTGTCCATGCTGGACCTGGTGGCCGTCCGCGATGGCGGCACCGTGGCCGAGGCCCTGCAGATCGCCCTGCGCACCGCCCAGCATGCCGAAAAGCTCGGTTTTGCCCGCTACTGGCTGGCCGAGCACCACAACATGGCCGGCATCGCCAGCTCGGCCACGGCCGTGCTGGTGGGGCACATCGCGGGCGGCACCTCGCGCATCCGCGTGGGCTCGGGCGGGGTGATGCTGCCCAACCATGCGCCGCTGGTGGTGGCCGAGGCCTTCGGCACGCTGGCCGAGCTCTACCCCGGCCGCATCGACCTGGGGCTGGGCCGCGCGCCCGGCACCGACCCCGCCACCATGCGCGCGCTGCGCCGCAGCCGCGTGGAGACGGCCGACGACTTTCCGCAGGATGTGGCCGAGCTGCAGCGCCTGCTGGCCGCACCGGAGCCGGGCCAGCGCCTGGTGGCCACGCCCGGTGCCGGCACCAATGTGCCCATCTGGCTGCTGGGTTCGAGCCTGTTCTCGGCCCAGTTGGCGGCCGAGCGCGGCCTGCCCTATGCCTTTGCCTCGCATTTCGCGCCGCGCCTGCTGCACCAGGCCATCGACCTGTACCGCAACCTGTACCGCCCCTCGGCCGCCTGGCCCAAGCCCTACCTGGCCATCGGCGTGCCGTTGATCGCGGCGCCTACCGACGAGGAGGCCGAGTTCCTGGCCAGCAGCACCTACCAGCGCGTGCTGGGCATCCTCACCGGCGACCGGCGCCTGCTGCTGCCACCCGTGGAGAATTTTGCGGCGCGCCTGCAGCCGCAGGAGCGCGCGGCCATCGGCGACTTCCTGGCAGCGGCCGTGATCGGCGGGCCCGAGACCGTGCAGGCTGGTCTGGCCGACCTGGTGCGCGAGACCGGTGCCAACGAGCTGATGCTGGTGAGCGATGTCTACGACCCCGCATTGCGGCTGCGTTCGCTGGAGATCGCGGCGCAGGCCCATGCGGCCCTGGGCAGCGCCGTGGCGGCCTGAGAAATCGGCTGGGGTAGCCGGCTTGTCACCTGCGGGGGTGGTGCGTCACGGTATCGGGTGCCGGTTGCCGCTACCATCGGGCTGATGACAGTGCATTTGTGCACTTCGCAACCGCCCACCCACCACCTGCTGCATGCCCGCTTTTTCCTTTGAAGCCCTGGACGCCCAGGGCCAGACCCGCAAAGGCCTGATGGAGGCCGACACCGCCAAGTCCGCCCGCACCCAGTTGCGTGCGCAGGCCCTGGTGCCGATTGCAGTGGAGCAGGTGCAGACCGGGCAGTCCCGCGACGGCTCCGGCCAGGGCTGGAACCGCAGCCTGTTCACCCGCCCGGTGTTCAACGCCACCGGCTTGGCCATCTGGACGCGGCAGATCGCCGGCCTGGTGAGTTCGGGCCTGCCGCTGGAGCGCGCCCTGAGCGCCCTTTCGGACGAGGCCGACGACGACCGCCAGCGCCACCTGGTGGCCGCGCTGCGCGCCGAGGTGAATGCCGGCGCCACCTTCGCCCGTGCGCTGGGCCAGCACCCGCGCGAGTTCTCCGACATCTACTGCGCGGTGATCGGTGCCGGCGAGCACAGCGGCAACCTGGGCCTGGTGCTCGAACGCCTGGCCGATGACCTCGAAGACCGCCAGGCGCTCAAGGCCAAGCTGGTGGGCGCCGCGCTCTACCCGGCCATCGTGACCCTGGTGGCGATCGCCATCGTGATGTTCCTGCTGGGCTATGTGGTGCCCCAGGTGGCCAGCGTGTTCGCGGGTTCCAAGCGCGCCCTGCCTTTCATCACCACGGTGATGCTGGGCATCAGCGCCCTGGTGCGCAACTATGGGCTGGCGATCTTCGGTGTGCTGGTCATCGGCGCACTGGGCCTGCGCTGGTCGCTGAAGTCCGAGAGCGTGCGTGAACGCTTCGATGCCGCCTGGCTCAACCTGCCCCTGGTGGGCAAGCTCGCACGCGGCTACAACGCGGCGCGCTTTGCCAGCACGCTGGCCATGCTGGCCAGTGCCGGCGTGCCCATCCTGCGCGCCCTGCAGGCCGCCGCCGAAACCCTGAACAACCGCGCCCTGCGTGCCGATGCGCTCGATGCCCTGGTGCTGGTGCGCGAGGGCGCGCCCTTGGCCTCGGCCCTGGCGCAGAAGAAGCGCTTTCCGGGCCTGCTGTCGATGTTCGCGCGCCTGGGCGAGCAGACCGGCCAGTTGCCGGTGATGCTGCAGCGCGCCGCCACGCAGCTGTCGGTCGAGGTGCAGCGCCGCGCCATGCAGCTGGCCACCATCCTGGAGCCCCTGCTGATCGTGGCCATGGGGCTGGTGGTGATGGCCATCGTGCTGGCCGTGATGCTGCCCATCATCCAGCTCAACCAGTTCGTCAAGTAGGTAGACACGCCATGGCCGTCACCCTGGACGACAAGCTGGTGGTCGCGATCTCCTCGCGGGCGCTGTTCAATTTCGAGGAAGAAAACCGCGTCTTCGACGACACGGACGACCGCGCCTACGTGGAGATGCAGCGCCAGCGCCTGGACGTGCCGGCCGCGCCGGGCGTGGCCTTTTCGCTGGTGCGCAAGCTGCTGGCCTTTAACACCACCGAGCACCAGCGGGTGGAGGTGGTGCTGCTCTCGCGCAACGACCCGGTGAGCGGCATGCGTGTGTTCCGCTCTTGCCTCGCCCACGGCCTGCCCATGGTGCAGCGCGGCGTGTTCACCCAGGGCCGCGACCCGTTCCGCTACCTGCGCCCGCTGGGGGCGCACCTGTTCCTGTCGGCCAACGAGGCCGACGTGCGCCAGGCCCTGCACCTGGGCTACCCGGCGGCGCGGGTGCTGACCGAATCCGTGCGCGCGGGCGACACCAACCCGAACGAGGTGCGCATTGCCTTCGACGGCGATGCCGTGCTGTTCTCGGACGAGGCCGAACGCGTCTACCAGGCCGAGGGGCTGGCCGCCTTCCAGCGGCACGAGACCGACAAGGCGGCGCAGCCCCTGCCCGATGGCCCGTTCAAACCACTGCTGGCCGCCCTGCACCGGCTGCAGCACGCGGGCGGCACGGGCATGCGCATCCGTACCGCGCTGGTCACGGCGCGCAGCGCGCCCGCGCACGAACGCGCCATCCGCACGCTGATGGACTGGGACATCGCCGTGGACGAGGCCATGTTCCTCGGCGGGCTGCCCAAGGGTGAGTTCCTGCGCGAGTTCGAGCCCGACTTCTTCTTCGACGACCAGACCGGACACGTCACCTCGGCATCGCTGCATGTGCCGGCCGGGCATGTGAACAGCGGGGTGTCCAACCCGGTCACGCTGCTGGCGGATTGAAGGGCAACCCGCGCGCAAGTTTGTGCAATGGTTTGCAACTTGTGGTGAAAGACGGCCTCTGACCGATTGCAAAGGGCACCGGCAGGCTGCATCTGTGGGACCATGGCCCATCACAAGGATTTGAGCGCATGAAGAAGACGATTTTTCTGGCATGGGGCGCCGCGGCCCTGATCGCGTGCAGCCTGGCGTCCGCACAGGCGCCGGTCGCTCCGCCGCCCGCCGATACCGAAGGCCTGTCCAAGGGTGAGGCCAAGGCCATCCGGGAGTTCAAGATGCTGGACTTCAACGGTGACGGCAAGCTCAGCCGGACCGAAGTGAAACTGTTCCCGCGCCTGGCCAATGCCTTCGACGAGGCCGATACCGACCGCGATGGCTTTGTCTCGTACGAAGAGGTGCGCGTTTTTGCGGCCAAGTACCGCGACGAACGGGATCGCGCCAAACAACAGCAGGCGCCTGCCGCTCCCGCTCCTGCAGCCAGCGCTCCCTGACCTCAATTGCTATCGCTTCGATAGCGAAAAACCCACCCTGTCCGGCGCCGCCGCAGCGCCACATCCTGGCTACCGGTTCACAGCCCGGCCGTGCGCTTGACCTTGGGATCCGAGTAGGTCAGCGGTTCGTTCTTGACCTGCTGGGCCAGGCGCTCCTGCTGGGTCACCTTGTTGATGTCCTGCGCCACCTCCACGGCGCTGCCGCTGGCACGCCACATGGACTGTATGAGTTCGAGCAACTGCTTGTAGATGGGCTCCGGCGGCGGCTCGGGCGGCTCCTCCACCGTTTCCTTCTTCTTCACCTCGGTCCAGTCGCGGTTCGGCGCCTCGGGCGCCGAGGGCTTGTCGGGCTCGCGCACGATAGCCCCCTCCCCCAGCCGGTCCATGGACTCGACGGGCAGTGGCGCGTTCACAGGGCGTATCGGCGGCGCCCCCGAGGCGCCGGTGGAATACAAATCGGCGCCCGGAGGACGCCAGGTCGGCGATCGATCAACAGGTGGCATTTGCATGGCGGGCCCCAGGTGGTGGATGGAATGGACAGAGGCACTTCCGGACTCTTCGTACATTCATAACGGCAAACAAAAGGGGAAATTGAGGTCTTTTTTGCCTTTAAGCCCAAAATTAGGGGTTTACCCCTAGTTTTTAAGCCATAAAAGGGCGAAAAAAACCCGCCCCTGCATCAAGCCGGGGCGGGCGGGGGTGGGCCAGGCGTCAGAGAAAGCGTTCGAGCAGGCGCCGCGAGTGCCGGTCCAGCTGCGTGGTATCGGGCACCTTGAACTGCACACCCTCGCCTGCGGCAATAAGCAAGCGGGTGCGTCCGCCGAGCCGGCGGATGTCTTCCTCGGCCTTGAGCACCAGGCGTGCGGGGCCCCGGTCGGTTTCCACATCCCAGGTGCTGGGCGTCGAAAAACTCGATACCGCGGCTATTTTTTCAATAGTGGGCACAAACTCCCGCACCGCCAGCTCTTCCTCGACCAGGGTACGCCCGGCCGCGGGCAACTGGTCGAAGCGGTCCAGCCACAGGAGTTCATGGCCATCGCTGCCCACCAGGGACAGGCCCTCGGCAGGCGCTGCGATGGGAAAGGCGCGCACGGGCACCACGCCCTGGTGCACGGTGCCGTCGGGCAGGGTGAGCACCAGGCGCCCGTGGGGGTCGCGGTGCAGCTGCACCGGCTGGGTCGGGGACATGTTCAATTCGGTCATGGTGATTCCTGTGCCCCTGTCTCAGGCGTTGCCCGCAGGGTGGGCCGGGTGCAGCAGGCTGCTGTCGATGATCACGCCGGCGGCCTGGGCATCCTCTTCGGCACGGCGGGCCTGGGCTTCATACAGGCGCCAGTAGGCGCCCTGTTTCTCCATGAGTTCGTCGTGCGGGCCTACTTCCACGACCTCGCCGCGGTCCATCACCACCAGCCGGTCGGCCTTGCGCAGGGTGGACAGGCGGTGGGCGATGGCGATGGTGGTGCGGCCCTGGACCAGGTTGTCCAGCGCCTTCTGGATCTCCTTCTCGGTCTCGGTGTCCACGGCCGAGGTGGCCTCGTCCAGGATCAGGATGCGCGGGTCGATCAGCAGAGCCCGCGCGATGCTGATGCGCTGGCGCTCGCCGCCCGACAGGCCCTGGCCGCGCTCGCCCACCAGCGAATCGTAGCCGTGCGGCAGGCGCAGGATGAATTCGTGCGCGTTGGCCGCACGGGCTGCGGCCACGATCTCCTGGCGCGTGGCCTCGGGTTTGCCGTAGGCGATGTTCTCGGCAATCGTGCCGAAGAACAGGAAGGGCTCCTGCAGCACCAGGCCGATGTGGCGCCGGTAGTCGGCCACGGCAAAACGGCGGATGTCCACGCCATCGACCTGGATAGAGCCGTCGGTCACGTCGTAGAAGCGGCTGATCAGGTTGACCAGGGTGCTCTTGCCCGAGCCGCTGTGGCCCACCAGGCCGATCATCTCTCCAGGGCGGATATCCAGCTCCAGCCCCTTGATGACGGCCCGGCTGCCGTAGCGGAAACCCACGTTGCGCATGGCGATGGCGCCCTGCACCTTGTCCACCTTCACCGGTTGGGCCGGATCGGGCACGTTGCTCACGTGGTCCAGGATGTCGAAGATGCGCTTGGCGCCGGCGGCCGCCTTCTGCGTGACCGAGACGATGCGGCTCATGGAGTCGAGCCGGCTGTAGAAGCGCCCGATGTAGGCGATGAAGGCCGTGAGCACCCCCACCGTGATCTGGTTGCGCGACACCAGCCAGATGCCGAAGGCCCAGACCACGAGCAGGCCGATTTCGGTCAGCAGCGACACCGTGGGGGTGAACAGCGACCAGGTCTTGTTGAGCTTGTCGTTGACCTCCAGGTTGTGCTGGTTGGCGTCGCGAAAGCGCTGGGCTTCGCGCTTTTCCTGGGCGAAGGCCTTGACCACGCGGATGCCGGGGATGGTGTCGGCCAGCACGTTGGTCACCTCGGACCAGACGCGGTCGATCTTCTCGAAGCCGGTGCGCAGGCGGTCGCGCACGGTGTGGATCATCCAGGCGATGAAGGGCAGCGGCACCAGGGTGACCAGGGCCAGCCAGGGGTTGATGGAAAACAGGATGGCCGCCGTCATCATGATCATGAGCACGTCGGTCACGAAATCCAGGGCATGCAAGGAAAGGAAAACGTTGATGCGGTCCGTCTCCGAGCCGATGCGCGCCATGAGGTCGCCCGTGCGCTTGCCGCCGAAATAGTCGAGCGACAGGCGCAGCAGGTGCTCGTAGGTGGTGGTGCGCAGGTCGGCGCCGATGCGCTCGGACACCAGCGCCAGGATGTAGGTGCGCGCCCAGGACAGGCCCCAGGCCGCCAGGGCCGACAGCAGCAGCCCGCTCAGGTACAGCATGACCAGGCCGGGCTCGATCTTCTGCCCGTTCTGGAACGGGATCAGGATGTCGTCCATCAGCGGGATGGTCAGGTAGGGCGGCACCAGGGTGGCCGCCGTGGAGGCCAGGGTCAGCGCGAAGCCGGCCGCCAATTGCTTACGGTAGGGGCGGGCAAAGCGCCACAGGCGCAGCAGCACCCAGGTGGAGGTCTGCGGCGGCTGGGCGCGTGCGCAGGCCGGGCACTCTTCGGTATCGGGCGGCAGGGGGGTGTGGCACTGGGGGCAGGTGGCTTCCTCCGCCTCGCTGGCGCCAGCGGGCTGCTCGAAGCGCTGCACCAGGCGCAGCGCCTGGGCATGTTGGCCCAGGGTGAAGCGCCAGAGCGCCAGGCGCGCGTCGGCATCGTGCAGCTCCAGCGCGCCGATGCCCCCGTGGTCGTGCATGCGCAGTTCCAGGGCGGGGCTGCGCGGCCAGGCCCGCCAGGCACTGGTACCGGGCTCGCAGGCCAGCAGGCGCTCGGAAGTCACCACCACCCACCCCGTGGCAAAGCGCAACTCGGCGCTCAGGTCAACCTGTAACGTGGCCAGCACGTTCTCTTGGGAAGCGAGCATGGCCCGCAGGTCGGCACCCAGGGGGCCGGAAAAGACACCGGAGGCGTCCACAGAATGGTGATGTTGCATGTTGGATTGGTATTTGCGCCCCTGGCAGCCAGCGGTCACCGATTGCGCCACAGCGCGAATTCTCCCCGATACTGCGGGCAGGAACGCCAAGGCATCCACCTGTAACGTCTGCGACGGCTCCCCGGCTGACAGCCGCTGCTGCCGTCCGGGTGGAGCACAATATTCCCCCATATTCTTCTCGTTGTCCTCCCCGCATAGCCCCGAAAGGCCGGAAACCCTACCGCTGCATCCCATGGCGAAATTCAACGACATCCAACTGCTCCGCATCAATTACCTGCGTGGACCCAACATCTGGACCTACCGGCCCGTGCTGGAAGTCTGGCTGGACCTGGGCGTGCTGGAGGACCACCCCTCCCACACCCTGCCCGGCCTGAACGATCGCCTGACGGCCTGGCTGCCCGCGCTGATCGAGCACCACTGCGGTGTGGGCGAGCGCGGCGGCTTCCTGCAGCGCCTGGAGGAAGGCACATGGTGCGGCCACGTGCTGGAGCACATCGTGATCGAGCTGCTCAACCTGGCCGGCATGCCCACGGGCTTTGGCCAGACGCGCAGCACCTCGCAGCGCGGCGTATACCGCATGGTGTTCCGCGCGCGTGACGAACAGGTGGCGCGCGTGGCCCTGGCCCAGGGCCACCGGCTCTTGATGTCGGCCATCAACGACGAGCCCTTCGACGTGGCCGCCGCCGTGGCGCGCGTGCGCACCGAGGTGGACGACCAGTACCTGGGCCCCAGCACGGCCTGCATCGTCACGGCCGCCACCGACCGCAGCATCCCCCACATCCGCCTGAACGATGGCAACCTGGTGCAGCTGGGCTACGGCGCCAGCCAGCGCCGCATCTGGACCGCCGAGACCGAATTCACCAGCGCCATCGCCGAAGGCATCGCCAGCGACAAGGACCTGACCAAGGGCCTGCTCAAGGCCTGCGGCGTGCCGATTCCCGAAGGCCAGGTGGTCAACAGCCCCGAGGAAGCCTGGGAAGCGGCCGAGGACATCGGCCTGCCCGTGGTGGTCAAGCCCTCGGACGGCAACCACGGCCGCGGCGTGACCCTGGACCTGCGCAAGCGGGAAGACATCGAGGCTGCCTACCACGTGGCCTACCCCGAGGGCAGCGACGTGATGGTCGAGCGCTTCATCCCCGGCGACGAGCACCGCCTGCTGGTGGTGGGCGGCAAGGTGGTGGCCGCCGCACGCGGCGAGGTGGTGAGCATCACCGGCAACGGCCGCTCCACCGTCAAGGAGCTGATCGACAGCCAACTCAACTCCGACCCGCGGCGCGGCTACGAAGAGGAATACCCGCTGGAAATCATCGACCTGGCCACCGACACCAAGGTGCAGCTGGAACTCAAGCGCCAGGACCTGGATGCCGGCTCCGTGCCCGCTGCCGGCCGGGTCATCGTGGTGCAGCGCAACGGCAACGTGGCCGTGGACTGCACGGACGACGTGCACCCCGAGGTGGCCTACATCGCCCAGCTCGCAGCCAAGGTCGTGGGCCTGGATATCGCGGGCATCGACATGGTGGCGCAGGACATCTCCAAGCCCCTGCACACCCAGGGTGGCGCCATCGTCGAGGTGAACGCCGGCCCCGGCCTGCTGATGCACCTGAAACCCGCCGTGGGCGCGCCCCGCCCCGTGGGCCAGGCCATCGTGGAGCACCTGTTCCCGACCGAGGACCATGCCGAGGGCACGGCCGGCCGCATCCCCGTGGTGGGCGTCGCCGGTACGCGCAACACCGCGACCATCTCGCGCCTGGTGGCCTGGCTGCTGCACCTGAGCGGCCGCCACACCGGAGTGGCCTGCCGCGACGGCCTGTTCCTGGACCGCCGCCACGTGGATGCCACCGACAGCGCCCACTGGGAAGCCGCCCACCGCCTGCTGATGAACCAGATGGTGCAGGCCGCGGTGATCGAGAACGACGCCCGCACCATCCTGCGCGACGGCCTGGCGTATGACCGCTGCAAGGTGGGCGTGGTGACCGACATGGACGGCGCCGGCACCCTGGCCGAATTCGACGTGCACGAACAGGACCAGATGACCAAGGTGCTGCGCACCCAGGTGGACGTGGTGCTGGCCGACGGCGCCGCCGTGCTCAACGCCGCCGAGGAACAGGTGGTCGACCTGGCCCGCCTGTGCGATGGCGACGTGGTGCTGTATGCGCAGGACCACACGCTGCCGGCCATCGTCGAACACCGTGCCAAGGACAACGGCCGGGCCGTGGTGGTGAAGAACGGCCGCGTGGTGCTGGCCACGGGCAGTGCCGAGCATGTGCTGGGCACGCTGGCCGAGCTGACCTTTGGCCGCAATGCCGTGGTGCCCGACACCGATGCCCTGCTGGCCGCCGCAGGCGCCGCCTGGGCCATGGACATTGCGCCCGATCTGATCGGTGCCGGCATCAAGACCTTCGAGCCCGACCTGCCACCGCCCCCAGGTTTGCGCACCTGAGCCCCTGCGCGCCCGATAGACCGAACACTGCGATGACTCCGGGGCCTGCCCGCCCCAATGGACACTGAAAGAGAATTTCCATGGATGTATCCCGCACCCGGGCCCTGCGCGGCCCCAACCTGTGGAGCCGCCACATGGCCATCGAGGCCGTCGTGGCCTGCGATGAGAACGAACGCGCCATCCGCCAGATGGACGGGTTCGAGGCGCGCCTGCGCGCCCTGTTCCCCGCCATCGGCGCACTGCACCCCGAGGGCGGCGACGGCGACATCTCGCTGGCCCACGTGCTGCAGACCGCCGCGCTGGCGCTGCAGGCCCAGGCCGGCTGCCGTGTGACCTTTGCGCGCACCACGGCCACCACCGATGCCGGCGTGTACCAGGTGGTGGTGGAGTACAGCGAAGAGGCTGTGGGCCGCCAGGCCTTCGAGGACGCGCAAAAGCTGATCCAGGCCGCGCTGGGCAAGGGCAGCTTCGATGCCGAAAAGGCCGTAGCCGACCTGCGCGAGCTCGACGAGGACGAGCGCCTGGGCCCGAGCACCGGCTCCATCGTGGACGCCGCCGTGGCCCGCGGCATTCCCTACCGCCGCCTCACGCGCGGCAGCCTGGTGCAGTTCGGCTGGGGTTCCAAGCAGCGCCGCATCCAGGCCGCCGAGGTGGACTCCACCAGCGCCGTGGCCGAATCCATCGGCCAGGACAAGGATCTGACCAAGCGCCTGCTGCATGCCGCCGGCGTGCCCGTGCCGCTGGGCAAGCCGGTCGAGAGCGTCGACGAAGCCTGGGAAGTGGCCCAGAAGGTGGGCATGCCCGTGGTGGTCAAGCCGCAGGACGGCAACCAGGGCAAGGGCGTCACGGTGAACATTACCGACCGCGCCCAGCTCGAAGCCGCCTACAAGAACGCCGAGGAATACGGCACCGTGATGGTCGAGCGCTTTTTGCCCGGCCACGATTTTCGCCTGCTCGTGGTGGGCGACCAACTCGTGGCCGCCGCGCGCCGCGAGCCGCCCCAGGTGCTGGGCGACGGCCAGCACACGGTGCGCGAACTGGTCGAGCAGGTCAACCTGGACCCACGCCGCGGTGAAGGCCATGCCACCTCGCTGACCAAGATCCGCCTGGACGACATCGCCGTGGCCCGCCTGGCGGCCCAGGACCTGACGCCCGACTCCGTGCCGCCCAAGGGGCAGCGCGTGATCCTGCGCAACAACGCCAACCTGTCCACCGGCGGCACCGCCACCGACGTGACGGACGACGTGCACCCCGAGGTGGCGGCCCGCGCCATCGCGGCAGCCCAGATGGTGGGCCTGCACATCTGCGGCGTGGACATGGTCGCCGAGACCGTGCTGCGCCCGCTGGAAGAACAAGGCGGCGGCTTCGTCGAAGTGAATGCCGCGCCCGGCCTGCGCATGCACCTGGCACCGTCGTACGGCAAGCCGCGCAATGTGGGCCAGGCCATGGTGGACAAGCTCTACGCCCACGGCGATGACGGCCGCATCCCCACCGTGGCCGTGACCGGCACCAACGGCAAGACCACCACGGCGCGCCTGATCGCCCACCTGTTCACGGCCCAGGGCCTGCGTGTGGGCATGACCAACACCGATGGCGTGTACGTGAACGGCCGCCAGATCGACAGCGGCGACTGCAGCGGCCCCAAGAGCGCACGCAACGTGCTGCTGCACCCCGAGGTGGACGCGGCCGTGTTCGAGACCGCGCGCGGCGGCATCCTGCGCGAGGGCCTGGGCTTCGACCGCTGCCAGGTGGCCGTGGTCACCAACATCGGCGCGGGCGACCACCTGGGCCTGAACTACATCACCACGGTGGAAGACCTGGCCGTGCTCAAGCGCGTGATCGTGCAGAACGTGGCACCCGACGGCTATGGCGTGCTCAACGCGGCCGATCCCATCGTCGCGGCCATGGCGCCGGTCTGCCCCGGCAAGATCATCTACTTCGCCAGCGACCGCCACAACCCGGTGATGGCCACGCACCGCGCCCAGGGCAACCGCACGGTGTACGTGGATGGCGACTCCATCGTCGCCTCCGAAGGCTCCTGGCGCGAGACCATCCACCTGCGCGACGTGCCGATCACGCGCAACGGCCGCATCGGCTTCCAGGTGGAGAACGTCATGGCCTCGGTGGCCGCCGCCTGGGGCGCCGGCCTGCCCTGGCAGACCATCCGCCGCGGGCTGTCGGGCTTCGTGAACGACAGCGACAACGCCCCCGGCCGCTTCAACATCATGGACCACAACGGCGCCACGGTGATCGCCGACTACGGCCACAACCCCGACGCCATGCGCGCCCTGGTGGCTGCCGTGGATGCCCTGCCCGGCAAGCGCCGCAGCGTGGTCATCAGCGGCGCCGGCGACCGCCGCGACGAGGACATCCGCGAGCAGACCGTGATCCTGGGCGCCGCCTTCGACGACGTGATCCTGTACCAGGACGCGGCCCAGCGTGGCCGCGGCGACGGCGAGGTGATGGCACTGCTGCGCGAAGGCCTGGCCGGCGCGGCGCGCACCACGCATGTGGAAGAGATCCGCGGCGAGTTCATCGCCATCGACACGGCCCTCGGCCGCCTGCAACCAGGCGACCTGTGCCTGGTGCTGGTGGACCAGGTCGAGGAAGCCCTGGCCCACCTGGCCAAGCGCTGCGCCGAAGCCGGGACCGCGGCATGACGCGCGCTGCCCTGCACACGGCGGCCCTGGCTGCCTTCACGCTGTTGGCAGCAGGCGCCGCCAGCGCCGCGCCCGACAAGATCGGCACCGTGGACACGGCCTTCAAGCTGCTGGGCCGCGACCACGACATCATCGTCGAGGCCTACGACGACCCGGCCGTGGCGGGTGTGACCTGCTATGTCTCGCGCGCCCGCACGGGCGGCATCAAGGGATCGCTGGGCCTGGCAGAGGACCGCTCCGAAGCCTCCATCGCCTGCCGACAGACCGGGCCGGTGAGTTTTCCCGCGCCGCTGCGCAAGCAGGAAGAAGTGTTCAGCGAACGCCTGTCCATCCTGTTCAAGCGCCTGCGCGTGGTGCGCATGGTGGACCCGGCGCGCAACACGCTGGTCTACCTGACCTATTCCGAAAAACTGGTGGACGGCTCGCCGCAGAACAGCGTGACGGCCGTGCCGGTGGACCGGGCCACCCCGATTCCGCTGAAATGACAAAGGGCGCCGAGGCGCCCTTTTCTGTTGTTCAGACCTTGCCGGATGCGATCTGGCGCAGGGCCTGCTCGAACACCTCGGGCGGCTGGCCGCCCGAGATCAGGTGGCGGTCGTTGATGATGATGGCCGGCACCGAGTGGATGCCCTGCTGCAGGTAGAACTGCTCGCGCTCGCGCACCTCCTGCGCGTAGCGGTCCGATGCCAGGACGGCACGGGCCTCGGCCTCGTCGAGCCCCACCTCGCCAGCCACGCGGGCCAGCACTTCATGGTCGCCGGGGCTCTGGCCATCGGTGAAGTAAGCCTTGAACAGCGCGTGCTTCAGGGCGGGCTGCTTGTCGCTCTCTTCCTCGGCCCAGTGCAGCAGGCGGTGCGCGTCGAAGGTGTTGTAGATGCGGCTGCGCTGCGCCATGTTGAAGGTGAAGCCCAGGGCCGCACCGCGCGCGGCGATGGCGTCGCGGTTCTTCTGGCTCTGCTCGGGCGTGGCGCCGTACTTCTCGTGCAGGTGCTCGGCGATGTCCTGGCCTTCGGGCACCATCTGCGGGTTGAGCTCGAAGGGCTGGAAGTGCAGGTCCAGCGCGACCTCGCCCTTGAGGCGCTCGGCCGCCTGTTCCAGCGACTTGAGGCCGATGATGCACCAGGGGCAGGAAACGTCGGAGACGAAATCGATCTTGAGGGCTGTGGTCATGCGGTCACCAGGAGGTCAGGACAATATCCTAGGACGATTGGCACGTCCTTGCAGCGGTACGGCCATTGCCCCCCCCTGCAAGCCCCCACCGCAGTGATGGAAAAGCCTGGGTTTGCCACACTGCACCCCTGTCCTGCCACCCACGGCTTCCTCAGGAGCCACGCCACCATGCAACTCGACCAGCAACAAGCCATTCTCACCATCGCCCTGTTCGCCGCCTTCGCCGATGGCCACAAGGGCGACAGCGAGCGCGAGGAGATCCGGCGCATCGCCCAATCGCTGGCCCAGGACGCGCCGGCCATCGACCTGCCGCGCCTGGTTCAGGATGTGCTGCTGCAGCGCACCAGCGCCCAGGCCGCCGCCACCGCGCTGACCGAGCCGGGCCTGCGCCAGCTGGCCTACGAGATGGCGGTCTGCGTCTGCGACGTGGATGGGCGCCAGACCGAGACCGAGCGCGCCTTCCTGGCGCAGCTCAAGGGCTGGCTGCAGCTCGGCGACGGCGACACCGCGGCCTTCGAGCAGCAGGCCGATGCGCTGGTGGAAGTGGCCGAGCGTGCCGCCCCCATTGCCCGGGGTCTGGCGCCTGTGGCCGCGGGCACGGTGGCTGCAGCCGCAGCGGCGGCCCTGCCCGTTCGCAATGTGCCGCAGGTGCCAGATGCCGAGCTGGACAAGAGCATCCTCAACTACGCGCTGCTGTGCGGCGCGCTGGAGCTGCTGCCGCAGTCCTGGGCCTCGATGGCCATCATCCCCCTGCAGGTGAAGATGGTCTATGCCGTGGGCAAGGCGCATGGCGTGGAGCTGGACCAGGGCCACATCAAGGACTTCATCGCGGCGGCCGGCGTGGGCATGGCCTCGCAGTACATCGAGCAGTTCGGCCGCAAGCTGCTCGGCGGCCTGCTGGGCAAGGTGGCGGGCCGCACCATCGGCGGCATCGGCCAGGCAGCCACGGGCGTGGCTTTCTCGTTCGCCACCACCTATGCGCTGGGCCAGGTGGCCAAGCGCTACTACGCAGGCGGGCGCGTGATGAGCACCGCCGTGCTGCGCGAAAGCTTCCAGAACCTGCTGGGCCCGGCCAAGGACCTGCAGGCCCAGTACCTGCCGCAGATCCGCGAAAAGGCCTCGACCCTGGACGCTGCCAAGGTCATGTCCATGGTCCGCGGCGGCGTCTGATCGCAGCGGGAAGGGGGCGCCTGCCGGCCACTTCCCTCTTTTACGAGGGCCATGGCCCGTGCCAGAATCGGGCATGCCCCTGACACTGGACCCTGCCAACGCCATCGCACCCATGTCGCTGGACTCCCCGTCGGACAACACGATGACGGCGCTGTACCGGGTCGCCCTGGGCCCGGTGAACGCAGACCACTACCTGCCCATCTTCGCGCGCTTCGACGATGCAGGGCGTACCACCACCACCTGGAACTGGCCGGCCGCGCTGTTCACGCTGAGCTGGCTGGTGTTCCGCCAGCTCTGGGGCGCGGCCCTGGTCTACGTGGCTGCGGCCGAGGGGCTGGCGCTGCTGGTCTTCGGCCTGGGCCGGCAGTTCCTGCACCTGCCGCAGCAGGTGGAGTGGGGCCTCCTGGCGGCCATCGTGCTGTTCAGTTGCGCCCTGCCGGGCCTGTTTGCCAATGCCGTGCTGCACACCGAGATCCGCAAGCGCATCGCGCGCGCGCTGTCGGCCTCGCGCACGCTGCCCGAGGCCGCCGCGCTGCTGGAGCGCCAGGCCAGTTCGCGCCAGCGGCTGAGCACCGTGGTGATCGGGCATGTGATCGTGGTGGCAACGGCCCTGCTGGCCTACATGCTGTTCCCGCCCGGCAGCGCGCCCGAAGCCAGCAGCGCTGTGGCCACCAGTGCCCCAGCCCCTGCGGTTGCGGCCTCCGCGCCGCTTCCAACCTCGGGCCTGGCGGCCGTGTCGGTACTGCGCGGCGCCGCCGCCCCACCTGCCGCGCCCAGCGCCTCGGGAAGCATCGGCGCGGCCTCCGAGACCGCCCCGCCAGCCAGCGCGGAAAACGCCGCACCCTCGACACCTGCCCCTGCCCCTGCACCAGTCCCCGTGCCGGCTGCCGCGCCGCAGTTGGCCTCGGCGCCCGCCGCGCGCAGCCAGCCGGCCAGCGCCCCCACGGCACCCGCCGCAGCCAGCGCACCCGCGCCGGTCTTGGCCAAGGCGCCCGCGCCCGCGGCACCCAGGGCAAGCGCTCCCGCGGCGGCCGCCAGCAAGCCGGCCCCGGCACCTGCCGCGGCACCGCAGGCCCCCGCCCCTGCCAAAACCCGGGCCAGTGCCCCAGCCGCTCCCGCATCCAAGGCCACGGCCAGCACCCCGGCCGCCAGCAAGCCCGCCCGGCCAGCGCCCGCGCCCGCACCGGCCAGCCCCGCAGCTTCGGCCGCCAGCGACCCCGAGCTCGCCATGGTGGGCAGCGCATCGGGCTTCTACATCAACGTGGGCCTGTTCGCCGAAGAGGCCAATGCGCGCAAGACGCAGTCGCGCCTGCTCAACGAGGGCCTGCCGGCCTTCCGCCAGCCGCTGGAAAGCGCCAAAGGCCCGCGCATCCGAGTGCGCGTGGGCCCCTTCGCCAGCAAGTCCGAGGCCGACACGGCCGCGCAGACCATCCGCGGCATGGGCCTGGAAGCCGTGGTGTTCAAGAAGTAGGGCCCAGCGGAGCGCGCAGGCGTGGCCCGGCGTCCTACGCGCGGGCATCGAGGCATCCGACATCCAGGGCCGGTTTCGGCGCGTACTCTGCAGTATCGACCCCTGTCACCTGCACCACCGCCCCATGCCCCACCCTGCCCGCCACTTTCACGCCCCGTCACCGCGCTGGTGGGCCCTGGCCGCCGTCGCGGCAGGTGCCCTGCTGCTCACCGGCTGCGCCCCCTGGCGCCTGATGACGGCATCGGACCTGGCCAAGGCATCGCGCCCCTACACCGCCCAGCCGTCCCAGCCCGAGCGGCGCATCCTCGTGGTGGGCGACAGCACCGCCGTGGGCACCGGCGCGGCCCGCCCCGAGGACAGCCTGGTGGGGCGCATCGGCAGCGCCCATCCGCGCTGGCAGATCGACAACCTGGCCTCCAATGGTGCCAAGTTCGAGGACGTGCAGGCCCAGCTCGAGCGTGCCGGCACGGGTTATGACCTGGTGCTGGTGCTGGCCGGCGGCAACGACGTGATCCGGCTGACGTCGGAACAGCATTTGCACGACCACATGGAACAGGTCATCCGCACCGCCAAGGCGCGCGGCAAGCAGGTGGTGCTGATGCCCTGCGGCAATGTCGGCCATGCTCCGCTCTTCGTGCCCCCGGTCTCGTGGTTCATGGAGAGCCGCTCCAAGCGCCTGCACGCCACCGCGCAGACCATCGCCCTCGACAGCGGCGTGCGCTACGTGCGCCTGCTCAAGCCGCGCGCGCTGGACCCGTTCGTGCAACGCGCCGACGAGCTGCATGCGGCCGATGGCCTGCACCCGAGCAGCGCGGGCTACCAGCAGTGGTACGAGGAGCTGGTGCGGCAGGAGGGCCTGGCCAGCTTGACAGGCACGTAAGCCTCAGTAGGTCTCCAGGTGCAGGCGCCCTTCGCGCGCCAGGGTGGCCGACAGGGCGTCCCAGTCCAGACCCGCGTCGGCCGCCACGTCGCGCAGTGCGAGCAGCACGCCCTCCTCCATGCTCTTCAAGCCGCAGACATAGAAATGGCTGTTGCCGTCGCGCAGCAGTGCGGCCAGGTCCGGCGCGCGTTCGCGCATCAGGTCCTGCACGTAGCGCCGGGGCTGGCCCGGAGTGCGCGAGAAGGCCAGGTTGATGTCGATGAAGTCCTTGGGCAGGCTTTGCAGCGGGCCGAAGTACGGCAGCTCCTGCTGGGTGCGCGCCCCGAAGAACAGCATCAGCTTGCCGCCCTCGAACTTGCCGCTCTTGCGCAGGCGGCGGCGCCATTCGGTCATGGCGCGCATCGGGGCGCTGCCGGTGCCGGTACAGATCATCACCACGTGCGACTTCGGGTGGTTGGGCATCAGGAACGAGTGGCCGAACGGGCCCACCACCTCCACCGTATCGCCCACCTGGAGGTCGCAGACATAGTTCGATGCCACGCCGCGCACAGGCGTGCCATCGTGGTCGGAGGTGACGCGCTTCACGGTGAGCGCCAGGTTGTTGTAGCCCGGCCGCTCCCCATTGCGCGCGCTGGCAATCGAGTACTGGCGCGCATGGTGGCGCTTGCCCAGGGCGTCGGTGCCCGGTGGAATGATGCCGATGGACTGCCCCTCCAGCACGGGGAAAGGCAGGCTGCCGAAGTCCAGCACCACGTGGTGGGTCTCGCTTTCGAAACCCACCTCGGTGCAGTTGAAGTTGCCGACCACCGTGGCCGTGGTGGGTGACTTGGGCGGGTAGAGGTTGGTGTAGGCATGCGCCGCCGACCAGGGCGGCACCGTGGCACCGCGGTGCAGGGGCGGCTGGGGCTGCACCCCGGGTTCGGCGGTGGCCACGGCCACAGGTGCCGCTGCAGGTGCGTCCCCTTCCCCGGCATCGGCGCCTGCCGCAGCCAGCTCCTCTGGGCTGAGCTCGGCGGGCAGCGACTCCCAGGTCAGCTGCTCTTCGATCGAATAGGCGCGCACCAGCGGCATGGTGCGCCAGTTATCGATGGAGCCGGTGGGGCACGGCGAGATGCAGGCCATGCAGCCATTGCAGACGTCGGCTCGCACGACGTAGTTGTTGTCGTCGTGCGTGATCGCGTTGACGGGGCAGGTCGCCTCGCAGGTGTTGCAGCGGATGCAGATTTCCGGGTCGATCAGGTGCTGCTTGATGACCCCGGCTTCAACGGCCATGTCCATGTAATTCTCCTGTGTCACCCCCGCAGGTGCGGGGGGCGGGATGGGGCCTGCAATGCTCGTGGGGCCGGCCGCCATCCCTGCTGCCCTCGTTCATACGCCGAGGGCACTGCTTTGTCCATCAGCCGAAACGCACGTACTCGAAGTCGACCGGCTGGCGGTTGATGCCCATCACCGGCGGGGCGATCCAGCCGGCGAACTTTCCGGGCTCGACCACGCGGCCCATCAGCGATGCGACAAAGGCGAAGTCCTCGGCGCTGGGCAGCCATTCGTCCTTCTTGGCGGCCCACTCCATCTCGTTGACCACGCGGCCTTCGGGCGACATCTTGATGCCGGCGAGCGCGCCGATCTGGCGGTTGAAGGCCTTGTGCGGCACCACCAGGCGGGTAGGGATGCCGGCCTTCTCCAGCACCTTGTTCCAGCGGCCCACGCCGGCGACGGAGTCTTTGATGAAGTCGTCGCGCAGCACCTCGTTCAGGGCGTTGAGCATGGGCACTTCCTTCTCGACGAGCTGGCCGTCACGGACCTCCAGCACCGTGTAGGTCTGGCCCTTGAGCACATGGTCGTCGGTGCGCTTGCCTTCCTCGTAGCGGCCCTTGAGGCCCGAGCTGTAGAAAATGGCGGCGTTGCTCGACTGGTCGGCACCGAACAGGTCGATGGTGACGCTGTAGTGGAAGTTCAGGTAGCGCTGCACCGTGCCCAGGTCGATAGCGCCAGCGGCGCGGATCTTCTGCGGGTCGTCGGTCTTGAGCTCGTTCATGACCTGGGCGGTGCGCGTGAGCACGCGCGAGACGCCGCTCTCGCCCACGAACATGTGGTGCGCCTCTTCGGTCAGCATGAACTTGGTGGTGCGCGCCAGCGGGTCGAAGGCGCTTTCGGCCAGGGCCGAGAGCTGGAACTTGCCGTCGCGGTCCGTGAAATAGGTGAACATGAAGAACGCCAGCCAGTCGGGTGTGGCCTCGTTGAAGGCCCCCAGGATGCGCGGGTTGTTCTCGTCGCCCGAGGTGCGCTGCAGCAGGGCCTCGGCCTCTTCGCGGCCGTCGCGGCCGAAGTGCTTGTGCAGCAGGTAGACCATGGCCCAGAGGTGGCGGCCCTCTTCCACGTTGATCTGGAACAGGTTGCGCAGGTCGTACATGCTGGGCGCCGTGAGGCCCAGGTGGCGCTGCTGCTCGACCGAGGCGGGCTCGGTGTCGCCCTGCGTGACGATGATGCGGCGCAGGTTGGCGCGGTGCTCGCCGGGCACGTCCTGCCAGGCCTTCTCGCCCTTGTGGTCGCCGAAGTGGATCTCGCGGTTGGCATCACCCGGGTTCAGGAAGATGCCCCAGCGGTAGTCGCGCATCTTCACGTGGCCGAACTGGGCCCAGCCCTGCGGGTCCACGCTCACGGCGGTGCGCAGGTAGACCTCGTGGTTGGTCGAGCCCTCGGGGCCCACGTCGTCCCACCAGTTGATGAAGTTGGGCTGCCAGCCTTCGAGCGCGCGCTGCAGCGTGCGGTCTTCGCCGAGGTTGACGTTGTTGGGGATCTTCTCGCTGTAGTTGATCGTGCTCATGGAGGTCTCCTTGGATGGTTCGGGCGGCGGGATCAGACGCGGTTCAGGTCAAAGCCAGCTTTTTCACCGGTGCCGTAGACCTTGAGCGCGCCCTTGTCGCCCACGGCGTTGGGGCGGTTGAAGATCCAGTTCTGCCAGGCGGTGAGCCGGCCGAAGATGCGCGTGGCCATGTTCTCCTTGCTGGCAAAGCGCAGGTTGGCTTCCAGGCCGGTCAGGGCGTCGGGCGACATGGCGGCGCGCTCCTCGATGGCCATGCGCAGCTCGTCGTCCCAGTCGATGTCGTCGGGTGCGGCGGTGACCAGACCCAGGGCCAGGGCCTGGTCGGCGTCGAGCGGCTTGCCCGCCGCGGCGCGTGCGGCGTCGAGCGGCGCGGCCTCTTCGTAGAAGCGGCGCTGCAGGCGGCTCTGGTCGTTGACCATGGGGAAGAAGCCGAAGTTGAATTCGTTGAGCGTGAGCTTGGGCGCGCGCTCGGCGTCGTCGGGCAGGGCCAGCATGTAGCTGCGGTCGGCGGCGAAGGCCAGCTCGGCCAGGGTGCCGGCGAAGCACGAGCCCTCCTGCACCACCGCGAACAACGTGCGCGAGGACACATCGAGCCGCGCCAGTGCGCGGCGCAGCGCGCCGATGGTTTCGCGCACCAGCCAGTGGTCCTTGTGCGCCAGCATCACGGCGTCGGAAGCGAGCACGGCCTTGGCATCGCCCTCGGTCTTGAGCAGCCAGGTGCCGATGTCGAGCTCGTTGGTGCGCAGGTTGAGGATGGCGTCGTCCAGTTCGCGCGCCAGGGCCAGCGGCCACCAGGCCGTGCCGGCCGCCTCTATAGCGGCGATGTCCGCGGGCTGTGCGCCCGTGGGGGCCTTCACGGTGATCGTCGCAGTGCGCTTGGCGCGGTCGATCTGCACCTGCACGTGCGAATAGCCCAAGCTGTCCGCACCGTCCTCGCGTTCCAGCCGGGTCAGGGCCACGCCCTTGGCGCCGGCCGGGCGGTCGCTGCCGGCAGCCAGCTCGGTGGCACGTGCCTGCACCGCCGCAGCGAACTGGGCCGGCTTGGCCACCGCATCCACCAGGCGCCATTCCACCGCACGCTGGCCGCGCACGCCTTCCACGCTGGTGCAGAAGATGTCCGCCAGATCGTGGCGCACATGGCGCTTGTCGGTCACGCGGGTCAGGCCACCGGTGCCCGGCAGCACGCCCAACAGGGGCACCTCGGGCAGCGAGACGGCCGACGAGCGGTCGTCCACCAGCAGGATCTCGTCGCAGGCCAGGGCCAGTTCGTAGCCGCCGCCCGCGCAGGCGCCGTTGACGGCGGCCAGGAACTTGAGGCCCGAATGCTTTGAAGAATCCTCGATGCCGTTGCGCGTCTCGTTGGTGAACTTGCAGAAGTTCACCTTCCAGGCGTGGCTGGAGACACCCAGCATGAAGATGTTGGCGCCCGAGCAGAAGATGCGGTCCTTGCCGCTGGTGACGACCACGGTGCGCACCCCGGGGTGCTCGAAACGCACGCGGTTGAGCGCGTCGTTGAGCTCGATGTCCACACCCAGGTCGTAGCTGTTGAGCTTGAGCTTGTAGCCGGGGCGGATGCCGCCGTCCTCGGCGATGTTGAGCGACAGGCGCGCGATGGCGCCCTCGACGCTGAGCGACCAGTGGCGGTACTGGCCGGGTTCGGTGCGGTAGTCGACGCGCGCCGGGGCGCTGGTGGTGGTGGTGGCGGTCATGGCATGTCTCCTGTGGGGCCGGGGGCGGCTGCAAACCTCAGAACAAGAAAAATAATGCAGCTTTTGATTTCAATGACATGCATCATGATGCATGTTTACGGGCGCGTCAATGCCTGGGCTGCTTTTTTCGTTGCGAAAGGTGTGTCTGCTTTGCCCCGCAGATGGCGGGGTCAGGCGCTCAGAATGCGCTCATGGACTGGCGAGCGACAGTGCGCAATCCATTGAAGGCCTGCGCCAGGCTCTTGCCGCTGGTGTCCACCGAGAGATCGGCCTTGGAATAGAAGGCCGCGCGCCCGTTGAGAATGCGCCGCAGGTCGTCCATGGCTTCCTTGCTGGCGGCCATGGGGCGGGTATCGCCCTGCGCAGCCACGCGGCCCATGTGCTCCTCGGGGGCGGCCTGCAGCCACACGGTGGTGCAGTGGGCCAAAAGCTCGTTGAAGGTGGCGGGGTCGGAGACGATGCCGCCGGGCGTGGCGATCACCACCTCGCTGTAGATCTGGATGGTTTCCTCCAGCGCACGGCGCTCGTAGCGGCGGTAGGCGTTGGTGCCATAGAGGTCGTGGATCTCGCGCACGCTGCAACCCGCGAGCTTCTCGATCTCGCGGCTCAGTTCCACGAAAGGCAGTTCCAGGTCGTCCGCCAGCATCTGGCCCAGGGTGGATTTGCCCGCGCCGCGCAGCCCGATGAGGGCGATGCGCGTGTGCCGCGCCGGATCCACCGAAGCCGTGCCCAGCAGTTCGCCCAGGGCAATGCGCACGCGGCGCAGATCGGCCTCGCTGCGGTTCTCCAGCAGTTCGCGGATCAGCAGCCATTCGGGCGAACTGGTGGTGACGTCGCCCACCAGTTCGGCCAGGGAGCAGTGGAGTGCACCCGCCACCTGCTGCAGCACCAGGATGGAGGCGTTGCCCGTGCCGTACTCCAGGTTGGCCAGGTGGCGCTCGGACACGTCGGCCGCAAGGGCCACGGCCTTGCGCGTGAGCCCACGCTGCGCGCGCAGGTTGCGCACGCGCTCACCCAGCGCCGTCAGCAGCGGGTTGCGGGCCTCGCCGCCTGGCGCGGCAGCGCCATTGCCGTCGGTGGGCGCAGTGGCCAGCACTGCGTCGTCTTGCTCATTCATGCGCGTCCTTGTTCACACCACCGGATTGTGCCCTCCGAGGCGCCACCTAAATATATGCACTATAGTGCTTGACGAACGTCACATCGAAGTTTATCGTTCAGTCGCACGCAAGATACTGCACGTTATGCGATACCGCAAGGCCATCAATGGCCAACGGCCGTGCACATGTCCCGGCCCCAGCCAGCTTCCAAGAGAGCCCGCCACGATGACGACGACCCGCCCCGCCAGCCAACAAGCCTTCCACGCCCTGATCGCCGACCTCACCGCGCAGATCGACGGCCGCCCGCTCGACGCGGCGCTGGACCAGTGGCTCAACGCCGCCCACGGCGCAGGCAGCACCACCTATGAACAGCTGCGCAGCGCCTGCCAGACCGGCGTGGCCGAAGGCTGGCTGTGCGAGCGCGAGGGCGGCGGCATCAAGTACGGCCGGGTCTTCAAGGCCGAGGACGCGCTGCACCGCTTCTCGGTGGATGTCGTCGACATGCAGGACCTGGCCGGCCCGCACCACACGCATCCGAATGGCGAGATCGACCTGATCATGCCCATCGAAGGCAGCAGCGCCACCTTCGATGGCCGGCCCGCGGGCTGGTGCGTCTATGGCCCGGGAACCGCCCACAGGCCCACCGTGGCCCAGGGCCGTGCCCTGGTGCTCTACCTGCTCCCTGAGGGCCAGATCCAGTTCACGAAGAACTGACCCGCGTTTTTATCTCTCTATCTGTATGACCGAACTTCTCTCCAACCACGCCGCCGGCCGCTGGCAGATCGGCACGGGCGCGGGCACCCCGCTGTTCGACCCCGTGCTGGGCAACGAACTGGTGCGCGTGGATTCCACCGGGCTCGACCTGGCCGAGGCATTCACCTTTGCGCGCCAGCAGGGGGGCGCTGCCCTGCGCGCGCTGACCTACCGCGAGCGCGCCGCGCTGCTGGGGGCCATCGTGAAGGTGCTGCAGGCCCACCGCGATGCCTACTACGAGATCGCCACCGCCAATGCCGGCACGGTGAAGAACGATTCGGCCGTGGACATCGACGGTGCCATCTTCACCCTGGGCCAGTACGCCAAGTGGGGCGATGCCCTGGGCGATGTGCGCGCGCTGCGCGACGGCGACGCCGTGCGCCTGGGCAAGGAGCCGGTATTCCAGTCGCAGCACCTGTCGGTGCCCACGCGGGGCGTGGCGCTGTGCATCAATGCCTTCAACTTCCCTTCCTGGGGCCTGTGGGAAAAGGCCGCGCCCGCCCTGCTCTCGGGCGTGCCGGTCATCGCCAAGCCCGCCACGGCCACCGCCTGGCTCACCCAGCGCATGGTCAAGGATGTGGTGGAGGCAGGTGTGCTGCCCGCGGGCGCGCTGTCGGTCATCGCGGGCAGCTCGGCCGGGTTGATGGACCAGTTGCAGCCCTTCGACGTGGTGTCGTTCACCGGCTCGGCCGAGACGGCAGGCATCATCCGCTCGCACCCTGCCGTGGCCCAGCGCTC
Source organism: Acidovorax sp. GW458-11-26-14-TSB4 (assembly GCF_059423865.1). Taxonomy (NCBI): domain Bacteria; kingdom Pseudomonadati; phylum Pseudomonadota; class Betaproteobacteria; order Burkholderiales; family Comamonadaceae; genus Acidovorax; species Acidovorax sp. GW458-11-26-14-TSB4. The sequence goes on from NZ_JBWKYR010000002.1 coordinate 315,658, forward strand.
GGTGCGCGCCAACATCGAGGCCGACAGCCTCAACAGCGCCCTGCTGCTGCCGGGTGAGGCGCCGGGCAGCGAGGCCTTCAACCTGCTGGTGCGCGAAGTGGTGCGCGAGATGACGGTGAAGTCGGGCCAGAAATGCACCGCGATCCGCCGCATTCTGGTGCCGGCCGAGGTGTATGACGCGGCTGCCGAGGCCATAGCCGCCAAGCTCGCCGGCATCAGCGTGGGCAACCCGCGCAACGACGGTGTGCGCATGGGCGCGCTGGTCAGCCGGGCCCAGCTGGCTGCCGTGCGCGAAGGCCTGGCCGCGCTGCAAGCGCAGGCCACGGTGCTGCACGACGGGCGCGACCGCCCGCTGTTGGATGCCGACCCCGCCGTGGCCGCCTGCATCGGCCCGGTGTTGCTGGGCGCACGCGATGCCGATGCGGCGCAGGCGGTGCACGACGTGGAGGTCTTCGGCCCCGTGGCCACGCTGCTGCCCTACCGCGACAGCGCCCATGCCGTGGCGCTGGCACACCGCGGCCAGGGCTCGCTGGTCACCTCGCTCTATGGCAGCGACGAGGCCGCGCTGGCACAGACCGCGCTGGCCGTGGCCGCCAGCCATGGCCGCGTGCATGTGGTCACGCCCGATGTGGCGCAGACCCACACCGGCCACGGCAATGTGATGCCCATGTCGCAGCACGGCGGCCCGGGCCGCGCGGGCGGTGGCGCCGAACTGGGTGGTCTGCGTGCCCTTGCCTTCTACCACCAGCGCACGGCCGTGCAGGCCAGCCCCGGCGTGCTGGCGGCGCTGGGCCTCTGACACCACACACCACCACAGACGCGGCACCAAGCGCGCACCCGACCCGAGAGGGCCAAAGGAGACAACACCATGGGCCTGCCCCCACGATTCAATTTTGCCCAGCACCTGTTCGACCTGAACCGGGGCCGCGCACAGCGCACCGCCTACATCGACGACCGGGGCAGCCTGGCCTACGGCGCGCTCGAAGACCGCGCCCGGCGCCTGGCCGCGGCGCTCACCCACGCGGGCGTGCACCGCGAAGAGCGCGTGCTGCTGCTCATGCACGACTGCAGCGACTGGCCCGTGGCCTTCCTGGGCTGCCTGTACGCGGGCGTGGTGCCGGTGGCGGTGAACACCCTGCTCACGGCCGACGACTACGCCTACATGCTGGACCACAGCCGCGCACAAGCAGCCATCGTCTCGGGGGCGCTGCTGGCCGTGCTGCAAGACGCCATGGGCCGCACCCCGCACGAGGTGCGCACCCTGCTGGTTTCGCAGCCCGCCGGGCCGCTGCCCGAGGGCGCGCAGGACTTCGAGGCTGCGCTGGCGCAGGCTGCGCCACTCGCCGCACCGGTCAGCACCGCGGCGGACGACCCGGGCTTCTGGCTCTATTCCTCGGGCTCCACGGGCAAGCCCAAGGGCACGGTGCACACCCACGCCAACCTGTGGTGGACGGCCGAGCTCTATGGCAAGCCGGTGCTCGGCCTGACCGAGGACGACGTGTGCTTCTCGGCCGCCAAGATGTACTTCGCCTACGGCCTGGGGAACGCGCTGACCTTCCCGCTCTCGGTGGGGGCCACCGTGGTGCTAATGGCCGAGCGGCCCACGCCCGACGCCACCTTCCGCCGCTGGACGCAGCACCGGCCCACGGTGTTCTTCGGCGCGCCCACGGGCTTTGCGGGCATGCTGGCCTCGCCCGCGCTGCCCGCGCGAGAAGCCGTGGCGCTGCGCATGTGCTCCTCGGCCGGCGAGGCCCTGCCTGGCGAGATCGCCCAGCGCTTCAAGGAGCGCTTCGGCTGCGAGATCATCGACGGCATCGGCTCCACCGAGATGCTGCACATCTTCATTTCCAACCGCCCGGGCGATGTGCGCTACGGCACCACCGGCAAGCCCGTGCAGGGCTACGAGGTGGAGCTGCGAGGCGAGGACGGCCGGCCCGTGCCCGACGGCGAGGTGGGCGACCTGTACATCCGCGGCCCGAGCGCGGCGCTGATGTACTGGGCCAACCGCGAGAAGTCGCGCGAGACCTTCCAGGGCGGCTGGACCAAGAGCGGTGACAAGTACACCCGCGACACAGACGGCTACTACACCTATGCCGGCCGCAGCGACGACATGCTCAAGGTCAGCGGCATCTATGTCTCGCCCTTCGAGGTGGAGGCCACCCTGATGCAGCACCCTGCCGTGCTCGAATCGGCCGTGATCGGCGTGCAGGACGGCGATGGCCTGACCAAGACCAAGGCCTACGTGGTGCTCAAGCCGGGCCAGCAGGTGGACGCGCAGGCGCTGCAGGCTTTCGTGAAGGAGCGACTGGCAGCCTACAAGTACCCGCGCTTCATCGAGTTCATCGAGGAGCTGCCCAAGACGGCCACCGGCAAGATCCAGCGCTTTCGCCTGCGCGAGAAGGAGGCCCGCGCGTGACGCAGGGGCCCACGGAGTTCGCCAGCATCGAATGGCGCGGCCGCACGGCGCGCATCGAGCACCAGTGGATCGCGTCCGAGCGCAGCACGGCCCCGCTGCTGGTCTTCCTGCACGAGGGCCTGGGCTCGGTGGCGATGTGGAAGGATTTCCCCGAGCGGCTGTGCAACGCGGCGGGCGTGCGCGGCCTGGTGTTCTCGCGCCCGGCCTATGGCCGATCCACCCCGCGGGAAGCCGATGAGACCTGGGACCTGGACTTCATGCATCGGCAGGCGCACGAGGTGCTGCCGGCGTTTTTCGATGCGGTCGGCCTCACCGAGGCGCCCTGGCTTCTGGGCCACAGCGATGGCGGATCGATCGCGCTGCTGTACGCGGCGCGCTTCCCCGATGCGGTGCGCGGCCTGGTGCTGATGGCGCCGCACATCTTCGTCGAGGACGTGACCATCGCCAACATCGAGATCGCGCGCGATGCCTACCAGCGCACCGACCTGCCCGCGAAGCTCGGCCGCTACCACGATGACGCGGACTCGGCCTTCTGGGGCTGGAACCGCATCTGGCTGCACCCGCCCTTTCGGCAATGGAACATCGAGGCCGAGATCGCCGCCATCCGAGCGCCCGTGCTGGCCATCCAGGGGGTGGACGACGAGTACGGCACGCTGGAACAGATCCGCGGCATCGCACGCAAGGTGCCGGGTGCGCAGCTGCTGGAACTGCCGGCGTGCGGGCACTCGCCGCACCGCGACCAGCCAGAGGCGGTGATCGCGGCGGCTGCGGACTTCCTGTCTATTCGACGTAGCGCCTGAGCCCGGGCAGGTCCAATACGGTGATGCCGCCGTACTCGATCTGCAGGATGCCTGACTCCTGCAGGCGCTTCAAAGCCGCGTTGCAGCGCTGGCGCGAGACACCCGTGAGGTTGGCGATCTCCTCCTGCGAGATCTGCAGGTGGCGGTCCATGCCGGGGTAGAGAAAGGGGTGGAACAGGCCGGCCAGCGCGCGCGCCACCTGGCTGTCGGTATCGAGCAGGTGGTGGGCCGTGAAGGTGCCGAGGAACCAGTGCATGCGCTCGTTGATCTGGCGCAGCAGGAAGTGGTCAAAGCTGCGCTGCGTGGCATGCAGCCACGCAAAGGTCTCCACCGGCAGCACCGCCACGCGGCTGGGGCGCAGGGCGATGATGTCGGCCGTGCGCGGCAGGGCGCGCAGCAGCGTGCCCTCGCCGAACCAGCTGCCGGCCGACAGGCCGCCCAGGGTCACGGCGCGCCCGTCGTCCGAGGTCACGGACCACTTGAGCAGGCCTTCGATGGCACCGAACCAGTGCACGGGGATGTCGCCGCGCCGGCACAGCGCGCCGCCTGCGGGCACCTCCACCTCGCGCACATCGTCGAGCACGCGCTGCTGCGCCGGCGCGTCGAGCAGCGGGAACCAGGCGGACGCAGCCAGCAGGCTGGTGGTGGAAGGCCGTGTCGCAGGGGGTGACAAAGTGGATTTCTCCCGGAAGAAAACACAGGCCCCGCGTATACCCTGCCCCCAAATGTCATCGCGATGACTGAGTGGAAAGGTGCCCAGAAAAACAATGCGGAGCACCCCGCAATTCTCCACCAGGACCCCGATGAGCAAGCGCAAAGTCATAGTCACCATCGCCCCCACGGGCGGCATGGCCCACAAGTCGCAAAACCCCCACCTGCCCACCCAGCCGGTCGAGATCGCCGACGACGTGGAGCGCTGCTGGAACGCCGGCGCCAGCGTGGTCGCCATCCACGCGCGCCGGCCCGACGACGGCGCCACCTGCGATGCCAACGTCTACCGCGACATCAACAGCCGCATCCGCGCCAAGGGCTGCGACATCGTGCTCAACAACTCCACCGGCGGTGGCGTGCATGGCGACATGGTCAAGCCCCTGCCCGGCGGCCGCTGGGAGATCGCGTGGGAAGAGCGCATCAAGGGCATGGACGCCGGCGCCGAGATGTGCACCCTGGACGCGACCACGCTGAACCTCTCCTTCGATGGCCGCGAGATCCTGATGGACACGCCGCTCAGCCGTGGGCGCGAACTGGCCGCCGGCATGAAGGCGCGCGGCATCAAGCCCGAGTGGGAGGTGTTCAGCCCCACCCACATCCTGCAGGACACCACCACGCTGATCGAGGAGGGGCACGACGGCGACGGCCCGCACTTCATCAACCTGGTGATGAACGTGCACCGCGCCTTCCAGAACGCCATGCCCTACTCGCCACGCTTCCTGCAGATGATGGTGGACACGCTGCCCAGGAACAGCCTGTTCTGCGTGAGCGGCATCGGCCCCTCGCAGCTCGAAGCCAACGTCGCCGCGCTGCTGCTGGGCGGGCATGCGCGCGTGGGGCTGGAGGACAACCTGTACTTCCGCCAGGGCGAACTGGCCACCAACGTGCAGCTCACCGAGCGCATCGTGCGCATCATCCGCGAGCTGGACATGGAGCCCGCCACGCCGGCCGAAGCCCGCGCACTGATGGGCCTGCCGCGCCAGGGCGGCCCACGCCCCGAGTTTGCCCCGGGTTGACCAACCCGGCGCGCTGAACCCACCATCCCAAGACCACAACGAGGAGACAAGACGATGACGACCCACCACACCACCACCCGCCGCCACTTCCTGGGCCACCTGGGCGCTGCCGCGGCGCTGGGCTCGCTCTCGCCCCTGGCGGCCTTCGCCCAGGGTATCGAGCAGGTGAAGATCTTCTACGGCTTTCCGGCCGGCAGCTCGGGCGACAGCGTGGCCCGGCGCGTGGGCGAGAAGCTCGCGGGCTCGGCCTACACACGCAATGCCGGCGTGGTGGAGAACAAGCCCGGCGCGGGCGGGCGCATCGCGCTCGAATCCCTGCGCGGCGCCACAGCCGATGGCAGCGTACTCACGCTGTCGCCGTTCTCATGCACCTCGATCTACCCGCATATCTACAGCAAGCTCAGCTACGACCCGGTGAAGGACTTCGTGCCCGTGTCCATCGCAGCCATCATGCACCACGGCCTGGCCGTGGGGCCGCTGGTGCCGGCTTCGGTGAAGAACGTCAAGGACTTCCTCGCCTGGGCCAAGGCCAACCCGGGCCAGGCCAACTACGGCTCGCCGGCCGCGGGCTCCACGCCGCACTTCATCGGCGCGCTGCTGGGCATCAACCACGGGGTGGACTTGAAGCATGTGCCCTACCGCGGCTCGGTGCCCGGCGTGACCGACGTGGTGGGCGGCCAGATCGCCGCGATGGTGACACCGAGCGGCGACTTCATCCCCAACCACAAGGCCGGCAAGCTGCGGCTGATCGCCACCTCGGGCAAGGCGCGCTCGCCGTTCTCGCCCGAGGTCGCGACCTTTGCCGAGCAGGGCTTCCCCGAGCTGACCACCGAGGAATGGTTCGGCTTCTATGCGCCGGCCAAGACACCCGCCCCGGTGGTGGCCGCGGCCAATGCCGCCATCAATGCGGCGATCAAGGAAAAGTCCGTCATCGACAGCCTGGCCGTGGTGGGGCTGATCGCCCAGGGCTCCACCGCCGCCGAGATGGCGGCATCCCAGCACGCGGAGTTCGACCGCTGGGGCCCCTTGGTCAAGAAGATCGGCTTCACCGCTGAATCCTGAAAGGAGCCCCCCGCATGGATTCGACCGTGAAGCGCGTCGCCGTGGTGGCCACCGGCGTCATCGGCGCCAGCTGGGCCGCCTACTTCCTGGCGCGCGGGCTGGACGTGGACGCCACCGACCCCTCGCCCGGCGCCGAGGAGCGCCTGCGCGAGGCCGTGGCCGCGCATTGGCCCACGCTGGAGCGCCAGGGGCTGGCACCGGGCGCCAGCCTGGCGCGCCTGGCCTTCCACGAGCGGCTGGAGGACGCGGTGGCCAATGCCGACTTCGTGCAGGAAAGCGGCCCCGAGCGCGCCGACTTCAAGGCCGAGCTGCTGCGCCAGATCGATGCCGCCGCCCCGGGCCATGCCCTGCTGGCATCGAGTTCCTCGGGCCTGTCGGTCACGGCCATGCAGGCGCTGTGCGCCACGCCTGGGCGCGTGGTGCTGGGCCACCCGTTCAACCCACCGCACCTGATTCCGCTGGTGGAGGTGGGCGGGGGCGAGCAGACGGCACCCGAGGCCATTGCGCGCGCCATGGCCTTCTACACCGCCATCGGCAAGCGCCCCATCCACGTGCGCCGCGAGATCAAGGGCCACATCGCCAACCGGCTGCAGGCGGCGCTGTGGCGCGAGGCCTTCCACCTGGTGAACGAGGGCGTGGCCACGGTGGCCGACATCGACACCGCCATCGCCCACGGCCCCGGCCTGCGCTGGGCGCTGATGGGCCCGTTCATGAACCTGCACCTCTCAGGTGGTGCGGGCGGCGTGGCCCATGTGCTGGCGCACCTGGGCGGCCCCATCGAAAGCTGGTGGCAGGACCTGGGCGCCCCCGCGATGACCGATGCCCTGAAGCAGCAGGTGGCGCAGGGCGTGGCCGAAGAACTGGGCAAGCGCACCGCTGAGGACCTGACGCGCACGCGCGATGCGCTGCTGCTGGACCTGCTGCGCGCCAAGCAGACCTCGGGCCATCTCGACTGACCCCCTCACAAGAAAACAAGAGACACCGCGATGCCCACCGATTTCGTCGACGATCCCGCCGAGCTGGCGCCCCCGAACACCGTCCACACCCCGCTGCCTGGCGGCGCCTTCACCCTGCACTCGCCCGAACCACTGGGCCTGTATGCGCGCTGCGTGGGCGAATGGCTGGAGCACTGGGCGCTAGAGACCGCCGACGCGCTGGCCCTGGCCGAACGCAGCGGCGATGGCGCGGACTGGCGCCGGCTGAGCTACGCCCAACTGCGCCAGGCCGTGGGTGCGGTGGCCCAGTCGCTGCTGGACCTGGATCTGCCTGCGGGGCGCCCCATCGCCATCCTGTCGGACAACGCGGTGGACCATGCGGTGCTGATGCTGGCCGCCATGCACATCGGCCGCACGCCATGCTCGCTGTCGAGTGCGTATGCACGCTCGCGCGACCCGGGCCGGCTGCACAGCATGCTGGCCGCGCTCGACCCCGCCCTGGTCTATGCATCGGACGCCCGCGCCTACGCGCCGGCCCTGGCAGGCTATGGCGGCAGCGCGGTGCGGGTATTCAGCCGCAACGCAGAGGAAGTCCCGGGCGCCCTCGGCTTTGAGCAGTTGCTCGCGGGCCGGGAAACGCCTGCGGTGATGCAGGCCTTCGAGGCCATCACGCCCGACACCCATGCCAAGTACCTGCTGACATCGGGCTCCACCGGCAAGCCCAAGGTGGTGATCAACACCCACCGCATGCTCTGCGCCAACCAGCAGATGATCGCGCAGATCTGGCGCTTCCTGGCCCACGAAAAGCCCGTGCTGGTGGACTGGCTGCCCTGGAGCCACACCTTTGGCGGCAACCACAACCTGAACATGGTGCTGTGCCACGGCGGCGCGCTGTACGTCGACGAGGGCCGGCCCGCGCCCGGCCTGATCGAGAAGACCCTGCGCAACCTGCGCGAGGTTCGGCCGACGCTGCTGTTCAACGTGCCGCGCGGCTTCGACATGCTGCTGCCCGCGCTCGAATCCGACCCGGCCCTGGCGGCCGAGGTGTTCTCGCGCCTGCGCTTGGCCTTCTACGCAGCGGCGGCGCTCGCACCCTCCACCTGGCAGCGGCTCGAGGCTGTGGCCGCGCGCGCCCGGCCCACGCAGCCGCTGTGGCTCACCACCTCCTGGGGTGCGACCGAGACCGCCCCGGCCATCACCACGGCCCACTGGCGCATGCAGGGTGCGGGCTGCATCGGCGCGCCGCTGCCGGGCCTCACGCTCAAGCTGGTGCCCAACGGGGGCAAGCTGGAGATGCGGGTCAAGGGCGTGTCGGTGTTCCCGGGCTACCGCAATGCACCGCGCGAAACCGAGGCGGCTTTCGACCAGGAGGGCTTTTACCGCATCGGCGACGCAGGCTATCTGGCCGACACCGGGCGGCCCGAGCGCGGCGTGGTGTTCAACGGCCGCGTGGCCGAGGATTTCAAGCTGTCCACCGGCAGCTGGGTCTCGGTGGGCACGCTGCGCGTGGAGCTGGTCTCGCAGCTGGCGCCGCTGGTGCAGGACATCGTGCTCACCGGGCACGACCGCGACGAAGTGGGCATGCTGGTCTTTCCCTCGGCCGCTGGCGCGGGCGATGCGCCGCGGCTGGAAGAGGCCCTGCGCAGCGTGATGCGTGCGCGGCGCGAGGCGGGCGCGGGCTCGTCGCAATGCCCCACGCGGGCGCTGGTGCTGCGCACGCCGCCCGATGCGGATGCGGGCGAGATCACCGACAAGGGTTACATCAACCAAAGCGCCGTGCTCGCCCACCGCGAGGAGGACGTACACGCCCTGCACGCCAGCCTGCGGCGCGCGGACGTGATCGTCAGCGCATGAGCATGGCCAGCAGCACCAGGGTCAGCAGCGCCAGGTAGACCTTGGCGTGCAGGCCATCGGGCAGGCGCCCCACGAAGCACCCGCCCAGGCGGATGCCGAGCCACGAGCCCACGACCAGCACCGCAAAGGCCCTGAGGTCCACGAAGCCCGCATGCCAGGCGCCCAGCGGCACGGACTGGTTCCAGGCCAGCAGCACGTAGGTGGCGGTGCCGGCCAGCGCCACCGGCAGCGACAGGGGATTGGCCGCCGCCGTGGCCTGCACCATGGGCGCGCCGCGCCGGCGCATCAGCGGCACCGTCATCACGCTGCCCCCCACGCCCAGGAACGCGGCCGCCGCACCGATGACCAGCCCCAGAACGGCAGTCAGCGGGCCGGAGGGCCGTCGCTTGGCGGCCTGGTCCGCTGCAGCAACGCGCGGCCGGATGAAGCCCGGGCGCAGCAGGCCGTCAAGGATGGTGAGCGCCAGGTAGGCAACAAAGGCCCAGCGCACCCAGTCGCTGCGCAGCGCGGTGGCGGCCGCTGCACCCGCCACCGCACCCGCCGCAATGGCCGCCAGCAGCGGCCGCACCTGCACCCAGTCCACATTGCCGGCGCGGTGGTGGCGCCGCGTGGCCAGGCCCGCGCCGACGATCATCACGCAGGTGGAGGTCGCCACCGCGACCTGCATGGCCGACTGGCCGACGGCACTGTCCGCACCATGCAGATGCACCAGGGTGCGGTAGAGCACGGGTACGACGACGAAGCCACCGCCAAAGCCGAAGAGCACGGTGGTGACACCGGCCAGGGTGCCGAACACGGCCAGGACGAGGTAGAACTCCATGCGCAGATCCAAGGGCAACAAGACACAGGCCCCAGCGTAGCCCGCAAGGCCCTGGCCCGCTTTCGCAGCCAGGACAATAATGTTTGCATTTCAGCCACTCGCCCAGGCCCATGCGCAACATTCCCCTGAGCACCGTCGATGGCGTGGACCGGCCGCTGCTGGCCATTGCCACCGACTACCCCGCGGGCACCTTGCTCGACACGCACAGCCACCGGCGCGCGCAGTTCCTCTACGGTGCCACAGGCAGCATGGAAGTCGGCACGGACGATGGCGCCTGGGTCGTGCCGCCGAGCTGCGGCGTGTGGATACCGGCCGGCAAACCGCACCGCGTGCGCATGCTGGGCGTGAGCACGCGCAGCCTGTACATCGAGCCGCGCGCCGCACCGCGGGCGGCCCTGCAGTGCGAGGTGCTGCAGGTCTCGCCCCTGCTGCGCCAGCTGCTGCTGGACTCGGCCGGCCTGCCGGCCGAGTACGAGCGGCGGGGGCGCGACGCCGCCCTGGTGCAGCTCATCGTGCACGAACTGCAGCGTGCGCCGACCCTGCCCTTCTTCGCGCCCATGCCGCGCGACGCGGCGCTGGCGGCCCTGTGCGCGCGCTTTCTGCACCGGCCGGATGTGCATGCGTCACCTGCCGACTGGGCGCAGCAGCTGCACAGGAGCGAGCGCGGCTTCACGCGCTTCTTTCGCCTGCAGACCGGCATGTCGTTCGGCGAGTGGCGCCAGCAGGCCTGCCTGCTCGCGGCCCTGTCGCGCCTGTCGCTTGGCGATGCGGTGACCACGGTCGCGCTGGACCTCGGCTACGAAAGCCCCGGCGCTTTTTCCACGATGTTCAGGAAGCGCCTGGGCACTCCGCCTTCGGCATTTCTGCGCGCCTGACAGTGCACAAAAACGCATTGCCGCCGTTGTAAAAATCACGCCAAGCAAAGGCCGCTGGGGTTTTGCGGTCTTGTCCTATAGCGTTCGCGCGCGCAGTGCTTCTAAAATCGCGCACCTCCTTGCATATGCGAGGAGGCCCATTGCAACTCTCGAAAACAAAGAATCATCATCATGGCAACTGCAAAGAAGACCGCTGCGCCCAAGGCAGCAGCACCCGCAGCGAAGAAGGCTGCAGCACCCGTGGCCAAGAAGGCAGCGCCTGCTGCTGCCAAGAAGGCCGCAGCACCGGCAGCCAAGAAGGCTGCACCCGCCGCCGCAGCAGCAACGCCTGCAGCGCTCAAGCCCATCAAGGCCGCCTTCAACAAGACGACCCTGGTGGCCCACCTGGCCGAGCAATCGGGCGTGGAACCCAAGGCCACCAAGGCCGTGCTGGCAGCGCTCGAAGCCGCCATCCTGGGCTCCGTGCACAAGAAGGGCTCCGGCGAATTCACGCTGCCCGGCGTGCTGAAGATCGGCCTGCAGCAAGTGGCCGCCAAGAAGAAGCGCTTCGGCAAGGACCCCTTCACCGGTGAAGAGCGCTGGTTCCCCGCCAAGCCCGCCAGCGTGAAGATCAAGACCCGCGCGCTGAAGAAGCTCAAGGACGCAACGGCCTGATCGCCACCCTGCACCCTTGACACAGGGCCGTGCGCGCAAGCGCCGGCCCTGTTTCATTTTTGGCCGCGCTGCCTGCACGGCCGCGAGGGCAGCGGCCCGCTCCGTTTTGCGCTATGCGCAAGTCTCTCGCCACCAGCTGCGCAGCACGCAGACCACGGGCATGGACATCAGCGCCGCGCACATCCATCCGTACCACCGGCCTTCGGGCAGTGCCGGCCGGGCCCAGGCCAGCAGTTGTGCATCCGCGCCCGCGGCGACCGACTCATGCGCGAACTCCGCCAGTGCCCCGAGCATCATCTGGATGGAGAGCAGCGACAGCACCAGCGCCGACACCCGAAAGGCCGCCAGCAGGCCGATGCGCGTGCTGATCTTGCGCGATGCGATGACCAGGCACACCACGCCGAGCACGCCCAGCGCGGCGCCGGCGAGCACGTCCAAGCCCTCGGCGCGCAACCACTGCGAGCGCAGGAACAGCCCCACCTCCAGCGTCTCGCGAAAGGCCACCACGGTGGCGAAGCCCAGGATCACGAGCGGGGCCGAAGGACGTTCAAGCCACACCTCTACCAGCGCCTGCGTGCGCGAGCGAATGGAGGTGGCGGTGACCAGCATGGTGCTCACCATCAGCAGCACGCCAACGGCCAGCACGAAGGTCAGGCCCGCAGTCCAGCGCGCGTCGATGTCCGAGGCAATGAGCCACAGGCTGAGCCCGGCACCGAGCGTGCAGCCCGCCACGGCACCGGCCGCCGTCCAGCGCAGCAGGTCCCCGGCGCGGGCAGAGCGCAGGCAGGCCACGAGCGAGGCCAGGATGAGAATCAGCTCGGCGGACTCCCGGAGCATCACCGCAAATGCATCGAACACAAGAATGGAACGCCTGGCGGGCGGTAGGGGTTAAGGATGCGTCTCATTATCGGCGCTTGCCTGCAGCGTTCCATTGGGACACTTGCGCAACCCGCCTGCCGACACGGCGCCGCGCGCCCCTCGACCCCGCCCCGACCTGCCCCCATGACCGACAAGGATCTCCTGGCCATCATCGACCGGGCCGTTGACGAATTCAATGGAGACCTGGACGAACTCGAGAGCGCCATTCCCGGACGGACACACCTGCGCAGCCGCCTTGATGGCCGGATGGTTGGTGCACGCCGTGCTCCAGGGCACGCGCCATGCGGCATGGCGCTGGTGTGCAGCGTGGCCTCCAGCCGGGTGTACTTGGGGGTCCACTCCCCCCGGATGTGCTGGGCGCCGTGCTGGCCGAAGCCGCCTGGCTCTTGCTGTGCCTGGCCCAGCAACGCGCCCTGCCTGCCTGCCTGCCAGCGGGGTCCAGCCAGCGCCGAATCCGGTGTAAGCGTCTTCACACGCTGTGGCGGGTTCCCCGGTGCTGCATCCCACAGGGTCCAGCGGGTCAGCGGCTCACGCACGCACGAGCAGCTCGCGCCCTTCGATCTCCAGGCCGAAGCGCCGGGCGGCGGCAACCAGGCGCGCATGGAGATCCGCGTCATCGATGGCCACCAACTGGCCGGTGCGCGAGCATCCGATGAGCAGCACGCTGGACTGGGGCTCGGCAGGCTTGACCAGGTAGACGGCCTTTCTGCTCTCGTCCCACACGCTGGAGACGAGCCCATGCTCGTCAAACTCCCGGATCACCCGGTAGACGGTGCTTGCCGATGCATGGGTGCCGCGCAGCAGCATCCGTTGGTACACCTCGTCGGCCGACAGGCCAAAGGGCTTGGCCCCGGCGATCACCTGGTAGATGCCGATGCGCGCGATCGTGGGCCGCAGGCCCGCCTTGCGCAGGCGCTGCAGTACCGGCGCACGCTCTGCCGCCGCATCCTCCAGGGGATTGGCCGCCTGCGCCACGGGAGCGGGGTGCAAGGGCTTGCGCAGCCTTGCGCTGCCCCCCAAGGTCCGGGCAGGAATGCCTTTGGGTGGGGTCGTGGGAGTCAAGCCCCGGCACCCCCGCCATCGGGGCATCGGCCTGGCGCGCAAGTCCCCCGGGTTCCCGCGCCAAGAGGCTCGTTCAGGGCAATGGCAAGGGGTGCGGCAAGGTTCATGAATGGGCCCGGCAAAGAGATCGACAGGTGTTGGCAAACCTAACCATGGGCCATCGACTCCGCGCCATCGAGGGGCTTGCGGCAGCAGATTCCGATGCCTGAACGCCTCTTGCCCTCCGACATACCGGCACCCACAGTAGTACTTTCAAATTCTACTCTCGAAGCATGCCAGCGCTGCCCGCCGAAGGGCACTCACGCCTGGCGCTGCTCTCGCAAGACTTCCAGCACGTGCTGCGTGGCTTTCTCAAGGGCCCCGGTGCAGTAGGCCAGGCCCAGGGGCCGCCACAGTGCGGGGCGCAGTGCCAGCATGGTGATGCGCGGGTCGGGCGGCGTGCTGCCCGCCGCCTCGTGCGGCAGCAGCGTGGCACCGTAGCCCGCAGCCACCAGGCTCTTGATGGCGTCGTTGTAGTTGAGCTGGATGCGGGCCGTGGGCTGCTCGCCTGCCGCTGCGAACCATTCGGCGGTCAGGCGCGACAGGCTGGTGCCCTCGTCGTTGAGAATGAGCGGCTGGCGCGCCAGCCAGTGCGGCGTGGCGCGCGTCGGGGCCTGCCACTGCGCGGGCACAAAGGCCATGACCGGGTCGCGCCGCCAGGGCTCCACCTGTACACCCCGCCGGGCGGACTGCGGCAGCGCCACCAGGCCCACGTCCAGCGTGCCGCCGGCCAGGCGCGCCATGGTGTCCTGCGAGGTCAGTACCGCCACCTGCACGTCGATGCCCGGGTGCTGCTGGCCCAGCACTTCAAGCGCCTGCGGCAGCAGGTGGGCGATGGCGCCGGTGGACGCCCCCAGCCGCACGCGCCCCGCCAGGCCTTGCACTTGGCGCTGCACCACGGCCAGGGTTTCGTCGGCATCGGCCAGCAGGCGGCGCGCACGCTCCACCAGGGCCTCGCCCACGCCCGTGGCGCGCACCTCGCCGCGCTTGCGCAGCAGCAGCGGCGCACCCACCTGGGCCTCCAGGTCGGCCATGTGCAGGCTCACCGTGGGGGCCGCCAGGTGCAGCACGCGCGCGGCCTCGGCAAAGGAGCCCAGGTCGGCGATGGTGACCAGGGTGCGCAGGCGATCAAGGTTCAGTTCACGCATGTCGTTCAGAAATTCTGACCCAGATGTTTGTGAAATTCAACTTTTCAAATTCTAGGCAGCGCCCGAAGATTGCGCATCACCCATTTGGCACCCCGCAGGAGCGAACCCCATGAGCAACAGCACACCACTTGTCTTCATTGATGGCGACCAGGGCACGACCGGCCTGCAGATCCACGAGCGCCTGCACGGCCGTACCGACCTGCGCCTGTTGACCCTGCCCGAGCAGGACCGCAAGGACCCGGCACGCCGGGCTGAGGCCATCAACGCCAGCGACATTGCCGTGCTGTGCCTGCCCGATGGCCCTGCGCGCGAGGCGGTGGCGGCCATCACCAACCCCGCCGTGCGCGTGATCGATGCAAGTTCTGCACACCGCACCACGCCAGGCTGGGTCTACGGCTTTCCCGAGATGGCCGCGGGCCAGGCCGAACGCATCGCCAGAGCACAGCGCGTGAGCAACCCTGGCTGCTATCCCACGGGCGCCATCGCGCTGCTGCGCCCGCTGGTGCAGGCCGGCCTGGTGCCGGCGGACCACCCCCTGGCCATCCACGCAGTGTCGGGCTACTCCGGCGGCGGGCGCGCCCGCGTGCAGGAGCACGAAGCCCCCGGCGCGCAGGCCCCGGCCTTCCAGGTCTACGGCCTGCGCCTGGCACACAAGCACACGCCCGAAATCGAGCGCCATGCAGGCCTGTCGGCGCGCCCCTTCTTCCTGCCGGCCTACGGCGCCTTCCGCCAGGGCATCGTGCTCACCATTCCCCTGCAGTTGCGCAGCCTGCCTGCAGCCACCAGCGCCGAAGCGATCCACCACGCCCTGGCGCAGCACTACGCAGGCCAGCGCCATGTGGAGGTGACCGGATTGGCCGAGGCCGAGTCCACCGAGCACCTGGACCCCGAGGCGCTGAACGGCAGCAACCAGCTGCGCCTGTCGGTCTTCGCCAACGCGCAGCACGGCCAGGTGCTGCTGGCTGCGGTGTTCGACAACCTGGGCAAGGGCGCCTCGGGCGCAGCCGTGCAGAACCTGGACCTGATGCTGGAGCACGTCGCCGAAGGCCGGGGCATTCTTCAGCCCGCCTAATCAATCCATCAGAAAGGATTGATTGTGGGGAACGGCAAAGCCGGGCAGACTCGCGCGCCTCACCACTCCACGACCAGGCAGGTTCCATGAAGGTTTGCATCATCGGCGCGGGCGCCATCGGCGGTTTTATCGGCACGCGGCTGGCCGCGGCAGGTCGCGCCCAGGTGAGCGCGGTGGCGCGCGGCGCCACGCTGGCGGCGCTGCGCGAGAAGGGCTGGCGCCTGCAGACGGCCGACGGGCTGGTGCAGGCACCCGCGCATGCCACGGACCAGCCGGCCTACCTCGGCGTGCAGGACCTGGTGGTCATTGCCGTCAAGGGCCCGGCCCTCGCCGGCGTGGCGCAGGGCATCGCGCCGCTGCTCGGCCCCGAGACCCTGGTGCTGCCCGCCATGAACGGCGTGCCCTGGTGGTTCTGCCAGGAGCTACTGGGCTTTGGCGGTGTGCCGCTGGCCAGCGTGGACCCGGGTGGCGAGATCACGCGCGCCATTCCCCTGGCCCAGGTGGTGGGCTGCGTGGTGCATGCCGCCACCTCCACGCCCGAGCCCGGCCTGGTGCTGCACAAGATGGGCCAAGGGCTGCTCATCGGCGAGCCCGGCGGTGGCCGCAGCGAGCGCGTGCAGCGCCTGGCCGAGCTGCTGAACCACGCGGGCTTCGAGGCCACGCACTCGGCCGACGTGCGCTACGACATCTGGTACAAGCTGTGGGGCAACATGACGATGAACCCGGTCTCGGCCATCACCGGCGCCACGGTGGACCGTCTGCTCGACGACGAGCTGGTGCGCGGCTTCTGCTCGGCCGCCATGCAGGAGGCCGGGCGCATCGGCGCACGCATCGGCTGCCCGATTGCGCAAAGCCCCGAGGAGCGCCATGCCCTCACGCGCAAGCTCGGTGCGTTCAAGACCTCGATGCTGCAGGATGCGGAAGCCGGCCGCGCGCTGGAGATCGACGCCCTGGTGGCCGCGGTGCAGGAGATCGGCCACCGCGTGGGCGAGGCCACGCCGAACATCGACGCCCTGCTGGGCCTGGTGCGCCTGTTCGGCCGGGTGCGCAAGCTCTATCCGGCCGCCTGACTCCCCTCGGCCGCCAGCGCCGCCTGGTGCAGGTGCTCCACCAGCATGCGCGCGGCGGGTGACAGCTTCTTTTCGTCGTGGAAGCAGACGGCAAAACGCCGCTGCGCCCAGCCGTCCGTGAGCGGCAGAACGCGCACGCCCAGGCTCGCGGCCACGGGCTCGGCCACCTCGCGCGGCACCACGGCAATGCCCAGGCCGGCACGCACGCAGCGCATGGACGCATCGAAGGTGCTGACCACCGCGCGGTAATTGACCGGCCGCCCGATGATCGCCGCCGCGCGCGCCAGCATGGTATGCACGGCGGTCGACGCGGGCAGGCCCACGTGGTCGAACGCCAGCGTGTCCTCGAACGCGCAGCGCTTGCGCCGCGCCAGCGGGTGCGACAGCGGGGTGATGATGGCCAGGTGGTCGCGCCGGTAGCTGCGGGTCTGCAGGCCATTGAGGTCCGCCGCATCCCAGCACACGCCCACGGGCACCACGCCCTCGCGCAGGCTGCGCACCAGCTCGCTGCTCACTGCCTCCTCGATGTCCACGCGGATGTCGCGGTGCGCTGGCACCTGCAGGAAGGCGGCGATGTCGTCGGGCAGGAACTCGGCAATCGAAGACACCGAGGCCAGGATGCGCACCTGCCCCGTGATGCCGTTGCCATAGGCCGCCATGTCGCGCCCCACGCGGTCGCCCGCGGCCAGCATGGCGCGGGCGTGCTGCAGCAGGATCTCGCCCGCGCCCGTGGGCACCACGCCGCGGCGGCGCCGGTCGATCAGCGCGTGGCCCACCTGCTGCTCCAGCTGCGCCAGGCGCTTGCTGATGGCAGAGGCCACGATGTGGTGCTGCTCGGCGGCACGGGCGATGTTGCGCGCCTCGCAGACGGCGACGAACAGGCGCAAGGTGGTGAGGTCCAGGTCTCGCATGGGTCTAAAGGGATCTGCCATTCCAATTTGGAACGCCAAAGCTTCCAGAATACCGCTTTTTCAATGCATCGGGAATGTCTACAGTGCCATCCAAGATCCTGGAGACAACGACATGCCCCCCACGAGCGCCCGCCTGCCCCGCGCCGCCACCATCCGCGAAGTCGGCCTGCGCGACGGCCTGCAGAGCATTGCCACCATCCTGCCCACCGAGTACAAGCGTGCCTGGATCCACGCCGCCCACGCGGCCGGCCAGCGCGAGATCGAGGTCGGCTCCTTCGTGCCCGCGCGCCTGCTGCCGCAGCTGGCGGACACGGGCGAGCTGCTGGCCTATGCCAAGACCTTGCCGGGCTTGTTCGCCTCGGTGCTGGTGCCCAACCTGCGCGGCGCCGAGAGCGCGATTGCGGGCGCAGCCGACCTGATGATCGTGCCGCTGTCGGCCAGCCACGCCCACAGCCTGGCCAACCTGCGCAAGACGCCCGACGAGGTGGTGGCCGAGGTGGCGCGCATCCGTGCGGCACGCGATGCAGCAGGTTCGCGCACCCTGATCGAAGGCGGCGTGGGCACGGCCTTCGGCTGCACGCTGCAGGGCACGGTGGACAAGGCCGAGGTGCTGCGCCTGATGCAGGCCCTGCTCGACGCCGGTGCCGACCGCGTGAGCCTGGCCGACACCGTGGGCTATGCCGACCCCGCCATGGTGCGCGACCTGTTCGAGGACGCCGTGCGCATCGCGGGCGAGCGTTTCTGGTGCGGGCACTTCCACGACACGCGCGGCCTGGGCCTGGCCAATGTCTACGCCGCGCTCGAAGTGGGTGTGGACCGCTTCGACGCCTGCCTGGCCGGCATCGGCGGCTGCCCGCATGCGCCCGGCGCCAGCGGCAATGTCTCGACCGAGGACCTGGCCTACCTGCTGGGCAGCATGGGCGTTGCCACCGGCATCGACATCGCCCGGCTGCTGGAACTGCGCGGCCAGGTGGCCGGCTGGCTGGCCGGCGAGACCCTGCACGGCACGCTGTGGCGCGCCGGACTGCCCAAGACCTTTCCCCAGGCAGCGCTTGCCGCCTGAATTGCCCCGCCACCAGGAATCTGCCATGAGCACCCCCACTGAAGCCCGCCTGCCCCTCACTGGCGTCCGCGTCCTCGAATTCACCCACATGGTCATGGGCCCCACCTGCGGCATGGTGCTGGCCGACCTGGGGGCCGAGGTCATCAAGGTCGAGCCGCCCGGCGGCGACAAGACGCGCGAGCTGCCGGGCCTGGGGATCGGCTTCTTCCGCTCGTTCAACCGCAACAAGAAGAGTGTGGTGATCGACATCGCCACCGAAGAGGGCCGCGCCACCGCAGCCGAGCTGGCAGGCACCTGCGACGTGGTACTGGAGAATTTCCGGCCCGGGCTGATGGCCGGCTTCGGGCTGGACTACGCCACGCTGTCCGCGCGCTACCCGCGCCTGATCTACGTGACACACAAGGGCTTCATGCCCGGCCCCTACGAAAACCGCCTGGCGCTGGACGAGGTGGTGCAGATGATGGGCGGCCTGTCGTACATGACGGGCCCGGTCGGCCGGCCGCTGCGCGCGGGCACCTCGGTCAACGACATCATGGGCGGCATGTTCGGCGCCATCGGCGTGCTGGCGGCGCTGCGCGAGCGCGACTTCACCGGCCGCGGCCAGGAGATCCAGAGCGCGCTGTTCGAGAACTGCGTGTTCCTGGCATCGCAGCACATGCAGCAGTTCGCCATGACAGGCGAGGCACCGCCGCCCATGCCCTCGCGCGTGTCGGCCTGGAGCGTGTACGACGTGTTCACGCTGGCCGGCGGCGAGCAGCTGTTCATCGGTGCGGTCAGCGACAAGCAGTTCCTCACGCTGTGCCGCGTGATCGAGGCGCCCGAACTGGCGGCCGACCCGGCCCTGGCCACCAACGCGCTGCGCGTGGCGGTGCGCCCGCAGCTGCTGCACAAGCTCGGCGCCATCCTGCAGCACCACCGCGTGCAGGAACTGGCACCGAAGCTGGAGGCCGCCGGCATCCCCTACGCCCCCATCGTGCGGCCCGACCAGTTGATGGACGACCCGCACCTCAAGGCCAGCGGCGGCCTGGTGCCCATGCAGACCGACGACGGGGGCACCACCGACGTGGTGCTGCTGCCCCTGCGCATGGACGGGCGCCGACCCGGTGTGCGCAGCCCGCTGCCCAAGGTGGGCGAGCACACCGAGGAAATCCTCGCCGGCCTGGCCCGCCGCGCCGACCGCGTACCCGCCTGACCCTTTTCACCACACAAGAATCATCCAGGAGACAAACACCATGCAAGCCACCCCCATCCCCCACCTGAACCGCCGCCGCGCCGCCCTGCTCCTCGCCGGCCTGGCCCTGTGCGGCGCCGCCGCCACCGTGCGCGCCAACGACAAGCCCATCCGCATGGTGCTGCCCGTGGGCGCCGGCTCGGGTGTGGACACCATCATGCGCGCCGCCGCGCCGCAGCTCATCAAGGCGCTGAACGGCCAGCCCGTGGCCATCGAGAACCTGCCGGGGGCCGGCGGCATCACCGGGGCCTCGGTCATCGTGCGCGCGCCGGCCGACGGGCTCACGCTGGGCGTGGTGTCCAACAACCACGTGGTCAACCCCAGCGTGTTCAAGAAGATGCCGTTCGACGCCGTGGGTGACATCACGCCGATCTCCGTCGTCGGCGCCACGCCCTTCGTGCTGGTGGTCAACCCCAAGGTCGCCGCCAAGAATGCCAAGGAGTTGCAGGCCCTGCTCAAGGCCAAACCCGACGGGTACAACTACGCCTCCTCGGGCAACGGCACCATCATCCACCTGGCTGGCGCCATGTTCATGGAAGCGGCGGGCGTGGATGTGCGCCACATACCCTACAAGGGCGTGGGCCCGATGGTCACGGACCTGATGAGCGGCCAGGTCGAGATGGGCGTGGTGGCCCTTCCCGCCGTGCAGGGCCAGCTCAAGGCCGGCTCGCTGCGCGCCATCGGCATCATGGGCAAGCAGCGCGTGCCCTCGCTGCCCGACCTGCCGACCATTGCAGAGCAGGGCTTCCCCGACGTGGACATTGCCGGCTGGTTCGCCGTGGTGGGCCCGGCCAAGCTGCCGGCCGCCGAGGTCAAGCGCCTGCATGCCGCCGTGGTGGCCGCCTTCGCCATGCCCGAAACCCGGGACGCCATGGCCAAGCAGGAGAACATCATCAACCCCATGTCGCCCGAAGCCTCGCTGCAGTTCTTCAAGACCGAGCAGGAGCGCTACGCGCGGCTGGTGAAGAAGGCGGGCGTCACGGTCGAGTAGGAATCTCCCTGGCCGCCGGCAGCGGTATTGCGGGCCGCGCAGGAAACCTGCGCGCGAACCGCCGCACAATGGGCCGTGAAGGCGCGGCCATCGGGGGCCGCGCCCACCCCCACCTTGCACGCCCACACCATGAGCACCCCTTACCAATCCGGCTTTGGAAATGAATTCGCCACCGAGGCGCTCGCGGGCGCCCTGCCCGTGGGCCGCAACTCGCCGCAGCGCTGTCCCTACGGCCTGTATGCCGAACAGCTGAGCGGCACGGCCTTCACCGCGCTGCGCGCGGACAACCGCCGCTCCTGGCTGTACCGCATCCGCCCGTCGGCCATGCATACGCCGTTCGAGCGCATCGACCATGGCCGCATCGTGAGCGACTTCAGCGCCGTGCCCACGCCGCCCAACCAGCTGCGCTGGAGCCCCCTGCCCATGCCCACGGAGCCCACCGACTTCGTGCAGGGCATCGTCACCATGGCCGGCAATGGCGACCCACACGCCCAGAACGGTGCGGCCATGCACCTGTACGCGGCCAACCGCTCCATGGAGCGGCGCGTGTTCTACAACGCCGATGGCGAGATGCTCATCGTGCCGCAGCAAGGCCGCCAGCGCTTCGTGACGGAGCTGGGCGTGATCGACGCCGAGCCGCAGGAGATCGTGGTGATACCGCGCGGCGTGCGCTTTCGCGTGGAGCTGCCGGACGGCGAGGCGCGCGGCTACATCTGCGAGAACTATGGCGCCAACTTCCGCCTGCCGGACCTGGGGCCCATCGGCTCCAACGGCCTGGCCAACCCGCGCGACTTCC
This sequence comes from Acidovorax sp. GW458-11-26-14-TSB4, assembly GCF_059423865.1. Classification (NCBI taxonomy): domain Bacteria; kingdom Pseudomonadati; phylum Pseudomonadota; class Betaproteobacteria; order Burkholderiales; family Comamonadaceae; genus Acidovorax; species Acidovorax sp. GW458-11-26-14-TSB4. The sequence continues at coordinate 337,063 of NZ_JBWKYR010000002.1, forward strand.
TCACACCGCATGCCGCCTACGAGGACATCGACGCGCCGCACGAGCTGGTGGCCAAATTCATGGGCCACCTGTGGGCCGCGAAGATGGAGCACTCGCCCATCGACGTGGTGGCCTGGCATGGCAACTACGCGCCCTACAAATACGACTTGCGTCGCTTCAACGCCATCGGCTCGATCAGCTACGACCACCCGGACCCATCGATCTTCCTTGTGCTGCACAGCGCGTCGGACACGCCGGGTGTGAGCAACATCGACTTCGTGGTCTTCCCGCCGCGCACCCTGGTGATGCAGGACACCTTCCGTCCGCCCTGGTTCCACCGCAACACCGCCAGCGAGTTCATGGGCCTGGTGCACGGCGTCTACGACGCCAAGGCCGAAGGCTTCATGCCCGGCGGCGCCAGCCTGCACAACAGCATGACCGGCCACGGGCCCGATGCCGAGACCTTCGAGAAGGCCAGCAATGCCGATCTCTCGATGCCGCACGCCATCAAGGACACCATGGCCTTCATGTTCGAGACCCGCTGCGTGCAGCGCCCCACGGCGCAGGCCCTGCAGTCGGCCCAGTTGCAGGACGACTACTACCGCTGCTGGCAGGGCCTGCGCAAGCATTTCAACCCCGAGCGGCCCTGACCTCGCGGGGCCCGGGCTCCGATGGTCGCGGCCGTGCATCCAAAGTCCCTTCGCATGACCGCAGCTGCCCTGCTCCCTGCCCCCACCCTGCTCGCCTGGATGGCCGATGTGCTCATGGCCCAGGGCGTGGCCGCACAGCCTGCCCTGCAGACTGCAGGCCTGCTGCTGCGCACCAGCCTGCGCGGCATCGACACGCACGGCATCTCGCGCCTGCCGGGCTATGTGGAACGGCTCGCTGCCGGCGAGGTGAATCCCCGCGCCGTGCCGCGCATCGAGTCCGATGCCGCCGGCTGGCTGCGCTGCGATGGTGACGGCGGGCTGGGCCAGGTGGTGGCCAGCTTCGCGCTGGAGCAGGCCATGGCCCGGGCCCGCCAGCAGCCCCTGGTGGCCTGCCACATCCGCGCCACCGGCCACCTGGCCGCGCTGGCGGTGTACGTGGCGGCAGCAGCGGAGCAGGGCTTCTTCGCCTTCCTGTGCCAGCGCACGCCACCGGTCATGGCGCTGCCGGGCGCCAGCGGCCCGGTGATCGGCAACAACCCCCTGGCCTTTGCCCTGCCGCTGGCAGGCCACGCGCCCCTGGTGTTCGACATGGCCAACAGCGTGGTGGCACGCGGCCACGTGGCCCAGGCCGTGCGCGAGGGGCAACAATACATTCCGCCCGAATGGGCGCTGGGCCCCGATGGGCAGCCGACCAGCGACCCCGCCCTCGCCCTGCAGGGCGCCATGCAGCCCATCGCCGGGCACAAGGGCCTGGGGCTGGCGATGCTGGTCGAGTGCCTGGCGGCGAGCATGGGCGGCGTCACCTCGGCACCGGAGGCGGGCGCCGGTACAGCAGGGTCCGCCGCCAACGCCAGCGCCTTTGCGCTGGTGATCAACCCTGCATTGACCACCGGGCGCGAGGCCTTGGATGCCAGCGTACAGGCCTGGATGCAGACCTACCTGGCGGCCAGCGGCCCTGGCGCCCGCTACCCGGGGCAACGCCAGGCCGAGTGCGAGCAGCAGCGCAGCCGCGATGGCGTGCCCGTATCCGCCGGCCTGCTGGCCGAGTTGCGGGCAGTGGGTGAGCGCGCGGGCCGCCCGCTCCCGGCAGGCATCACCCCGTGAGCCTGGCCTGCTGGCGGAACTGGCGCGGCGTGAGCCCGGCTTCCTGCCGGAAGCGGCGGCTGAAATAGGCCTCGTCGTGGAAGCCGCTCTGGCGCGCGATCTCGCGGATCAGGGTGTCGGAACCGGCGAGCAGTTCGCGCGCATGCTCCAGGCGCCGCTCGGTCAGCAGCTCGGTGAAGGTGCGCCCGGTCTGCTTCTTGAGCAGGTGCGCAAGGTAGTTGGGTGACAGCGCCACGGCCGCGGCCGTGTCGGTGAGCGCGATGTCCTCGTGCGAGTGCTCGCGCAGGTGGCGCAGCGCGCGCTGCAGCGCATCATGGTGCACCCCGCCCTGCCGGTGGTGGCGTGCGGCCTGGGCGTGCAGGTCGGCGGCGAAGCGCGTGCAGGCCAGGCCCAGCAGCTGCAGCAGGGTGCCGCGGATGCTGGCCGCCGAGCCCAGCGTGCGCGGCTGGTTGTGCACCACCAGGGCATCGAGCCACTGGAGGATCTGGGCAAAGTCCTCGGGGCCGAATATGAAGTCCAGGTGCTCCTGGAACAGGAAGGGCGCCAGCTCCGGGTGCTGCGCCATGCGCACGTCCTCCAGGTCCAGCGCGGGCACGTCGAGCTCGGGCCAGAGAAAGCGCTGGTCGAAATTGATGATGGCATAGCGCGCGCCCACCGGGTGCGGCACCACGTGCATGCGGTAGGGCAGCACAAAGCTCAGCGTGCCTGCGCCGAAGGGCCGCGTGGCCGTGCCCACCACCTGCCGGTCGCCGCCTTCCAGGCTCACCTGGATCTGGAAATACTCGTGACGGTGCGGGCGGCTGAGCACGTCGCGCGCACCCTGGAAGCGGATGTCGAAATCCAGGTGCTGGGCGCGCTCCTGCATGCCGTACAGGCGTGCATGGGCGTTCGGTCGGGACGGGGAAGGCATGCGCACATGGTAGCGGCTGGTGCAGTGTGGGCCCAGTCCGGTTTGGCCGTAGATGCGTGCAAGTCGCCCAGGCTCCAGGGCCCAACAATCGCTGGCACACCACTACAACGCCAGGAGACAAGCACCATGGACCAACCCCGACGCAACATCTTGACCCACTCCGCCCTTCTCGCCACCGGCGCCGTGGCCGGCTGCGCCCTGCCCGCAGGCGCCAGCAAAGCCGCCGCCACCCCCTTCGACCTGCCGCAGCCCACGATTCCCATCGTGGGCAGCGACCAGGTGTTTCCCGTGCGCCGCGTCTACTGCATCGGCCGCAACTACGCCGCCCATGCGCGCGAGATGGGCTCGGACCCGACGCGCGAGCCGCCCTTCTTCTTCCAGAAGCCGGCCGACGCGATCCAGTTCGTGCAGCCCGGCGTGGTGGCCGACCATGCCTACCCCACGCTCACCAAGAACTACCACTACGAGGTGGAGCTGGTGGTGGCCCTCTCCAAGGGCGGGCGCGACATCCCGGTCGAGAAGGCGCTGGACCATGTGTTCGGCTACTCGCTGGGCCTGGACATGACGCGCCGCGACCTGCAGCGCGAGATGGGCGACCAGAAGAAACCCTGGGAGATCGGCAAGGCCTTCGACCAGTCCGCACCCGTGGGCCCGCTCTACCCGGTCAGCCAGGTCGGCCACATCAAGGAGGGCGACATCTGGCTCAAGGTGAACGGCACCACCAAGCAGAGCGCCACGCTGCAGCACATGATCTGGTCGGTGGCCGAGCAGATCAGCCGCCTGTCCCGCGCCTTTGAGCTCAAAGCCGGCGACATCATCTACTCGGGCACGCCCGAAAACGTGGGCTCAGTGGTCAAGGGCGACGAGATCGAAATCCACATCGACCGTTTTCCCAACCTGAAGCTGCGCATCGTCTGACCGCAACGCGCTGCGGGGCTGCTAACCCAGGTCCTGCGCCGTGTTGGAGTGCGCCAGTGCGTAGAGGCAGCGCAGCGCGCCAGCTTGCGCACCGCCGGCCACCAGCGCAGCCTCCGACAGCTCAGCACCGGCCAGTGCTTCCAGCGCCGCCCGCTCGTACCCGCAGGCGATGAAGACCCAGTCGGCCGCCGGATCGGGCCCGCCGCGGATCTGCTGCTCCGTGGTGGTGGCGATCTGCGGCGTCTGGTTCTGCAGCAGGTGCCCGGCCGTGGTGCCGGGGCGCGATGACAGCGAGCCTGCCAGCGCACCCAGGTGGGCACGCAGCCGCTCGCCCGCCCCCTCGGCGGGCGACAGCCGCACCGTGAGCGCATGGCGCGACAGCGCGCCGCCGCGGCTTTCCAGCACGCGGCACTGGCTGCGCACCATGTGGCGGTGGTGCGGCATCATCTTTGTGGACCAGGGCGAGGGAGCGTTCAGGCGCGCCAGGTAGGCATCACAGAACAAGGTCTCGTAAGCCGCCAGTTCGTACAGCACGAAGAAGCCTTCGCCGCCGTCCACCGCGGACCAGCGCGAGCCCCGGTGGAAGCCGGGGATGCCCATGCGCTCAGGGAAGTGTTCGTGCGTATGCCAGTCCTCGAACTCGGCGCGGTGGGCAGGTGCGATGTCCCACCACATCGCCAGGGCGGCGTCACCCAACAGTGCCATGGCCCGCCCTCACTTGCCGCCGCGCATGCGCGCGAGCTCGGCGTTGACCTGGGTCATCAGCGGCTCGCCGACTTCCTTGGCGAACTTGTCGACCACGGGCTGCACCTTCTGGCGCAGGCGCGCCAGCTCGGCCGGCGCCACCTCGTTGACCTGCATGGTCTTGCGCAGGTTGGTGATGGACTCCGCCTCCTTGGCCTGGGCGATGCGGCGTTCTTCCTGCTTCGCTTCGTTGGCGGCATCGGTGATGAGCTTGCGCTCTGCCTCGGACATGCCGTCCCAGGTCTTCTTGCTCATGAGCACGGGCATGCCGGTGTAGACATGGCGCGTGAGCGAGAGGTACTTCTGCACCTCGGCAAACTTGGCCGATTCGATCACGCCCACCGGGTTGTCCTGGCCGTCGATGGCCTTGGACTCCAGCGCGCCGTAGACCTCGCCGAAGGTCATGGGCACGGGGTTGGCGCCCAGGGTGTTGAACATGTCCAGGTAGATCGGCGAGGCGATCACGCGCAGCTTGAGGCCCTGCAGGTCTTCGTGCCTGGCGATGGGGCGCTTGCTGTTGGTCATGTTGCGAAAGCCCAGGTCCCAGATGCCCAGGCCGACGATGCCGTGCGCAGCCAGCCCGGCCTGCAGCTTCGTGCCCAGGGGGCCATCGGCCAGGCCATAGGCTTCCTGCGGGCTGTCGAACAGGAAGGGAAAGTCGAACACCATGAACTGCTTGTCGATGCCGGCCAGCAGGCCCGTGGCCATGGACGCGAAATCGAGCGTGCCACCGCGCACGGCCGACAGGTTCTGCGTGTCGCTGCCCAGCACGGCATTGGCGAACAGCGTGACCTTGATCTTGCCGCCGCTCTTTTGCGCGACCAGATCGGCGAACTTCTGCGCGCCCTGGCCGAGCGGGTGGTCCTTGGCCAGGCTGAAGGCGAACTTGAGGTTGCGCTCCTTGATGTCCTGGGCCAGCGCCGAGGGCGCGGCACAGGCGAAGGCCAGGGCACCGATGGTGGCCAGCGCCGCACGGCGCAAGGTTGAAGTGGTCATGCTTGTCTCTTCCTTTCTTTCGTGATGGATCGTGGCGGCCTGCCGGGTGAAGCCCCCCTGCTTCGCTGCACGAGGCGCATGGTATCCATATTTTCTGAACACCATTCAACATTTACATATCATTCAAAAACTGAAAGGCTGCGTATGATCGCGTCATGAACCCGAAGGAGACCCCATGAGCGGAGCGCTCGAAAAATCCCTGGCCATCCTGGAGTACCTGGTCGCGCACCCCGATGGCGTGGCGCTGGCGCGCATTTCCACCGACCTGAACATGCTGCGCAGCGGCTGCCACCGCACGCTGCACGAGCTGATCGGGTATGGCTATGTGCGCCAGATGCCGCACAAGGGCGATTACGCGCTCACCACCAAGATGGCCTCGATGGGCCTGAGCTTTCTGAGCCGCTCGGGCGTGGTGGACATCGCCCAGCCGGTGATCGACCGGCTCGCGCGCACCACCGAGGAACTGGTGCGCCTGGCCATCGTGGACGGCGACCGGCTCACGCTGGTGGCCAAGGCACAGGGCGCCCGCTCGGGCCTGCTGTACGACCCGGACATGGGCATCGACCTGCGCCTGTCGTGCAGCGCCGCAGGCCACGCCTGGCTCATGACATTGCCCGAGGACGAGGCCGCCGCGCGTGTGTCGAAGCAGGGCCTGGGCAGCCCGCGCCAGTTCGGACCCAATGCGCCCACCTCGCTCAAGGCGCTGCAGACGGCCCTGAACGCCCACGCCCGGCGCGGCTACAGCCTGATCCAGGACGGCTATGCGCCCGGCATGAGCTCCATGGCCGCGCCCGTGCGCCGCAAGGGCGAGCCCACCACGGGCGTGCTGGTCATCGCGGGGCCATCGGCCCGGCTCACGGCCAAGGCCATGGCCCGCTTCGGCCCGGACCTCATGGCCGCGGCGGACGAGCTGGCCCTCGCAGGCCAGGCGTCACCGCTGCTCAAGTCTGCCAATGTCGGCACCTGGGGCAACAGAACAGACGACGACCGCTATTGAGCCGAGCCGCCTGCATAGTCCGAATGCAGGTCGAACACCAGGGTGCGCAGCCACTGGTTGGCCGGGTCCTTGTGGTACTTGGCATGCCAGAACAGGTTGATGGCGATGCGCGGCAGCTTCACCGGGTGCGGCCGCACCGCCAGGCCGAACGGCTCCACCATGCGCGCGGCCAGCCGCTCGGGCACGGTGGCGATGAGGTTGGTGGACTGCAGGATGTGGCCGATGGCCACGAAGTGCGGCACCTTGAGCTTCACGCGCCGCTGGGGCGTGTGCCGGTCCAGGATCTCGTCGACCTGGCCGTGGCCGGTGCCGGCCGAGACGATGGCCACATGCTCGGCCGCGAAGAAGTCGGCCAGGCGCAGCTGGCGGCGCTGCGCCAGCCGGTGGTCGGCGCGCAACAGGCACACGTAGTCCTGCTCGAACAACCGGCGCTGGAAAAAGCCGGCCTTGAGCTGCGGCAAGAGGCCGATGGCCAGGTCCACCTGGCCGGCTTCCATCGCGTCCCTGAGGTTCACGGCGGTGTTGCGCACTGTGCTGATGCCCACGCCGGGCGCCAGTTCGCCGAGGTGCTGCATGAGCTGGGGCAGGAAATAGATCTCGCCGATATCGGTCATGCCCACCGTGAAGCTGCGCTGGCTGCTGGCGGGGTCGAAGGCGTTGCGCGCATTGACGGCGCCATGGATCATGCCCAGCGCATAGCCCACCGATTCGGCCAGCTGCTCGGCGAACGGCGTGGGCTGCATGCCGCTGGCGGTGCGCAGAAACAGGGGGTCGTCGAACTGCCGGCGCAGGCGCGCCAGGGCATTGCTCACCGCAGGCTGGCCCAGGCCCAGGTTCTCGGCCACCTTGGAGACCTTGCGCTCGGCCAGCAGTTGGTTGAAGACCACCAGCAGGTTGAGGTCGATGTCCTTGAGTTCCATGGCCTGCCTTCATGAATATTGATTTCAATGATATTCAACATTCACACCATCGCGTTGACTGATTTTCAGGTGCCCCGGATCATCCGCCGCACAAGAACATTGCGACCGCAAGAGACAACGCACGATGGAAATCCAAGTCCGCCCGCTCGGGCGCACCCTGCACGTCGCCCCTGGCGTGAACCTGCTGGAGGCCCTGCGCGCCCACGACGTGCCCGTGTCGTACAGCTGCATGGCCGGGCGCTGCGGCACCTGCCGCTGCAAGGTGGTCGATGGCACGGTGCTCGACGCGGGTCGTGAAGCCCAGCGCCCCTTGGGTACCGTGGTCGGGGACGATGGCGGCTACGTGCTGGCCTGCCAGACCTTTGTGACCGAGCCCTGCACGGTGGAGATCGCCGAGCCCGACGAGGTGGTGGTGCACACCGCGCGCACCCTCAAGGCCACGGTGATCGCCATAGAAGACGCCACCCACGACATCAAGCGCCTGCGCCTGCAGCCGGCCAAGCCCCTGGACTTCTCGCCCGGCCAGTACGCGCAGCTGCAGTTCACGCCCGCGCATGCGCGCCCCTACTCCATGGCGGGGCTGGCGGGCGATGGCGAGCTGGAATTCCACGTGCGGCTGGTGCCCGAGGGGCGCGTCACCGGCTACATCGCCCAGGGCCTGAAGGTGGGCGACACCGTGCGCGTGAGCGGCCCGCTCGGCTCGGCTTACCTGCGCCGCCGGCACGACGGGCCCATGCTCTGCGTGGCGGGCGGCACGGGCCTCGCGCCCATCCTGTCCATCGTGCGCGGCGCGCTCGCGGCGGGCTTGCCCAACCCGGTGCACCTGTACTTTGGTGTGCGCTCGGAGCGCGACGTTTACGGCCTGGACTGGCTGGCCGCGTTGCAGCGCGCGCACCCGGCCCTCACGGTGCACACCGTGCTGGCCTCGGGCCGCGCGCCAGGCTGCCGCAGCGGCCTGGTCACCGAGGCCATCGCCGCAGACTGGCCCCGCCTGGCCGGCTTTCGCGCCTACCTGTGCGGCGCGCCCCCGATGGTGGAGGCCACCGCGCTGCTTGTGCGCCGCCGGGGCGTGCTGCCTGAGCACATCTATGCAGACGCCTTCTACGCCAGTGGCACGTGACCGCCCAAGGAAGCCCCATGGAACAGCCTCGAACCCATTCCGCAGAGACCCTGGCCGCCCGCAAGGCCTATTACGAGCGCATCGGCGGTGACAGCATGACCCCGCTGTGGGAGGTGCTGGGCGCTCTGGTGCCGCCCCGGCCACGCTCGCCGGCCGTACCGCACCGCTGGTCCTACGCGGCCGTGCGCGACCAGGTGCTGGAGGCGGGGCGGCTGATCAGCGCCGAAGAGGCCGAGCGCCGAGTGCTGATCCTCGAGAACCCGGGCCTGCGCGGGCAGTCGTGCATCACGCAGTCGCTGTACGCCGGTCTGCAGCTCATCCTGCCGGGCGAGGTGGCGCCGGCGCACCGCCACACCCAGTCGGCCCTGCGCCTGGTGCTCGACGGTGAAGGCGCCTACACGGCAGTGGACGGCGAGCGCGTGACCATGCACTGCGGCGACTTCATCATCACCCCGGCCTGGACCTGGCACGACCACGGCAACCTGGGCAGCGAGCCCGTGGTCTGGCTCGACGGGCTGGACATTCCGCTGGTGCGCTTCCTGGATGCGGGCTTTGCCGAGAAGTCGCTGGAACGCTCACAGGGCGTGGAGCGGCCCGAAGGCGATGCCCTGGCGCGCTACGGCACGAACATGCTGCCCGTGGACGAGGCGCCGCCGCAGCCTGGCGACCCGACCCGCCTGTTCATCTACCGCTACGCGCAGACCCGGGCAGCACTGCAGACCCTGGCCCAGGGCACGCCAGACGCGCACCTGGGTTTCAAGCAGCGCTTCGTGAACCCGGCCACCGGCGCATCGCCCATGCCCACCATGGGCACTTTCGCCCAGTGGCTGCCAGCCGGCTTCGCCACCCGGCCCCGGCGCTGCACCGATGGCACGGTGTATGTGTGCCTGGAGGGCGGTGGCGAAGCCGAGATCGAAGGCCAGGTTTATCGCTTCGAGGAGCGTGACGTCTTCGTCGTACCGTCCTGGCACACGCTGGCGTTGCGCGCCCGGGCCGACAGCGTTCTCTTTTCCTATTCCGACCGCCCCGTGCAGAAGACCCTGGGCCTGTGGCGCGAAGAGCGGCTCTGAACCCTACCCACAACAAGGAGACAGGCATGAACAGTGAACCCGCCACCATCTTCCCGGCGCAGGCCAGGTGGGAGGGCCCGGGCACCAGCCGTGTGCCTTTCAAGGTCTATACCGACGAGGAACTGCACCGCAAGGAGCTTGAACGCTTCTTCTACCAGAAGCACTGGTGCTACGTGGGACTGGAGGCCGAGATCCCGAACGCGGGCGACTTCAAGCGCACGGTGATTGGCGAGCGCTCGGTCGTGTTGGTGCGCGATGCCGAGGGCGGCATCAACGTGATCGAGAACGTCTGTGCCCACCGGGGCATGCAGTTCTGCCGCGAGCGCTCGGGCAACCGCAAGGAACTGGTCTGCCCCTACCACCAGTGGAACTACACCTTGAAGGGCGAGCTGCAGGGTGTGCCGTTCCGCCGCGGCGTGAAGCAGGACGGCAAGGTCCACGGCGGCATGCCGGCCGACTTCAACCCTGCCGACCATGGGCTCAACCGGCTCAAGGTGGCCACGCGCGGCGGCGTGGTGTTCGCCTCGTTCGATCACGGAGTGGAATCGTTCGAGGACTTCCTGGGCCCAGAGATCCTGGCCTACTTCGACCGCCTGTTCAACGGTCGCCAGCTCACCCTGCTGGGCTACAGCCGCCAGCGCATTCCCGGCAACTGGAAGCTGATGCAGGAAAACATCAAGGACCCCTACCACCCCGGACTGCTGCACACCTGGTTCGTGACCTTCGGGCTCTGGCGCGCGGACAACAAGAGCGAGCTCAGGATGGATGCGCGCCACCGCCACGCGGCCATGGTCTCCACGCGCGGCCAGGCGGGCAAGGCGGGCCAGGTCACGCAGGTGTCGAGCTTCAAGGAGAGCATGCAGCTCGAAGACCCGCGCTTCCTCGACATCGTGCCCGAGCCCTGGTGGGGCGGGCCCACGGCGGTGATGATGACGCTGTTCCCCAGCGTCATCCTGCAGCAGCAGGTCAACAGCGTCTCCACGCGCCACATCCAGCCCTCAGGCCATGGCGCCTTCGACTTCGTGTGGACCCACTTCGGCTTTGCGGACGACACCCAGGAGATGACCCAGCTCCGGCTGCGCCAGGCCAACCTGTTCGGCCCTGCGGGATTCGTCTCGGCCGACGATGGCGAGGTGATCGAATTCTCGCAGCAAGGCTTCGAGCAAAAACCCTTTCACCGCGCGCTGGCCGAACTGGGCGGGCGCGAGGTGGGCAACACCGACCACATGGTGACCGAGACCTTGATCCGCGGCATGTACCAATACTGGCGTGAGGTCATGGAGGACGGCGACGCACCCCAGGACAAGGCAGGGGGCTGAGATGGACTTCGCCACCTACTACGCCCTCACCCAGCTCTATGCCGACTACGCGAGCGCCGTGGATTCGGGCGACTGGGACCTGTGGCCCGGCTTCTTCACCGACGACTGCAGCTACCGCCTGCAGCCGCGCGAGAACCAAGAGCGCGGCTTTCCGCTGGCCACGCTCTCGTTCGAGAGCAAGGGCATGTTGCGCGACCGGGTCTACGGGATCAAGGAAACCCTGTTCCACGACCCCTACTACCAGCGCCACATCATCGGTGCGCCCGTGGTGCGTCGGGTGGAGGGCGAGCGCATCCACTGCGAAGCCAACTACGCAGTGCTGCGCACCAAGCTGTCGCAGGTCTCCACGGTGTTCAACGTGGGCCGCTACATCGACGAGGTGGTGCGCACGCCCGAAGGCCTGAAGTTCGCGAAGAAGCTCGTTGTCTTCGACAGCGAAATGATCCCCAACTCGATCATCTACCCCATCTAGGAAAACGACCATGAGCGATACGAGCACCACCCTGCAATGGACCGATGCGGCCGCCTTCGACGAGGTGCCGCAGGACGACGTGATCGGCCTGGCGGTCGGCGGGCGCGACATCGCGCTCTACGGCGTGGACGGCACCGTCTACGCCACCGACAACCTGTGCACCCACGGCCACGCCCGGCTGTGCGACGGCTTTCTGGACGGGCATGAGATCGAGTGCCCGCTGCACCAGGGCAAGTTCGATGTGCGCAGCGGCGCGCCCACCTGCCAGCCCGTGACCGATGCGGTGCGCACCTATCCCGTGCGCATCGATGGCGGCCGGGTCTACCTCGCTCTTGGCTAGCCCTATCATTCGGCCATGGACCGCATTCTCTACACCTATTTCCGCAGCTCGGCCGCCTACCGGGTGCGCATCGCGCTCAACCTCAAGGGCCTCACGGCCACCCAGATCCCCGTGCACCTGGTGCGCGATGGCGGCGAGCACCTGAAACCCGAGTACAAGGCCATCAACCCACAGGGCCTGGTGCCCGTGTTCGGCGAGGACGGCATGCGCATCAGCCAGTCGCTGGCCATCCTCGAATACCTGGAAGAGCAGTACCCCGGCACGCCCCTGCTGCCCGCTGCGGCGGCCGACCGCGCGCGCGTGCGCCAGCTGGCGCTGGTGGTGGCCTGCGAGATCCACCCGCTCAACAACCTGCGCGTGCTCAAGTACCTGAGCGGCACGCTGGGGGTGGCCGAGGCCGCCAAGAGCGACTGGATCAAGCACTGGATCGCCGAAGGTTTTGCGGCGCTGGAGGCGGAACTCACCGCTACCGGCAGCGGCGCCGGCAAGTTCTGCTTTGGCGACACCCCCACCATCGCGGACTGCTGCCTGGTGCCCCAGTTGTTCAATGCCCGCCGCTTCGAGGTGGACCTGTCGCCCTACCCCACGCTCGTGGCCATCGACGGACGCTGCCAGGCGCTGCCGGCCTTCCAGCAGGCGCACCCTTCGCAGCAGCCCGACGCCCAGTAACGGGAGTCAGCGCGCCGGGTTGGCTTCCAGCCAGGTGCGCAGGCGGCGCACGCCTTCGACCAGGCGCGCCGGGTCCTGGGAGGCGAAGCACCAGCGCAGCCAGCCCTGCGCTTCGGCGCCAAAGGCATTGCCGGGCGCCAGGCCCAGGCCGGCCTCGGCCACCAGGCGCTTGGCCAGGGCCAGCGAATCGGTGACGCCTTCGATCTGGAAGAAGGCGTACATGGCGCCGCGCGCGGCCACCACCTTCACGCCCGGCACCTGGGCCAGGAGCGGCACCAGCGTGTCGCGGCAGGTCTGCAGCTGGGCCACCACGCGCGGCGTGATCTCGGCACTGTGCTCCAGCGCGGCCAGGCCGGCGCGCTGGGTGAACACACTCGCGCACGAGGTGTTGAATTCGATGACCTTGGCGATGCCGTCCACCAGCGCAGGCGGCAGCACCAGCCAGCCCAGGCGCCAGCCGGTCATGAGAAAGCTCTTGGAAAAGCTGTGCGCCACCACCAGCCGGTCGTCGGCGCTGGCGATGTCGAGAAAGCTCGGCGCGCAGCGGTTCTCGGTGGGCTCGTAGTACAGGCGCTCGTAGACCTCGTCGGCCAGGATCCAGGTGCCCGTGCTGCGGCAGTGGTCCAGGATGCGTTGCTGCTCGGCGCGCGTCAGCGTCCAGCCGGTGGGGTTGTTGGGGGCGTTGACGATCAGCAGCCGGGTCTTGGCGGTCACGGCCTGGCACAGGGCGTCCAGATCCAGCGTCCACTGCCCATCGGCCGCCGTGAGCGGCAGGGTGCGCACGCGCGCCCCCAGGATCACCGGCTGCGCCACCAGGTTGGGCCACACCGGCGTGACCACCACCACCTCGTCGCCGGCATCCACCAGGGTCTGCACGGCCAGCATCAGCGCGCTGACGCCGCCCGAGGTGATGGCGATGCGGCCCGCGTCCACCGCCGGATGCAGCGTGCTGGTGTAGCGCGCCACCGCCTCGCGCAGCGCGGGCAGGCCCAGGTTGTGGCTGTAGAAGGTCTCGCCACGCTGCAGCGACTCGATGGCCGCGTTGCGCACCACCTCGGGCGTGACCTCGTCGCTCTCGCCGAACCAGAAGGCCAGCACATCGTCGCGGCCCAGGCCGGCATTGGCGACCTCGCGGATCATGGAAGGTTCGAGGGTCTGGATGGTCTCACGCATGGTCGAGAAAGCGGCGGAGTGGCCGCCGCAAGTCGATGAAGGAACCTCAAGCGTAGCTTCTTTTCGCCTGCTCACCGCGCTACGCGCCGATCGCAGTGCATGAAACTGGCGCGCCCAAAAGCCAGCGCCCCCGTGCAAGGGCCGCCCCGCCGCACCGGGGGCGTCCCCCTCCCGACTCGCGCAGCGAGTCGAGAGAGGGGTGAAGGCGCGAAGCGACTCAGGGGGTGCTTCATTTCAGGGAGACGCGTCTACCCCCTGCGCTGCCCACCAGCGCTCGCCCATCTGCTGCTGCAGCCATTCGATGAAGCTCACCACCTTGGCCGGCACCATGCGCGGCGAGGGGTAGACGGCGTGGATCTCCTGCGGCGGCAGGGTCCAGCCGGGCAGCAGCGGCACGACGGCGGCACTTTCGAGAGAGCCATGCGCCACATAGGTCGGCAGCGCAGCGATGCCCATGCCCCCGCGCGCGGCGGCCAGCAGGGCCGAGAGGTTGTTGGAGCGCAGCGGCCCCGCCACCGGCACCGCATGCGCCACGCCCGTGCCGTTGCTGAAATGCCAGCGCGCATCGCCCTGCACGGTGCTGTAGATCAGCGCATCGTGCCGGGCCAGGTCGGCCGGAGCGGCCGGCATGCCGCGCTGCGCCAGGTAGCCGGGCGAAGCCACCAGCACCCAGGGGTTGAGCCCCAGGTAGCGCGCGCCCAGTGTCGAATCGGCCAGGCGCCCCATGCGGATGGCCACATCGATGCCCTGCTCCACCAGGTTCACATAGCGGTCCTCGAAGACCAGGTCGATCTGCAGGCGCGGATTCTCGCGCATGAAGCGCATCACCAGCGGCACCAGCACGCGCCGCCCGAAGGCCACCGAAGTGCTGATGCGCAAGCCCCCCTGCACCTGCGACTGCAGCAGCGCGGCCACGGTCTCGGCCTCTTCGACATGGTGGGTGATGAGCTTGCACTTGTCGTAGTACAGGCGGCCGATCTCGGTGGGCGACACGCCGCGCGTGCTGCGGTGCAGCAGGCGCGAGCCCAGCTGCCTTTCGAGCTGGGCCACGAGCTTGGTGGCCGAGGGCTGGCCCACGCCCATCTCGGCCGCGGCCTTGCTGAACGAGCCCAGGTCCACCACGCGCACGAACAGTTTGACTCCGAGAAGGCGATCCATGGAAACGATTATCGGCAGCGCCCCGCCGCCGATTGCATTCCAAAAGGGAATAACGCTAATGCCCTGGATGCGGGTTCCGGGCAGCGGCCATTGGGCGGAGCATCCAGTCCATCGACCAATCAACCCCTGACAGGAGACCCCGCAATGGCAATGATGAAGGCCGCCATGGCCGCCGTTCTGGTGATGGAAAAGGAGGGCATCACCCAGCTCTTCGGCGTGCCCGGCGCGGCGATCAACCCGCTGTATGCCGCGCTGCGCGAACGCCAGTCGCTCACCCACATCCTGGCCCGCCACGTCGAGGCCGCCTCGCACATGGCCGAAGGCTATACCCGCGCCAAGGCCGGCAACATCGGCGTGTGCGTGGGCACCAGCGGGCCGGCCGGCACCGACATGATCACCGGGCTGTACTCGGCCATCGCCGACAGCATTCCCATCCTGTGCATCACCGGCCAGGCACCGCGTGCACGGCTGTACAAGGAAGACTTCCAGGCGGTGGACATCGAGTCCATCTCCAAGCCCGTGACCAAGTGGAGCGTGACGGTGCGCGAGCCGGCCCTGGTGCCGCGCGCCTTCCAGCAGGCCTTCCACCTGATGCGCTCGGGCCGGCCGGGGCCGGTGCTGATCGACCTGCCCTTCGACGTGCAGATGGCCGAGATCGAGTTCGACATCGACACCTACGAGCCGCTCCCTGTCTACAAGCCCGCCGCTACACGCAAACAGGTGGAAAAGGCCCTGGACATGCTGGAGGCCGCCGAGCGCCCGCTCATCGTGGCCGGCGGCGGCATCATCAACGCCGATGCGGCCGACCTGCTGGTGGAGTTTGCCGAGCTCACCGGCGTGCCCGTGATCCCCACGCTCATGGGCTGGGGCGCCATCCCTGACGACCACCCGCTGATGGCCGGCATGTGCGGCCTGCAGACCAGCCACCGCTACGGCAATGCCACCCTGCTGGCCAGCGACTTCGTGATGGGCATCGGCAACCGCTGGGCCAACCGGCACACCGGTTCGCCCGAGGTGTACTGCAAGGGGCGCACGTTCGTGCACATCGACATCGAGCCCACGCAGATCGGCCGCGTGTTCAACCCCGACTACGGCATCGTCAGCGACGCCCATGCCGCACTGCAGCTGCTGGTGCAGGTGGCGCGCGAGCGCCGGGACGCCCGCGGCCTGCCCGAGCGCAGCGAGTGGGCCGGCCGCTGCGCCGAGCGCAAGGCGCTGATGCACCGCAAGTCGCACTTCACCGAGACCCCCATCAAGCCCATGCGCGTGTACGAGGAGATGAATGCCGTGCTGCCGCGCGACACCATCTACGTGAGCACCATCGGCCTGAGCCAGATCGCGGGCGCGCAGTTTTTGCACGTCTACGGCCCGCGCCAGTGGATCAACTGCGGCCAGGCCGGCCCGCTGGGCTGGACCATTCCCGCCGCACTGGGCGTGGTGGCGGCCGACCCCACGCGCACGGTGGTGGGCCTCTCGGGCGACTACGACTTCCAGTTCTTGATGGAAGAGCTGGCTGTGGGCGCGCAGTTCAACCTGCCCTATGTACAGGTGCTGGTGAACAACAGCTACCTGGGCCTGATCCGCCAGGCGCAGCGCGGCTTCGAGATGGACTACTGCGTGCAGCTGGCGTTCGAGAACCAGAACGTGGCACCGGGCGAGGGCGACCTGCGCAGCTATGGCGTGGACCACCAGGCCGTGGTGCAGGGCCTGGGCTGCCGCAGCCTGCGCGTGACCGACCCCGAGAAGATCGCCGGCGCCCTCAGCGAGGCCCTGGCCCTGGCGCGCGAGCACCGCGTGCCGGTGGTGGTGGAGGTGATCCTGGAGAAAGTCACCAACATCGCCATGGGCACCGAGATCGACAAGGTCAACGAGTTCGAAGAGATCGACTGCCGCCACCCTGGCGGGCGCGCCGGCCTCGAACTCGCCGGCCTGCTGGATTGAACAAGCAACGAAAGACCGACATGCCCCGATTTGCCGCCAACCTGACCATGCTCTTCACCGAGCTGCCTTTCATAGACCGCTTTAGCGCCGCCTCGCGCGCCGGCTTCAGCGCCGTCGAATTCCTGTTCCCCTACGCCTGGCCGGCCGAAGAAATCCGCGCCCAGCTCGACGCCCATGGCCTGCAGCTGGTGCTGCACAACCTGCCTGCGGGCGACTGGGGTGCGGGCGAGCGCGGCATCGCCTGCCTGCCAGGGCGCGAGGCCGAGTTCCGCGCGGGTGTGGCCCAGGCCATCGCCTATGCCCAGGCCCTGGGCGTGAACCAGCTCAACTGCCTGGCGGGCAAGGCGCCCGAAGGAGCGGACCCTGCGCTGCTGCGCCGCACGCTGGTGGAGAACCTGCGCTTTGCCGCGCAGGAACTGCGCCAGGCCGGGCTGCGCCTGCTGGTGGAGCCCATCAACACCCATGACATCCCTGGCTTCTTCGTGAACACCACGGCCCAGGCGCTCGATCTGCTGGACGAGGTGGATGCCAGCAACGCCTTCGTGCAGTACGACATCTACCACGCCCAGCGCATGGAGGGCGAATTGGCCGCCACGCTGCAAAAGCACCTGCCGCGCATCGCCCACATCCAGCTGGCCGACAACCCGGGCCGCAACGAGCCGGGCACCGGCGAAATCAACTACGCCTGGCTCTTCAAGCACATCGACGCCATCGGCTACACGGGCTGGATCGGCTGCGAGTACAAGCCCGCCACCACCACCGAGGCCGGCCTGGGCTGGCGCACGGCCCTGACCCACGCATGACTTTTAAGGACACACTCCCATGACCAGCACCTCCCTCAAGATCGGTTTCATCGGCCTTGGCACCATGGGCGCGCCCATGGCGCAGCACCTCATCCAGGCCGGCCACCAGCTCTTCGTGCACACCCGCGGCCGTGTGCCGCCCGCCATTGCCGAAAGCCGGGCCACCCAGTGCGTCACGGCGCGCGGCGTGGCCGAGCGGGCCGACATCGTCTTCACCATGGTGCCCGACACCCCGCATGTCGAGGACGTGCTGTTCAGCGAGAGCGGCGTGGCGGCCGGCCTCAGCAAGGGAAAGACCGTGGTGGACATGAGCTCGATATCGCCCATCGCCACCAAGGACTTCGCGCAGCGCATCAACGCCCTGGGCTGCGACTACCTCGACGCGCCGGTCTCGGGCGGCGAGGTCGGCGCGAAGAACGCCACGCTGTCCATCATGGTGGGCGGGCCGGACGCGGCGTTCGCGCGCGTCAAGCCGCTGTTCGAATTGATGGGCAAGAACATCACCCTGGTGGGCGGCAACGGCGACGGGCAGACCGCCAAGGTGGCCAACCAGATCATCGTGGCGCTCAACATCGAGGCCGTGGCCGAGGCGCTGGTGTTCGCCGCCAAGGCCGGTGCCGACCCGGCGCGCGTGCGACAGGCGCTGATGGGGGGCTTCGCCTCCTCCAAGATCCTCGAAGTGCATGGCGAACGCATGCTGCGCCGCACCTTCGACCCCGGTTTCCGCATCGAGCTGCACCAGAAGGACCTGAACCTGGCCCTGGCCAGTGCCCGGGCCCTGGGCGTGGCCCTGCCCAACACCGCCACCGCGCAGGAGCTGTTCAACAGCTGCGTGGCGCAGGGTGGCGCGGCCTGGGACCACTCGGCCCTGGTGCGGGCGCTGGAGACCCTGGCGCATTTCGAGATCGGCCAGCCGGCCGCGCGCTGATGGCAGCGCAGCAGGCGCTGCTGCGCCGCATGTTCGACGCGGCCATTGCCAGCGCCCAGCCGGCGCTGTGCGTGCCGCCCCATCTGCCATCGCGCAGGGACCTGGGCACGGCGGGCCGGCTGGTGGTCATCGGCGCGGGCAAGGCCTCGGCCGCGATGGCGCGGGCGGTGGAGGACCACTGGGACGGACTGCTATCGGGTCTGGTCGTCACACGCTACGGCTACGCCGTTCCCTGCCGGCAGATCGAGATCGTGGAAGCCGCCCACCCCGTGCCCGACGCCGCCGGCATGGCCGCTGTGCAGCGCATGCTGGACAGCACCGCGGCCGGGCTGCACGAGGATGACCTGGTGCTGTGCCTGATCTCGGGCGGCGGCTCGGCCCTGCTGCCTTTGCCGCTGCCCGGCATCACCCTGGCCATGAAGCAAGAGGTGAACCGCGCCCTGCTGCAATCGGGCGCCACCATTGCCGAGATGAACTGCCTGCGCCGCCACCTCTCGGCCATCAAGGGCGGGCGGCTGGCGCTGGCCTGCCACCCGGCGCGCGTGCTGACACTGCTGCTGTCGGACGTGCCCGGCGATGCGCCCATGGACATCGCCTCGGGCCCTACGGTGGGCGACCCCACAAGCTGCGCCGATGCACTGGACATCGTGCGCCGCTACGGCATCGCGCTGCCACCCGCCGTGCGCGAGGTGCTGGAGTCGGGCCAAGGTGAATCGCCCCCACCCGACCATCCGCACCTGGCCGGCAGCGCGGTGCGCATGGTGGCCACGCCGCAGATGGCCCTGGAGGCCGCTGCCGAGGTGGCGCGCCAGGCCGGCTACATACCGTACATCCTGGGCGATGCGCTGGAGGGCGAGGCGCGCGACGTGGGCCGGGTGCTGGCCGGCATGGCCCTGCAGGTCGCACAGCGCGGCCAGCCGTTTGCCGCACCCTGCGTGCTGCTCTCGGGTGGGGAGACCACGGTCACCGTGCGTGGCGACGGGCGCGGCGGGCGCAATGTGGAATGCCTGCTGTCCATGGCGCTGGCGTTGCAGGGCCACCCGCGCATCCATGCGCTGGCGGGCGATACCGATGGCGTGGACGGGCAGGAGGAAATCGCGGGCGCCCAGATCACGCCCACCACGCTGCAGCGCGCACAGGCCCTGGGAATCCGGCCCGCCGACGCGCTTGCGCGCAACGATGGCCATGGCTTTTTCGGCGCACTGGGCGACGCGGTGGTGACCGGACCCACGATGACCAATGTGAACGATTTCCGCGCCATTGTGATCGACCCGGGGTGAATGTCCGATTCTGATCCTCGGTCGTCTCGCGCGCGCATGGCGGGCCGGCGGCCGGGGGCCTAAGATTCCGGCATGTTCCGCCTGACCTGCCCCAACACCCCTCTCGCAACCCCAGGGGTTGCCCCATGACCCCAACTGCTTCCCTGCGCCCGCGCGACCTGGGTCTGGCGCTGCTCGTCATCCTGGTCTGGGGCGTCAACTTCGCCGTCATCAAGGTCGGCCTGGCCGGCGTGCCGCCACTGCTGCTGGGGGCGCTGCGCTTCATGCTCGCGGCCTTCCCCGCGCTGCTGTTCTTCAAGGCACCCAAGGTGCCATTGCGGCTGTACCTGGTCTTCGGGTTGACCATGTCGGTGGGGCAGTTCGCCTTTCTGTTCAGCGCCATCCACGTGGGCATGCCCTCGGGGCTGGCCTCGCTGGTGCTGCAGTCGCAGTCGTTCTTCACGCTGGTGCTCACGGTGCTGTGGCTGCGCGAGCGCTGGCAGGGCAGCCAGCTCGCGGGCCTGCTGCTCGCAGCCGGGGGATTGGCATTGATCGGTAGCGCGCATGGCGCATCGATGCCGCTGCTGGGCTTTTTGCTCACCGTGGCCGCCGCCGCCATGTGGGCCTGCGGCAACCTCGTGAGCCGCGCCGTGGGCCGCTACGGGCCCATGAACCAGCTGGCCTTCGTGGTCTGGGCCAGCCTGGTGCCGCCGCTGCCGCTGCTGGCGCTGTCGGGCCTGATCGAGGGGCCGGATGCAATCGTGGCGGCGCTGCAGGGCTTCAGCTGGGCCTCGTTCGCCTCGGTCGCCTACCTGGCCTGGGCGGCCACGCTGTTCGGCTATGGCGTGTGGACCTACCTGCTGGCGCGCTACCCGGTCAACCGCGTCGCGCCCTTCACGCTGCTCGTGCCCCTGGTGGGGCTGACCACGGGCTGGATCGCCTTTGGCGAGGCGCTGCAGCCAGTGCATTTCGCAGGCGGCGCCCTGCTCATGGTGGGCCTGTTCGTGAACGTATTCGGTGCGCCTCTTTTGGCCCGGCTTCGGCTGAAATCCTGAGACTGGACGCCAGAGCCGCTACCGCGTCCTTGACGCCGACCATTTAAAGATATACATTAAATAAATGTTTACGCGGCGCGGTAGACACAAGCCATCCAGGATCCTGGCCTTTCATCCCGGCGCCACCACTGGAATGCAAGCATGAACACCGATACCCACATCCCCGATTCCGCCCGCAGCCTCGATGCCCACCACCACGCCCACGGCCTCTCGGACCGCGTGGCCCTGGCCATCACCCTGGCACTGCGCTTCTTTGCCGACACCTTCTTCGCCAAGCGCTATGGCAACCGCGCCATTGTTCTGGAAACCGTGGCCGCCGTTCCCGGCATGGTGGGCGGCATGCTCGTGCACCTGCGCTGTCTGCGCTGGATGGTGGACGACGCAGGCTGGATCCGCACCCTGCTGGACGAAGCCGAGAACGAGCGCATGCACCTCATGACCTTCATCGAGATCGCCCGGCCCAGCTGGTTCGAGCGCGCTGTGATCCTGCTCACCCAGGCCGTGTTCTTCGTATGCTTCTTCGCGCTGTACCTGGTCTCTTCGCGCACGGCGCACCGCCTGGTCGGCTACTTCGAAGAGCAGGCCGTGGTCAGCTACACGCTGTACCTGGCAGAGATCGACGCAGGCCGGGTGGAGAACGTGCCCGCCCCCGACATCGCCATTGCCTACTGGAAGCTGCCCGCCGATGCCCGCCTGCGCGACGTGGTGCTGGCCGTGCGCGCCGATGAGGCCGGCCACCGCGACGTGAACCACGGCTTTGCCGACGCGCTGACCCGCCCGGTCACTGTGCAGCACGCCAGCTGAGACAATCCGGCGCCATGCCCCACCGCCCTGCCCCATGCGCCTGACCGTTTTCACCGACTATTCCCTGCGCGTGCTGCTGGTGCTGGCCTCGCGCACCGATGCGCTGGTGACCATCGCCGACATCACCGAAGCCTTCGGCATCTCGCAGGCGCACCTGATGAAGGTGACCCAGACGCTGGGCAAGACGGGCTGGGTGGACACGGTGCGCGGGCGCAATGGCGGCATGCGCCTGGCGGCCGACCCGCGCAAGCTCTCGCTCGGCGAAGTCGTGCGCCGGCTGGAGGCCGACTTCGCGCTGGTCGAATGCCTGGGGGAGGACAACCAGTGCGTGCTGACCGGCGGCTGCGGCCTGGAGGTGGCCTTGCGTCAGGCCACCGAGGTCTTTTTGCGCGAGCTCGACCGCTACTCGATCGCCGACCTGGTCAACACCAGCCCCGCCCTGGCGCAACTGGCTCTGTGGCAGCCCATCACCTGGAACACCCTGCCAGCCAAGGGTAGCGGCCGCTCAAGCCAGCGCCCTGCCTGATCCGGAATTTCAGGGCGCTCCAGCGCCTTCTTCGAAGGCCTTGCGCGATTCGAGGATGCCCTGGCGGTGCTCCTCGGCCCACAGCCACACCCCGCAAAAGGCCGCGCCCAGGCTCTGGCCGCGTTCGGTCAGTTCGTACTCCACGCGCGGCGGCACCACGGCGAACACGGTGCGCACCACCAGGCCATCGGCCTCCATCTGGCGCAGGGTCTTGGTCAGCATCTTCTGGCTGATGTCGCCCACCAGTTCACCCACGCGCGTGAAGCGCAGGCGCCCGTGCTCGGCCAGCACCTCCAGCGCCAGCATGGTCCATTTGTCGGCCACGCGGCCGATGATCTCGCGCACCAGCTGGTCGAGCTCCGGATCGGTGGGGCCAGCGGGCGGGTGCTTGTGCAGCGGATGGCGATGGAGGGCGTGGGTGGTGTCGGGCTGGGTCATGGCGGTTTCCGCGCGGTAAGTGAGGCACTTTCAAGTGCCTACTTCCCATGGGCTCGGGCCGATCATACGATCCGCCCCACCACGACCCGCCAATGGCCACACGTGCTGTTGGGCTGGTTTCCCCCTAGCAGGAAACGACGATGAAGCCCCCCTCCTCCAACGACACCACCCACGCCCCGCCCTGCGGCCTGGCAGGCCCCGAACTCAACCGCCGCGAAATGGTCCTCGGCAGCGCCGCAGCCGCGCTGGCCGGCGGCATCGCCCTCGATGCCGACGCCGCACCGGCCACCAGCGCTTCGACGCCGGCCTACGAGCTGCCCATCCGCCTGCAGGTCAATGGCCAGCCGGTCCACCTGGTGGTCGATGCCCGCACCTCGCTGCTCGACACACTGCGCGAAGACCTCGCCCTCACGGGCGCCAAGAAGGGCTGCGACCACGGCCAGTGTGGCGCGTGCACGGTGCACCTCGATGGCCAGCGTGTGGCCTCGTGCCTCACGCTGGCGGTGCAGGCCGACCGGCGCGCGGTGACCACCATCGAGGGCATCGCAGGCCCTGGTGGCGCGCTGCACCCCATGCAGCAGGCCTTCATCGACCACGATGCACTGCAATGCGGCTACTGCACGCCGGGCCAGATCATGGCGGCCATCGCCTGCGTGCGCGAAGGGCATGCGAAGTCGCCCGAACAGATCCGCGAGTACATGAGCGGCAACCTGTGCCGCTGCGGCGCCTACGTGGGCATCGTGGGCGCCATCCAGCAGGCGGCCCCTCTGGTGCGGAGGGCCTGAGCATGCGCCCCTTCGCCTACTCCCGCGCCACCACGGCGGCCGAGGCCATGCACGCCATGGCCGCCGCCCCCGAGGGCACACGCTACCTGGCCGGTGGCACCACGCTGTACGACCTGATGAAGCTGGGCGTGATGTCGCCGCCCGCCGTGATCGACATCACCGGCGTGCGCGAACTCACGGCCATCCAGACCTCGGGCAGCGAGCTGCGCTTCGGTGCACTCGCGCCCATGGCCAAAGTGGCCGCCGATCCACGCGTCATGGTGCTCTACCCGGCGCTCGCCGAATCGCTGTGGAAGGCCGCCTCGCAGCAGCTGCGCAACATGGCCAGCGTGGGCGGCAACCTGCTGCAGCGCACGCGTTGCGCCTACTTCCGCGGCGGCGAGGCCTACCCTTGCAACAAGCGCCAGCCCGGCAGCGGCTGCGCCGCCATCGACGGCGCCGACCGCGGCCAGGCCCTGCTGGGCGCCAGCGACGCCTGCAACGCGGTCTACCCTGGCGACTGGGCCATCGCGCTCACGGCCTTCGATGCCATGGTGGACACCATCAGCCCGCGCGGCACACGCTCCATTCCCATCGAAGCACTGCACCGCGAGCCGGGCAGCACGCCGCACATCGAGACCGCCCTGGCCGCCGACGAGCTGGTCACGCACATCCGCGTGCCAGCCTCGCCGCTGGGCCGGGCCTCCACGTACCACAAGGTCCGCGACCGCGAGTCCTATGCCTTCGCGCTGGCATCTGCGGCCGTGGCACTGCAGATCGAGGGCGGTATGGTGCGCGCCGCGCGCATCGCCCTGGGCGGCGTCGCCACCCGGCCCTGGCGCGCACGCCAAGCCGAGGAAGCACTGCTGGGCCAGCCGCTCACGCACGAGAGCGCAATGCGCGCGGGCTCCATCGCCTTCGAAAAAGCCCGGGCCGGGCAGCACAGCGGCTTTCGTATCGAACTGGGCCGCCAGACGGTGGCCGACGCACTCCTCATCGCCAGGGAACGGGCAGGCACTGCATGACCACCACGACACACCAACCGACCAAGGCCTACCCCGACACCGCGCGCGTGGACGCCTACGACAAGGTGCGCGGCGCCACGCGCTACGGCACGGACCAGAACCTGCCCGGCATGGCCCACGCCATGCTCGCCGTGGCGCGCATCGGCCGCGGCACGGTGCGCTCCATCGACCGCGGCGCGGCCCAGGCCGTTCCCGGCGTGCGCCTCATCCTCACGCACGAGGACGTGCAGGGCCTGGCCTCTGCCGGCTTCATCCTGGGCGGTGGCTACGGGGTGCAGAGTTTGCAGCCGCTGGCCGGCGCGGCCATCGCCTACTACGGCCAGCCCATCGCCATTGTGGTAGCCGATACGCTGCAAGCTGCCACCGAGGCCGCCGCCCTGGTGCGCGCCACATACGACGAAGCGCCGTTCACCGTGGACTTCGGCGCACCGGGCCTGCGCGCACTGGCGCAGGCCGACTCGCCCCTGCCCAAGCCGGCCTTTGCCGACAAGCTGCGCGGCGATGCGGATGCGGCCTATGCCGCAGCCCCCGTGCGCGTCGAGGCGCAGTACCGCGGCCCTGCCCAGCATGCCAACCCCATCGAACTGCTGGGCACGGTGGCGCACTGGCAGGGCGACATGCTCACCGTGTACGAATCCACCCAGAACAGCGGCGCACTGCGCCACGGCCTGGCGCGGCAGCTGGCCGTGCCGCCCGATCAGGTGCGCGTGGTCTCGCCCTCGGTCGGGGGCGGCTTCGGCCAGAAGAATTCGCTGCAGGGGCACACGGTGCTGGTGGCGCTGGCGGCGCGCCGGCTGGGCCGCCCGGTGAAGCTGGTGGTGCCGCGCGAGCAGGTGTTCCACGCCTCGGGCTTCCGGCCCGCCAGCATGCACCGGCTGCAGCTCGGTGCCGACGCCGCGGGCCGGCTGCAGGCCATCACGCACGAGGTGCAGCAGCAGACCTCGCAGCACGATTTGTTCCCCTCGTCGTGCACCGAGATCTCTGCCAGCATGTATGCCTGCCCCCATTTCCGCGGGCGCGAGAGCCTGGTGCGCACCGACACCCACACGCCGGGGTTCATGCGCGGGCCGTGGGAGCATTTCACCTGCTTCGCGCTGGAGAGCGCCATGGACGAGCTGGCCCACGCCCTGGGCCAGGACCCCGTGGCCCTGCGCCTGGCCAACGACACGCAGGTGGATCCGCATTCGGGCAAGCCTTTTTCGTCACGCCACCTCGCGCAGTGCCTCACACGCGGCGCCGAGCGCTTTGGCTGGGCGCGCCGCAACCCGGCCCCCGGGTCCATGCAGGCGGCCGATGGCACGCTGATCGGCTGGGGCGTGGCCGCCGGCGCCTACAAGGCAGCGACGGCGCCGGCCATCGCGCGGCTGCGCGTGTCGGACGATGGCCGGGTGCGCATCGACATCGGTGGGCACGAGATGGGCCAGGGCATCCGCACCGCCGTGGCCAACACCGTGGCCGGTGTGCTGCAGGTGCCTGCGCGGCAGGTCACGGTGGTGCTGGGCGATACGCGCGGCGTGCCCCAGCACCTGACCGCCGGCTCCTGGGGCACAGCCACGGCCCTGCCGGCAGCGCTGCAGGCGGCCGAGCAGGCCATGGCGGAACTGGCGGCGCTCAACCCCTCACGGCGAGCCCGCACGCCGCAGCAGATCCTCAAGGCTGCGCGCACGCCCTTCATCGAGGTGGAAAGCCGCCACCGCGCGCCGGGCCAGCCCGAGCAGATCTACGGCCGCCTGGCCCAGGGCCTGCCCTCGGCGGCGGGCCCGCACTACCCGGAGTTCACCGCCTTCAGCTACATCGCGCACTTCGTGGAGGTGCGCATCGAGCCGCACACCCGCCGCGTGCGTGTGCCGCGTGTGGTGAGCGTGGCCGACTGCGGCCGTGTGGCCAGCCCGCGCACCGCGCGCAGCCAGGTGCAGGGCGGCGTGGTCTGGGGCATAGGCGCCGCGCTGCGCGAGGTCAGCGAGGTGGACCCGCGCTACGGCGGTTTCCTCAACGCCAACCTGGCCGAGTACGTGCTGCCGGTGAACCTCGATATCGGCAGCATCGAGGCCGATTTCATCGACGAGCCCGACCCGCGCATCAACCACCTGGGCGTGAAGGGCCTGGGCGAGGTGGTCATGACCGGCGTGGCTCCAGCGATTGCCAACGCCATCTTCCACGCCACGGGCAAGCGCCTGCGCGAGCTGCCGATCCGGCTGGAGCACCTGCTTTGACAGCAGCGCTGGAGGGCAAGGCCCTTCAGCCAAAGGTGAAGGCATAGCTGCGCGCGCCCGCATCCAGGAACTGGATCTCCACGGTGCGGGGCTTGGCGGCCTCGTCCTGGCGGATGGGCTGGTGGAGCCGCGTCGCATCGGCCATCCCGTTGCCCTCGGCGTCCACGTCCGTGCCATGGTGGATGCCGGGCGGCTGCCCATCCAGCGTCACGTGAAAGCGCACAGGCTGCCGTTCGCCGCGCCGGGTACGAGGTAGAGAACGTGGGCGTCGGTTGCTGCGGTCATGGTCTCGTCCTTGGGAGAGATGGTGTCTGTCGAAATGACGACCGGATTGTTGAATCCGCAAGGCATTCCGTCCCAGCGGTTTTCTGAAGCCATGCAGGGCCTGCAGCGCTTGCGTACAAAACCATGCAAAACTCCCTGCCACGCGCGGACCGCGCGGCACTGCCCGCCTCACCCTCCTTGCAACCGGTTGCGCCCTTCGCGCTTGGCCGTGTACATCGATTGATCGGCACGCCGCAGCAGTTGGGCCGCATCGTCCTGGGGCTGGGCACAGGTCAGCCCCATGCTGACGGTCACCTCACGCCCCGGCACGAAGCGGGACCAGTCATGGGCCTGCACCTGCTGCCGGAGCCGTTCGCACACCAGGGAGGCATCACCCAAGGCCTGCCCCCACAGCAGCACGACAAACTCCTCGCCGCCGATGCGCGCCACGAAGTCGCCGCCCCGCACGCCGCCGGTCAGCAATTGGGCGATCTCGCGCAGCACGGCGTCCCCCACATCATGGCCCCAGCCATCGTTGATCTGCTTGAAGTGGTCGATGTCGATGATGGCCAGCGAAAAGACCTCTTCCTGGCCATGCGCCATCGGAAGCAGGGCCATCAGGCGGGCGTCCAGCGCCCGCCGGTTGGCCAGCCCGGTGAGCGGGTCCAGCAGGGATTTCTGCGTCGCCACGTCGGCGCGCTCGCGCAGCTCCTGCGCTTCGCGCCGCAACTGGGCCAGTTCCTGCTGGGCGATCTCCATCCTCACCTCGCCCAGCAGCACGCGCGCCTGGGCATCCAGGCTGAGCTCCCGGTCGCGGCGCACCTGGACCACCATGGCCTCCAGCGCCGCCAGGGCCTGCGCATCGGCGCCCGCGGCCTTGAAGGCCCGGTACCGGGATCGCCACCACCACCGGCGGCATCCCTCGTTTCTCTGCGCCGCGGCCGCATCCACCCGGTGGTCCAGCGCTTCGCAGGCGTCGACCGCGCGCCCGCTGGCCAACAGCCAGTCGGCGTTGAGCAGTTCGTTTTCTGCCCGGGCATCGGGGGCCTTGGCCTGCAAGGCGAAGGCCCGGTGCCGATCGACCGCAACGCGCATCTCTTCAAGCCGCCCCAGGGCCTCCAGGGCCAGGCACTCGATTTCGGCGCAGACCATTTCCCAGCGCACATGCCCCTGCGCGAGCGTTTTCGCCCGCTGCACTACGGCCAGGGCCTCGCGCAGATCCGCCGCCTGCGCCTCGGTCGGCGCCAGCGGGCCCGGCAGATGGGCCAGCTTGCGCCCGGACCGGCACAGGGCGCCGGCGAGGTTGACCACCGCAGCGAATTGCGCGACCTTGTCGCTGTCGCGCTGGGCCTCTTCATCCGCCTTGTGCAGCAGGGTGATCGCGTGCGGATGGTCGCCCAGCAACTCCACCACGCCCGCCAGGCTGGAGAGGCTGCGCGACACCATCCCGGGCACACCCAGTTTGCGTGCCCGCCCCAGCGCCAGCATGGCCTCGGGCAGCGCCTCGTCCGCCCGCCCGAGCTGGCACCAGGCCCGGGTCAGGGTGTTGCGCAGCTTGATACCGACCCCGTGCAGTTCCAGGGCATCGGCCTCCGCTAGCGCTGCACGTGCGCTCTGTGCCGCTTTGTCGCTCTCGCCCCGGCGCAGTTGGTGCTCGGCCAGCCAGGCGGCCGCCAGCGCGGCTTCAGGCCGCAGCCCGCCCTCCGTTGCGGTTTGCAGGGCACGCGCCGCAATCTCGACCCCGGCGTCGTGGGCGCCCACGAGACTGGCGGCTTCGCAGTCTTTCAGGTCGGCCAGGAGTTGGTCTGTGCGGTCCATGGTCTATGGCGCCTGATGCTGCGGGGTTGGCTGTTTTCAGAACGGTGTCCCATGAATATCGCACAGAGACCCGAACCAGGGGACCTCCATTGCAAAGAGCCGCATTGCAGCATGTCTCATGCCGGCCACCTTGCTACAGATAGGGATATCCGTACTTCTCATACAGCGCGTCGAAAGTGGTGTAGCCCCTGCAGCCTGCTTGATGCCACCGAGTGCGCACCGAAGATGGCTGCGTGCTTCAGCAGATTTGCATAGTGCGTACAGCACGCACGATCAAGAAGTCGGGCCTTATGGTCACTTCGCTGGCTTGCATCGAGAAAAGCAGATTCGTTCGCCATTTCAGAAGGCTCTTGTCCCTGTCCCGGGGCCATCCTAGAGCTTAATCAGAAACCCTGCTCTGTTGTTGGTGTGAACTCGAGAGAGCAGCGTTGTCCAATGCCAAGCAAATTAGAGTAGTTGAATTTCGAATGGACACGGCTCTTATTCGCGGTGCCTAGAAGGACTTTTTGAGGTGATTCCAGGTCACCCCTGTCATTGGGGCGCTGCACTTTGCAACGCCATCGTCCTCGTTCGTATTGCAGCGCTACGCAATCGGATGAACCGACTTTCCAGCGGCGTTGCTCCACTTGGATCAACGCACTTGGCTGCCGCAATTTTCGACTGCAGACTTTGCTCCACCCCAACCGCCCCTGCTTCGTACTGAGCCAACAGCGCGATGATGCCCTTGCGATGCTCGTTCCGAATGCGAAGTTGATCGCCGTCCCTCACGGCCCCAGTGATGATCACAGCCGAACCTGCGGGTGCAGACTTGTCTTTGCTCGATTTCGCTCGGAGCCCGCGACCCAGGAGTCTCCTTTTGATGCTGCGAAGCAGCGACATCGATGCACGGGGTCCAGAGACTGTGATGTCGTCAACGAACAATGTCAGCGTGCATCCTGCATCAACGCATAGCACTTCGATGTCATCGAACATTCGCCTGTGCGTGAAGTAAGACAATATTGGGCTGACTGCGCTTCCGGTAGGCAAATGCTGGTTGATAGTAAGTGCATCTGCCATCGTTGTCGCCAAGTCCATCGGCCACTTGAGGTCGTGCAGTAAAAAGTCCTTTACATGGGCGCGCGTCGTATTTTCATAGAACTTTTCGATGTCTGCACACACGACTGGATCAGTCCCCTTGTGCGCCTGTGCATTGGAGATGTGGGATCTACCTCTGGTCGCTGAATGCAAAAAGGCAGGGCGCTCAATTCGATTCAAGAACTTCGCAAATCGATACTGAAGTGTCTGCGTATCCCCACGCGGATCTTGGATGTACCTGGGTGCTTTCCCTGGTCGGCTTGCAGCCTCTTCAAAACAATGGTAATCCGGCCGTCTTGCAATCTCTTTGATGCGATCCATCGAAAGCTGCATCAGTCCAGCCAACTCTCTCGGACCACCTAACATGTAGAGCGGCGACCGCTCGAGCGGATACTTTTCGCTTGGGCTACGGCGGTTTTCTCGCTTGAGGGCACGCCTATCGTGCAGGTGCTTCTTGCTTGTCAGGTTGGTCATGCTGGTCAATCCAATCCAACATCTTCAGCACTTTGCTAGCCATCGACACACGCAGTTTGTCGCTCCTTTTTCCAGCCCCTAATTGCTCAGAAAAGAGCATCAACGAGGACACAGGCACTTGAAACACCTCAGCATACCTAGTAAGAAGATCGACCGTTATCGCGTGAGCCTTTGCGCCTGACTCAATTTCGCTGAGATAGTTGTTCGAGATACCCAGTTTTGAAGCCAGTTCCTGCTGCTTCATTCCATGGTATCGACGCAGATGTTTGAGAGCTTTGTTAAGCATTTTTGACCGCCATAAGGAAGGAGCAGGGGTCGACCGCTCGGGCTTCACAGCCAATCGAACTTTTTAGCAATCCAATACAGGATCTTCAAAAGCCAAAAGGCAATTTGCAAAGTCCATTTGTTCTTCAGCACGGGCAACCACTTTGCCCACAAATGCTTCAGAAACAAAACAATCGACGGTCGTCCATGTTCGGCGGGGTCTTTACCCATAAGCATTCTCCGGTTGCACCAGCAAGATTGCTGGCTCCAGCATCGCAACCAGTGAAGAGGGACGACTTTTACCCTGCTCACCCTAACTGCCGCTGGCGCTCCAGCCGCCAGCGGCGTCCCGCAGCACGTCGCCGTGCCCCGAGAGAGATTTGGAAGGTTTCCCTTCCGCAGACCTGGTGAGGTCCTTTACTGCACGCTAGATTGATCTTCTTCCGTGCCGAACATAGCCGCAATCATACATCGAAATTCGCTGACAGCGAAAAATAAATTCGCCAACAGCGAACTTTAAAAGTTAACGGGCCTGTTTCAGCTCAAATTGCCCAGGGAGTGCATGACACCCTCACTCCACCGTCACACTCTTGGCCAGGTTGCGTGGCTTGTCCACGTCCGTGCCGCGCGCGCAGGCTGTGTGGTAGGCCAGCAGCTGCAGCGGCACCACGTGCAGCAGCGGGCTCAGCGGGCCATAGTGCTCGGGCATGCGGATCACGTGGATGCCTTCGCTGCTCTCGATGCGGGTGTCGGCATCGGCCAGCACGTAGAGCACGCCGGCACGGGCGCGCACTTCCTGCATGTTGCTCTTGAGCTTTTCCAGCAGTGTGTCGTTGGGCGCCACGGTGACCACGGGCATGGCACTGGTGACCAGGGCCAGGGGGCCGTGCTTGAGCTCGCCGGCCGGGTAGGCCTCGGCGTGGATGTAGCTGATCTCCTTGAGCTTGAGCGCGCCTTCGAGCGCAATGGGGTAGTGCAGGCCCCGGCCCAGGAACAGGGCGTTCTCCATGCGCGCGAAGTCCTCGGCCCAGCTGATGACCTGGGGTTCGAGCGCGAGCACGGCCTGCAGTGCCACGGGCAGGTGGCGCATGGCCCTGAGGTGGGCGGCTTCCTGCTCGGGCGTGAGGCGGCCCTTGGACTGCGCGAGCGCCAGCGTGAGCAAAAACAGCCCGGCCAGTTGCGTGGTGAAGGCCTTGGTGCTGGCCACGCCGATCTCCACGCCGGCGCGCGTGATGTAGGCCAGCTTGCACTCGCGCACCATGGCGCTGGTGGCCACGTTGCAGATGGTCAGCGTGTGCTGCATGCCCAGGCTCTGCGCGTGGCGCAGGGCGGCCAGGGTGTCGGCCGTCTCGCCCGACTGGGTGATGGTGACCACCAGGCTGCGCGGGTTGGGCACGCTGGTGCGGTAGCGGTACTCGCTGGCCACTTCGACCTGGGTGGGGATGCCGGCGATCTCTTCGAGCCAGTACTTGGCGGCGCAGCCGCTGTAGTAGCTGGTGCCGCAGGCCAGGATGAGGACGCTGTCGATCTCCTTGAACACGCGCCAGGCGGCCGTGCCGTCGGCGCCGTCGAAGAGTTCGGGCACGATGCCCTCCAGGCCTTCGAGCGTGTCGGCAATGGCGCGTGGCTGCTCGAAGATCTCCTTTTGCATGTAGTGGCGGTAGGGGCCGAGCTCGGCCGCGCCGCTGTGGGCCTGCACGGTGCGCACCGGGCGCTGGGCAGGGGTCAGCGCCTCGCGGCCCTTGCCCACGATCCAGTAGCGGCCCAGCTGCAGATCGACCAGGTCGCCCTCCTCCAGGTAGACGATCTGGTCGGTCACGCCGGCCAGGGCCATGGCATCGCTGGCCAGGAAATGCTCGCCCGCCACCGAGCCGCCGGCGCCCGAGCCCACGCCCAGGATCAGCGGCGAGCCGGCGCGCGCGCCCACCACGCGGTGCGGTTCGTCCTTGTGCATCACGGCGATGGCGTAAGCGCCATGCAGTTGGGCCACGGCGGCCTGCACGGCCTCGAACAGGTCGCCGGTGTAGTGGCTTTCCACCAGGTGAGCGATGACCTCGGTGTCGGTCTGGCTGGTGAACACGTAGCCGCGGGCCTGCAGGGCGGCGCGCAGTTCCTCGTGGTTCTCGATGATGCCGTTGTGCACCAGCGCCACACGGCCCGGCGTGCCGGCCGCGTCGCCGGTGCCGTGGCTGAAGTGGGGGTGGGCGTTGTGCACTTCGGGGGCGCCATGCGTGGCCCAGCGGGTGTGGGCGATGCCGGTGGCGCCATCCACATGGTCGGTCTGCACCTGTTCGAGCAGTTCGGCCACGCGGGCCGTGCTGCGGGCACGCTGCAGGCCGGCCGGGCGGCTGGCGTCCAGGCTCGATGCATGCACGGCCACGCCGCACGAGTCATAGCCGCGGTATTCGAGCCGCTGCAGGCCCTGCACGAGGATGGGAACGATGTTGCGCGTGGAGACCGCGCCGACGATGCCGCACATGGATTGCTGCTCCGGTTGTTGGGTAAGTGGCGCAATGGTAGGCAGGCATTCATGGAATTGGCGATTGATATTCACAACAAAATGAACTTAAATTTCATAAAATCTAAGTGGTGAAATAAAATTCCAAAATCATGGAAAAATCGGAATCAATTACCCTGGACCAGGTGGACCTGCAATTGCTAGCGCTGCTCCAGGCCGATGCCAGCCAGAGCAACCAGGCCCTGGCCGAGCAGGTGCATGTCTCGCCGCCCACCTGCCTGCGCCGCGTCAAGCGCCTGCACGAGGTGGGCCTGATCGAGAGGCAGGTGGCCCTGCTGCAGCCCGACCGCCTGGCAGCGGTGCAGGGCCATGGCCTGGCCTGCATCGTCGAGGTGTCGCTGGACCGGCAGGATGCCCAATCGCTGGATGCCTTCGAGGCCCGGGCCGTGGAGCACCCTGCGGTGCAGCAGTGCTGGCGTGTGTCGCCCGGCCCGGACTTCATCCTGGTGGCGCACACGCGCGACATGCCGGGCTACCTGGCCTTGTCGCAGCAGTTGTTCACGGGCGATGCCAATGTGCGCAACGTGAAGGCATTCTTCAGCACCAAGCGCGCCAAGTTCAGCACGGCCATCCCGCTGCAGGGGCCATGAGCCGGGCCTCAGCGCTGCAGTCCTCTTGCCGGCAAGGCGGCAGGGCAGGCGATTTCCCGCTGGCCTCTACCGCCGGGTAAAGGTAAGCTCTGTGCGCCTGCCCTCCTCGCTGCCCCCTCGCCCGCGCGCACCCTTTTTTCCATGGCCACCTACGAACAACAGATGCCCCGGCGCGTGTACCCGCTGCGCGTGCTCGGCATGGGCCTCGGTGGCGTGGTGGTGTCCGTCGTGCTGTGGCAGCGCCAGGCGTCGTCGCTGGAGTGGCTGGGCATGGTGATGCTGTGTTTCGTCTGGCCCCATGTGGCCTACCAGCTGTCGCGGCGCAGCGCCGACCCCTACCGTGCCGAGATCCGCAACCTGCTCGCCGACTCGGCATTTGCCGCGGCTCTCGTGCCACTGATGCACTTCAGCCTGCTGCCCAGCGTGCTGCTGTGCACGCTGACCATGGTGGACAAGATCACCACCGGCATCCGCGGGCTGTGGGCCCGATCCATTCCGGCCATGCTTGCGGGCGGTGCGGTCGGAACGCTGCTCACCGGCATGCACTGGTCCCCCGAGAGCCCCATGCCCACCATCCTGGCCTGCCTGCCGGTGATGGCGCTGCACACCATTTCGGTCAGCATGGTCAGCTACCGCCTCATCCGCAAGGTATCGCACCAGAACATGCTGCTCGACGAACTGCGCCGCGTGGACACGCTGACCGGCCTGTACGGCCGCGGCCACTGGCAGGAGAAGGCCGAAGCTGCGCTGCGCCAGCACCATGCGGGCAATGAGCCAGCCTGCATGCTGATGCTGGACATCGACAGCTTCAAGCAGATCAACGACCAGCATGGGCACACCCTGGGTGACGAGGTGATCCGCGCCGTGGCCCATGTGGTGCGTGGCAATGTGCGTGCCACCGACTGCGCAGGCCGCTACGGGGGCGACGAGTTCGCGATCCTGCTGGCCGGCATGGGCGTGGAAGAAGCCGCCGCCGTGGCCGAGCGCATCCGCGCGCAGACCGAGGCCATCCGCCTGCGCGACATGCCGGCCCTGCGCATCACCGCCAGCATCGGCGTGGCTGCAGCCCACCCGCGCCATGGCAGCCTGCGCGCATGGATGGATGCGGCCGACACCGCGCTCTATGTGGCCAAGAATGCAGGCCGCAACCGGGTGGCCAATGGCCAGCACACGGCCACCGACTCTGCCATGGCCATCTCAAGCCCCTGAAGACGCAGCGGCAGGCCACTCCAGCCGCACCTGGCAACCGGCGCCCGGCGCGCCATCGGCGGTGATCTGCGCGCCATGGCGCTGCGCGATCAGTCGGCACAGGGCCAGGCCGGTGCCCACGCCCTCGAACTCGGTCTCGCGGTGCAGGCGCTGGAACACGCCGAACAGCGATCCCGCCCGCGCCGCATCGAAGCCCGTGCCGTTGTCGCGCACGGTCACGGCCACACGGCCGCCGTCCAATGGCTCGGCACCGATGTGGATGTGCGCCTGCGCCTGGCCACGTGTGAACTTGAGCGCATTGCCCAGCACCTGCACCAGCAGCTCGCGCAACAGGCCGGCGTCGGCGTCGAGCGTGGGCAGACCCGGCGCCAGATGCCAATGCACCTGGCGCCCGGCCTCGGCGGTGGCCAGCTCCGTGCGCGCCTGGGTCACCGCATCGGCCAGCGCCACGGTGCCACAGTGCAGCGGTGCGCGCGTGGCCCGCGCAATGGCCAGCAGGCCATCGATCATGAGCCCCATGCGCCGGGCCGACTGGTCCATGGTGGCCAGAAAGCCCAGTGCCTCCTGCAGCTCGGGCGCCTGCACCACCTCCGCAGGCAGGTCGCCCAGTACCTCGCGCACCAGGGTGCCGTACGAGGTCACATGGCGCAGCGGGGCGCGCAGGTCGTGCGAGACGGCCCTGAGGAATTCTTCCTGCGCGGCCGCCATGTCGGCCACCTGCTGGCGGCTGCGCGCCAGCTCGGCGCGCAGGGCCTCCACGGTCCCCGGGGTGTCGTCGTCGCTCATGCCGCGGGCCTCCTCATCAGCTCATGCCTTGGGCGGCTTCACCGGACGCGCCCAGTTGGCGATGGCCACCTGCTTGCCGCGGGCCACGCCCAGGGAGCCTGCGGGAACGTCCTTGGTGATGGTGGAGCCACCACCCACCGTGGCACCGGCACCGATGGTGACGGGCGCCACCAGCACGCAGTTGCTGCCGATGTGCACGCCGGCCTCGATCACCGTGCGGTGCTTGTTGGCGCCATCGTAGTTGGCGGTGATGGCGCCCGCGCCGTAGTTCACGCGCTCACCCACCGTGGCATCGCCCAGGTAGGCCAGGTGGTTGGCCTTGGCACCGTCGGCCAGGGTGGAGTTCTTCACTTCGACGAAGTTGCCGATGTGCACCTCGCGGCCCAGCTGGGCGCCGGGGCGCAGGCGCGCGAAGGGGCCGATCAGTGCGCCCTCGCCCACGCTGGCGCCGAGCTTCTCGCCGTCGATGTGGGTGTAAGGGTGCACCACGGCCCCTGCCGCAATGCGCGCATTCGCGATGCAGCAGTTGGCACCGATCTGCACGCCTTCGCCCAGCTCCACACGGCCGGCGAAGACACAATTGACGTCGATCTCCACATCCGGCCCGCACACCAGCTCGCCGCGCAAGCCGGTACGCACGTCATCGCGCAGATCGAAGCGCGCCGGGTCGGCCAGGCGCACGCCCTGCTCCAGCAAGGCCCGGGCCTGGCGCTGCTGGTGGGCGCGCTCCAGCTCGGCCAGTTGCAGCGGGCTGTTCACGCCGGCCACCTGCAGCGCATCGCTGATGCGGTGGGCCACCACGGGCACGCCGTCGGCCACGGCCATGGCGACGATGTCGGTCAGGTAGTACTCGCCCTGGGCGTTGTCGTTGGTCAAACGGGCCAGCCACGGGGCCAGCAGCCGCGCGGGCACGGCCATGATGCCGCTGTAGACCTCGGTGATGGCGCGCTGCGCCTCGCTCGCATCCTTGTGCTCGACGATGCCCTGTACGTCACCGGCGCCATTGCGCACGATGCGGCCATAGCCCGTCGGGTCCGGCAGGGTGACGGTGAGCAGGGCCAGCCGCTCGCCGCCACCGGCCGCCACCAGAGCACGCAGGGTGTCAGCCTGGGTCAGCGGCACATCGCCCGACAGCACCACCACCGTGCCGTCCTCGCGCAGATGGGGCACGGCCTGCTGCACAGCGTGGCCGGTGCCCAGCTGCGGCTCCTGCCGTACGAAGGCGAGTTCCACACCGCCCGCAGGCGCGCTACGCGTAGCGGCCTCCACCTCGGCGGCGCCATGGCCGGTGATCACGGTGGCGCTGCGCGCCTGCAGATGCGCCGCCTGGTCCAGCACATGGTGCAGCAGCGGGCGTCCGCCCAGGCGCTGCAGGACCTTGGGAAGGCGGCTTTTCATGCGCGTGCCCTTGCCGGCCGCCATGATGAGGATGTCGAGTTGCGTCATGGAAATGGTGTGTGGTGCGCCCTGCGCCCTGAAACGCGCGGGGCCGGATGTGCCGATTATCGGCCCCCGCCCACCCACGCAGCCCCGCTACAGCAACGGCAGCAGGCGCGGCGGCCGGTCGTAGTACTCGGCGATGCGTTCGAGCGCGTGGGGATTGAGCAGGCGCAGCCGGCCATGGGCCAGCTCGTGCAGGCCCAGTTGCGACAGGCGCCTGAGCGTCTTGTTGGTGTGCACCAGAGACAGGCCCAGCGCGTCGGCGATGTGCTGCTGGTTGATCGGGAAGGCCACGGAGCCGTCCACGTCCACCAGGTCGATCCGCTCCAGCCGGCGGTACAGGTGCATCAGCAGCATGGCCACGCGTTCGGTGGCGTTGCGCCGGCCAGCGGTCAGCAGGTTGTCGTCCACATGGCCTTCTTCGTGGGCCGCCAGCCAGGTGATGTCATAGCCCAGCCTCGGCTGTTCGCGGAATACGGACCACAGGCTGTCGTTCTCGAACACGCACAGCGCGCAGTCGGTCACGGCCTCGACACCGTATGCCGAGAGGTCGCCGAACTCCTGCTGCAGGCCCACCAGGTCGCCGGGGAGCAGGAAGTTCAGGATCTGGCGGCGGCCATCGCTCAGGGTCTTGTAGCGGAATGCCCAGCCCGCGTAGAGCGTGAACATGCGCGAGTTGACCTGGCTCTCGTGCAAGAGGGCACCGCCGGCCTGCACCGAGAAGGTGGAGGTGCGGAACCCCTCGATGAAATCCAGCACCTCGGGCTCCACGGGGGTGAACGCCCGCGTCCTGCGCAGCCGGCATTCCCGGCAGTGGGGCGGACACGCGTTGGGCGGCAGGGTGGCGTTCATGGTGCGCCATTCTAGGGACGCCCACATGCCGAAACACCCCCAGGCGGCATTTTCCGGCGGTGTTGGGGGCACGCCATGGGGCGTCAGGCCTTTTCAGCGCATCGTTCGGCGCTATGTCTTTTGACATTGCGGGCATGTCAGCGCAGCCCTACATTGCGCCGCACCTATGTCACCACTCATCCCTTCCAGCGCCCTTTATGAAGCCCTGTACGTCAGCACCCTCGCCGAGCGGCAACCCGTGGCCGTGGTGGCCGAGATCGCCGGCCACGCCCGCGTGCACAATGCGCGGCGGGGCATTACCGGTCTGCTGATCTTCGATGGCATGCGCTTTTGCCAGCAACTGGAAGGCACGCAGAAAGAGGTGCTCAAGCTCACCGAGCGCATCCGCGACGACACGCGCCACACCCGGGTGGAGGTGCTGCACCACGGCCCCCTGGCCGAGCGGCGCTTCCGGCAGTTCAGCCTGGCCTTCACGCCGGTCGAGGACACCGAGGTTCTGGCACGGCTCGAACTGCTCGACGGCGAGGCGGCCATGGCCGCCTTCGAAGCCCTGCGGGCGGAATTGCACCGGTAGCGTATCCACCAACAACAACGGCCGCCCGGTTGCCCAGGCGGCCGTTGCGTGCCTCTGAGCCAGCGGTTCAGGCGCAGCAGGGCGTGCCATCCACGGTGGGCACGGCCGTCATGCCGAGCGAAGCACGTTGCCACCAGCTGGGTGCGGAGCGCGAAGGCTGCACCGCCCAGCGGTACTGCAGGCGCTGGTTGCCCAGGGTCTCGACCACCGCATGCTGGCCAGCGGCCACCCACAGCGTCTGGCCGGCCTGCAGGAAGACGTCGCCTGCGGACCCGCTGCTGGCGCCATGCGGCCCATCGTCCAGAGTCACCCAGGCCTGGCCTTCGGCAACGCGCAGTGCCATGGGCTTGCGCGGTGTCAGGCTGACGGCCTGGCCGGGCTTGAGCGTGTTGATGGTGTCCTTGGCCGCAACGCGGCCGAAGACGCTGGATGGTTGCAATTGCAGAACATTCGATGCGGTCATGGCTTTCTCCTGGTAAACCCTATAGGCCTCTATGGTGCGCTTGTGCTTGAAAAGCGTCCAATGAATTGCGAGTGCCTGATTGATTCAAGTTCGGCATCAATCCCAAAAATGGCCGGATACCGTTGACGGCCATATCTTGTTCAAGCGTGCATGCGCACTCGCTGGGGTGCTATCCGATGCAGAGCAAAGCGCAGCAGGCCGGCGGCCAGCCTGCCGCTGGCGCCCAGGGTGGCGGCCACCGCAGCAGCCACGGCACGCCCGCCCTGGCCGAGGGCACAGCCCAGGTCACGCAGCGGCTGCGCCACGCCAAGCTCCCAATCCCCTGCCGGATCGGCCGCCAGGGCCACGGCAGGCACCACATCCCAGCAGAAGGCCACCGCACTGGGCGCCCCGCCACGCAGGTACCAGGACTCCATCACCACCTGCTGGCCCGCTTCGATGACCAGGGCCTGCCCCTGGGCCAGCACGACGTCCTCGGTGGCATCGCCGGCATGGCCGGGCCTGGCCCCCACCGACAGCCACACCCGGCCCTGCGAGATTTCCAGCACACTGCGCTCACGCGGGTTCAGCGTGATGGCACGGCCCGCGTCCAGCTTCCAGCTTCCGGCCAACACGCGGCCGGCCGTGGCGGCGATGGCAGATTGTTGCGATTCCAGAACGGTACGGGACAGCATGGTGGACTCCTCGGTGCTTGAAAAAACGTTGTAGAGCCTGGATGATCCGCCTGCAGAGGCCTTCGGTCCAATGAAAACGCAGTACGCTATTGATGCCGCCAACGCATGAATAGAAATGGAGCACAGAGCATGCAGAACGCCGAACCCACCCCCGCCCCCTTGTCTCGCACCCGCCCCGTGGCCGTCGGCCACTGGCGCGCGTTTCTGGCCGTGGCACGGCACCTGAACTTCCGCGCCGCGGCCGACGAGCTGGCCCTGACCCAATCGGCCGTGAGCCGGCAGATCCAGGCCCTGGAGGACGAAGTGGGCGTGGCCCTGTTCCTGCGCCACACCCGTGCGGTGGAGCTGACCAGCGCGGGCGCCCAGCTGCAGCGCTCGGTGGCGCCGGCACTGGACCGCATGGACGCTTCGGTGCGCCTGGTGCGCCAGACGGCAGGGCGGCGCAGCGTGGCCATCACCACCTGGGCCAGCTTTGCATCGATGTGGCTGATTCCACGCATGGAAGAGTTCCA
The DNA here is from genome assembly GCF_059423865.1 of Acidovorax sp. GW458-11-26-14-TSB4. Taxonomy (NCBI): domain Bacteria; kingdom Pseudomonadati; phylum Pseudomonadota; class Betaproteobacteria; order Burkholderiales; family Comamonadaceae; genus Acidovorax; species Acidovorax sp. GW458-11-26-14-TSB4. Next base: position 376,870 of record NZ_JBWKYR010000002.1, read on the forward strand.
ACGCGACAACCCGGGCATCGACATCCGCATCGACGCCACCGATGTGCCCGTGGACCTGGAAACTTCGGATGTGGACCTGGCGCTGCGCTACAGCCTGCCGGCCAACATGCCGCGCGGCGCAGTGCGCCTGTGCGGCGAGCAACTGGCCATCGTGGCCAGCCCCTGGCTCATCAAGAGCAGCCCGCCGGTGCGCACGCCGGCCGACGTGGCCCAGTTCACGCTGATCGAGGCCGGCGACGCACACCGCAGCACGCACCTGGAATACCTGAGCTGGCAGCGCTGGTTCGAAAACCAGGGCCAGCCCAAGCTGCAGCCCCAGCGCTGGCTGTACTTCAACTACGCCCACCAGATCGTGCAGGCCGCCTTGAGCGGCCAGGGCCTGGCGCTGGCCCGCATGCCGCTGATCGCCGATGCGCTGGCCGCAGGAGACCTGGTGGAACTGCTGCCCAACCACCGCCTGGACTCGCCCCTGGCCTACTGGCTGCTGGTGGGCCCGCGCAGCGCGCACCGCCCCGAGATCAAGGCCTTCTGCGCCTGGCTGGAAATCCAGGCCAAGGCCACGCGCGAGGCCGTCGGCGATGTGCCCGACCCGGACACCGTGGACGACTTCGACTGAACCCCACCCACACCATGAAAAACGCCCTGCCGGCTTGCACCGGCAGGGCGTGGAGTGGCGCCAGCGCTGCGGATCAGATCAGCCCAGCGTGATGCGGGCGAACTTGCGCTTGCCCACCTGCACCACATAGGTGCCGGCGTCGAGCTTGAGGCCCTTGTCGCTGACCACGCTGCCATCCACGCGCACGCCACCGCCATCGATCAGACGGCCGGCTTCGCTGCTGGACGGGGCCAGGTTGGCGCCCTTGAGCAGGGCACCGATGCCCAGCGGCGCCCCCGACAGGCTGACCTCGGGAATCTCGTCGGGCACACCGCCCTTGCTGCGGTTCTGGAAATCCTGCTCGGCCGCCTCGGCCGCCGCCGCGCTGTGGAAGCGCGTGGTGATCTCCTTGGCCAGCATGACCTTGGCGTCCTTGGGGTTGCGCCCGCCGGCCACCTCGGCCTTGAGGGCCGCGATCTGCTCCAGGGACAAGAAGGACAGCAGGGTGTACCAGTCCCACATCAGCGTGTCCGAGATCGACAGCACCTTGGCAAACATGGTGTTGGGCTCTTCGGTGATGCCGATGTAGTTGTTCTTGGACTTGGACATCTTGTCCACTCCGTCCAGGCCTACCAGCAGCGGCATGGTGAGCACACACTGCGGCTCCTGGCCGTATTCCTGCTGCAGGTGGCGGCCCATGAGCAGGTTGAACTTCTGGTCCGTGCCGCCCAATTCCAGGTCGCTCTGCAGCGCCACCGAGTCGTAGCCCTGCATCAGCGGGTACAAAAACTCATGCACCGCGATGGACTGGCCGGTGGAAAAGCGCTTGTGGAAGTCGTCGCGCTCCATCATGCGCGCCACCGTGTACTTGGCGGCCAGCTGGATCATGCCGGCGGCGCCCAGGGGCTCGCTCCACTCGCTGTTGTAGCGGATCTCGGTCCTGGCCGGGTCCAGCACCATGCTGGCCTGTCGGTAGTAGGTCTCGGCGTTGGCCTTGATCTGCTCGGACGTGAGCGGCGGGCGCGTGCTGTTGCGGCCCGAAGGGTCGCCGATCAGGCTGGTGAAGTCTCCAATCAAGAAGATCACCTGGTGGCCCAGATCTTGCAACTGCCGCATCTTGTTGAGCACCACCGTGTGGCCGATGTGGATGTCGGGTGCCGTGGGGTCCAGGCCCAGCTTGATGCGCAGGGGCTTGCCCGTGGCTTCCGAGCGCGCCAGCTTCTTGACCCATTCGTCCTGGGGCAGCAGTTCCTGCACGCCGCGCAGCGAGATTTCAAGCGCCCGTCCTACACCATCGGAGACCGGGCTCGTTGTAACAGCAGATTGATTCATAAGGGTTTTTTGGGATGTCTAGACAGCGTGCGCCGCTATACTCCAGCCCACATTGCGAAGGCGGATTCTAATGGACCCGCTGTTTCGACCCGCTTCCTGCCTGTCGAATCGCTGCAAACAGACAGTCTGTGCGCCTGGCCTTGCCCCGTATTCGCACCGGGGAAGTGCCAGGAGATCACTCTCACACTGGGGATAGACCTTTGATTCACGGCTTGACCACCGCCAGCGCGGCTTTGCTAGACCGACTGTCCCGTAGCATCCAACAACACCCCAAGCACATCACCGCCGCCGTTGCAGCCCTGCTGCTCACCGGCGGCGGCGGCGCATTTGCCGTCGCCTCGTTCGCCCCCGATCCCGCCGACATGCCTGTGCGCATGGTCAACTACCCGGTGGAGTCGCTGGCCGAGAACCTGGTGCTGGGCCAGCTCGATGCACCCGGTTTCTCGCTCTTCCGCTCCGAACAGGTGCGCAGCAGCGACACCCCTGAATCGCTGCTGCAGCGCATGGGCGTGGCCGATCCGGCCGCCGCCGCCTTCCTGCGCGGTGACAGCACGGTGCGCCAGAACATGCTGGGCCGCACCGGCCGCTTCGTGTCGGCCGAGACCACCGACGACCACCGCCTGGTGCGCCTCACCGCCCGCTGGGTGCCCGACGACAGCGGCAACTTCCGCCGCCTGATCGTGGAGCGCATGGGCGAGAAATTCAGCTCGCGCGTCGAGACCGCCAAGCTCACGACCAGCAGCCGCCTGGCCGGCGGCGTGATCCACAGCTCGCTGTTCGCCGCGACCGATGCCTCCAACATCCCCGACGCCGTGGCCGTGCAGATGGCCGAACTGTTCTCGGGCAACATCGATTTCCGCCGTTCGCTGCGCAAGGGCGACCGCTTCTCGGTGGTCTATGAAACGCTGGAAGCCGACGGCGAACCGCTGAGCAGCGGCCGCGTGCTGAGCGCCGAGTTCGTCAACAACAGCAAGACCCACCAGGCCATCTGGTTCCAGGACACCGGCGCCACCAAGGGCGCCTACTACACGCTGGACGGCGAAAGCATGCGCCGCGCCTACCTGACCTCGCCCGTGGAGTTCTCGCGCGTGACCAGCGGCTTCAAGATGCGCATGCATCCCATCCTGAAGACCTGGCGCGCGCACCTGGGCACCGACTTCGCAGCCCCCACGGGCACACCCGCACGCACCGTGGGCGACGGCGTGGTGGAGTTCGCCGGTGTGCAGAACGGCTTTGGCAACGTGGTCTTCGTCAAGCACCGCAACCAGCACGTCACCGTGTACGCCCACCTGAGCCGCATCGACGTGCGCCAGGGCCAGTCGGTGGAACAGGGACAGACCATCGGCGCCGTGGGCTCCACGGGCTGGGCCACCGGCCCGCACCTGCACTTCGAGTTCCGCGTGAACGGCGTGCACCAGGATCCGCAGACCATCGTGGCCGCGAGCGATGCCGCCGCACCGGTGTCCAAGGCTGCCCGCCCTGCGTTCGACCGCCTGGCCTCCAACATGCGCATCCAGCTCTCAGCTGCAGCCTCCATCGAACAGGCCAGCGCTGAATAAGGTGCCCCCACCTGAGTCGCTTCGCGCCTTCCCCCCAAGGAAGGACGCCGCCAGCGCGGCGGGGCGGCCCTTGCGCGGCGGCTCTGGCCTGGTACGTGCCAGTCTCATGAATTGCATGCGCACCACAGCACCATGGTGATCCAGCACTCCACGGCAACATCTGCCGCGTCGACTTCGGAGCTGTACATCGGCCTGATGTCCGGCACTTCGCTCGACGGGATCGACGGGGTGCTGGCAGATTTTGCCGGTGGCCGCATGGTGGTGACCCACCATGCCAGCGCCCCTTTCGCCCCCGAACTGCGCGCAGAACTCCTGGCGCTCAACACCCCCGGCAGCGACGAGCTGCACCGTGCTGCCCTGGCCGGCAATGGCTTGGCCCGAGCCTATGCCGGCGTGGTGCAGACCCTGCTCGCGCGCAGCGGCCTGGCGCCCCAGGCCATCTGCGCCATCGGCGCCCACGGCCAGACCGTGCGCCACCGCCCGCAGGAGTTCGATGGCACCGGCTACACGCTGCAGTTGAACAACCCCGCCCTGTTGGCCGAACGCACGGGCATTGCCGTGGTGGCGGACTTTCGCAGCCGCGACGTGGCAGCTGGCGGCCAGGGCGCACCGCTGGTGCCGGCCTTCCACCGGGGCGTCTTCGGTCGCAACGGCGAAACCATGCTGGTGCTCAATATCGGCGGCATTTCCAATCTGAGCGTGCTCGGCGCAGACGGCCAGATCCTGGGTTTCGACTGCGGCCCCGGCAATGCACTGATGGACTATTGGTGCCAATGGCACACCGGCCAGGCCTTCGACGCAGGCGGTGCCTGGGCCGCCAGTGGCCAGGTGCTGCACGATCTGCTGGCCCTGCTGCGGCAGGAGACCTTCCTGCACAAGACGCCGCCCAAGAGCACGGGGCGCGACCTGTTCAACCCCGCCTGGCTTGCCAGTCGACTCGAAGGCTTTCAGGCCTGTGCCCCGCAGGATATCCAGGCCACGCTCACGGAGTTCACCGCCCTCGCCTGCGCCGCGGATGCCAAGCGCCACGGCGCGGGCGCCAAGACTTTGGCCGTGTGCGGTGGCGGTGCACTCAACACGCAACTGATGGCACGCCTGCAAGCGGCCTGCCCCACCTTCCAGGTCACCGCAACCGATGCGCTGGGCCTGCCTGCCCTGCAGGTGGAGGCCGCCGCCTTCGCCTGGCTGGCGCGCCAGGCCATCAAGGGCCTGCCCGGCAACCTGGCCAGCGTGACGGGCGCGGCTGGCGGGCGCATCCTGGGCGCCCTTTACCCCGCCTGACCCTTCATCCGTGGTCTGCGGCGTCGGCCGTGGTGGCCGCCTTGCTGCTGGCCCGGTCCTCGGGCGACAGCTGCCAGAAGATGCCGGCCGATGCCACCGTGATCAGCCCCATGCAGGCAAAGGTGGACTGGAAGGCCGAGAGCGTGTGCGCCGCGCCCGGCGGATGGAAGAAGGCGGTGAATGCCGCCAGCACCGCGCCGGCCGCCGCCACCCCCATGCCCATGGCCAGCATCTGCACCATGGACAGCAGGCTGTTGCCGCTGCTGGCCGTGGCATGGTCCAGGTCCTTGAGCGTGACGGTGTTCATGGCCGTGAACTGCAGCGAATTGACGGCACCGAACACCGCCAGTTGCAGTACGCGCAGCCACAGCGGCTGCCCCGGGTCGGCCAGGCCGAAGCTGGCCATGACCAGGCCCACCATCAGCGTATTGCCCACCAGCACCTGGCGGTAGCCGAAGCGCGTGATCAGCGGCGTGGTGAAGCGCTTCATCGACATGCCGGCAATGGCCACCGGCAGCATCATCATGCCCGCCTGCATCGGCGAGTAGCCCATGGTGACCTGCAGCAGCAGCGGGATCAAAAAGGGCATGCACGAGCTGCCCAGGCGCGAGAACAGGTTGCCCAGCAAGCCGATGCGCAGCGTATCCACGGAGAACAGGCTGGGCGAGAACAGCGGATCCGCCCGCCGTGCCGCATGCAGCCAGTAGGCCACCAGGCTGGCCAGGCCAAAGACCATCAGCACCAGCACACTGGCCTGGCGCAGGCCCATGCTCGCCAGGCCGTCGAGCGCCAGCGACAGCGACACCATGCCGAAGGCCAGCATCAGGTAGCCCGCCAGGTCGAAACGCGGCACGAAGGTGACCGGCTCGCCAGGCATGTAGCGCAGCGTGGCGATACAGCCCACCAAGCCAACGGGCACGTTGATCAAAAAAATCCAGTGCCAGGACACGGCCTCCACCAGCCAGCCACCCAGCGTGGGGCCGATCAGCGGACCGATCAGGCCCGGAATGGCCACGAAGCTCATGGCCTGCAGGAACTGCTCGCGCGGAAAGGTGCGCAGCACCACCAGCCGCCCCACGGGCAACAGCAGCGCCCCGCCCAGGCCCTGCACCACGCGCGCCGCCACCAGTTGCGCCAGGTTCTGCGCCAGGGCGCAACACACCGAGCCGATCACGAACAGCACGATGGCCGAAAAGAACACGCGGCGCGAGCCAAAACGATCGGCCAGCCAGCCCGAGGCCGGGATCAGCATGGCCATGGCCAGCGAATAGGCCACCACCACCGACTGCATCTGCAGCGGGCTTTCGCCCAGGCTGCGCGCCATGGCCGGCAGCGCGGTGTTGACGATGGTGGCGTCCAGCGTCTGCATGAAGAAGCCGACGGCCACCAGCCAGAGAAGGACCTTGCGGGATTGTTCTTGCTGCATGGCTGCCCAGGCTACGGAGAAATCGGGGGCGCCAAATGAAAAGCCGCCCGGAGGCGGCTTGTTGCGGGGACAGGGGCCGTGCGCACGACCCGGCGTCCTCAGGCCGAGAAGCTGGAGCCGCAGCCGCAGGTGGTGGTGGCGTTGGGGTTCTTGATCACGAACTGGGCGCCTTGCAGGTCTTCCTTGTAGTCGATCTCGGCGCCCACCAGGTACTGGTAGCTCATGGCGTCGATCAGCAGCGAGACGCCATTCTTGGTCATGGTGGTGTCGTCGTCGTTCGTGATCTCGTCGAACGTGAAGCCGTACTGGAAGCCCGAGCAGCCGCCACCCTGCACGAAGACGCGCAGCTTGAGGTCCGGATTGCCTTCTTCCGCGATCAGGTCCGCCACCTTGGCCGCCGCGCTGTCGGTGAACAGGATGGGGGCGGGCATTTCGGTCTGGATGTTCTCGGCAACTGCGCTCATGGGTGGGACTCCGTTATCAGGGTTTGCGCCAATACTACTGCAAAGCAGTCGGAGATTCAGCGGCCGCTGGCTTTGACGACAACTGCAGTGGGGGCTTTTCGTCGGCCACCACCGCCAGGGGGCACATCTGGCCGGTGATCATGGCGCCCTGGTGCATCTCCAGCGCCTTGTAGTGCACATTGCCCGTGATGCGCGCCTTGGGCTGCAGCTCCAGCAACTCGGCCGCATGCACCGGCCCGGTCACCGTGCCGTTGACGATCACATGGTCGGCATGCACGGCGCCCTCGACCCGGGCGGTTTCCGAGATCACCAGGATGCTGGGCTGCTCGGTGCCCGAACGGATGTCGCCCACCACCTCGCCATCGATGCGCATCCCCTCGCCGAACAGCACATTGCCGTCGATGCGGGTGCCATGGGCCACCAGGCTCTTGATCGGGGGCTGCTTCTTGCGGGAAAACATGGGTCAGGGCTCCTGGGTCAGGGGATCGCGGCCGGCCCCAGCCACCGGGCCGCGGCAGGCCGCCACCCGCATCTGTGAAAAATTGGCAAGGCACCTTGGCCGGCCAGCCACCGCTACTCAGCAGCCAGCGCCATGGTCTGGGAGGTGCGCAGCGTGCTGCCATCCAGCACCCGCGCGGTCACGGTTTTTACCACGGCATCGGGCGGCAGGGTCAACATTCCCTCCAGGCGCCGGTACTGGCGCAATTGCAGGGGGGCGCTCTGGGGAAAGGTCTGGGTCCATGGCTTGCCGTCCTGCGTGCCCGCCAGCACCAGTTCCAGCTTGCCATTGAATTCCGGTGCATTGCGGGCCGCCTGGATCAGCAGCACCTGCCAGCGCACCTGCATGCCGCCCACGATTTCGGCATGCAGGCCACGGATGGCCACGCCCTCGGTGGAGCCCGCAGGAATGAGCCGCTCGAAGAACCCGAGGTCCTCGCGCAGCGTGCGGTTCTCGGCCTCGAGCTGCCGCACCTGGGCCATCAGGGTCTGCAAGGTGGCCCGGTCGGCCGTGAGGATGCTCTCGGCGGTCTGCGAGACGGCATGCTGGCGCTGCGTCTCCTCGACCAGCCGCGCCACCTCGCCACGCAGGCGCACCAGTTCTTCGCGTGCGCCGGAGTCGAGCCCTGCAATGGACTTGCCGAATTCGAAGGCCCACAGGGCCACGGCGGCACACAGCCCGAAGACCACGGCCAGCATCAGCCAGCGCACCGGCCAGGGCATGGCGCTGCGGATGGCCACGCGGGGGGCGCTGATGGTCAGCCGGCGGCGAAGAAGTCGCAAACGCATGGAAGAAAAGAAACCGATGGCTCAAAAACGAAGAGAGCGCACCATAAACGAAAAAACCGCCCGAAGGCGGTTTTTTTGCAGGGCGACCCGAGCTTAACGCTTGGAGAACTGCTTGGCGCGGCGTGCGGAGTGCAGACCGACCTTCTTGCGTTCCACTTCGCGGGCATCGCGCGTCACGAAGCCGGCTTGGCTCAGTGCGGGCTTGAGCGTCGCGTCGTAGTCGATCAGGGCGCGGGTGATGCCGTGGCGGGCAGCGCCGGCCTGGCCGGATTCACCACCACCGTGCACGTTGATCTGGATGTCGAAGGTTTCGACATGGTTGGTCAGCGCGAGCGGCTGCTTGGCGATCATGATCGAGGTTTCGCGGCCGAAGTAGGACTGGATGTCCTTGCCGTTCACCGTGATCTTGCCAGTGCCTTTTTTCAGAAACACGCGGGCGACGCTGGACTTGCGACGGCCGGTGCCATTGTTCCATTCACCAATCATCTCAAGGCTCCTTAGATTTCCAGCGCCTTGGGCTGCTGGGCGGTGTGGGGATGCTCAGCACCGCCATACACCTTGAGTTTCTTGATCATTGCGTAGCCCAGGGGACCCTTGGGCAGCATGCCCTTGACGGCCTTCTCCAGCGCGCGGCCGGGGTGCTTGGCTTGCATGTCGCGGAAGTTCGTGGCCGTGATGCCGCCGGGGTAACCCGAGTGGCGGTAGTACACCTTGTCCAGGGACTTGGTGCCGGTGACCTTGAGCTGGGCGGCGTTGATGATGACGATGAAGTCACCGGTATCGACGTGAGGCGTGTAAATGGCCTTGTGTTTGCCGCGCAAACGGAGAGCAACTTCGCTGGCTACTCGTCCGAGGACCTTGTCGGTCGCGTCAATCACAAACCACTCGTGCACGACCTCAGCGGGCTTGGCGCTGAAAGTAGTAGTCATGAGTTTTCTCTTATGAAGAGGGTTTGGCGGGTCCTTTTCCACGGTCGGTGCTTCTCTGAAGGAAGCCTCTTAGGTGGCATGAAATTCCTCGCCGCGGGACCACAAGGCGCTGCGAAGCCCTCGATTATACGAATTACCGGGCATTCAGCGCAAGCACCGCACTACCGCGGCCCCCGCCAGGGGCCCCAGAGCCGGCCTGACCCTCAGGGCGACTGGCGGCGGCGCGCCTCTTCCGCCTCGTAGCGGCGCTTGTTCTCCACGCAAATGGGTGTTGCCGCCTGGGAAGGCTTCTGGCATTCGTTATGGATGCACATGGGGCGCCCCAGGAAGCTGGAGTCGGCGCACACCTCCTGCGGCGATGGCACGCGCACCGGCGCGGGGCGCGGGCGCTCCACCGGCGGCGGCGGGGGGGGCGGTGGGGCCGGCTCCTCGTGGACCACGACGGGCGCGGGTGCCGGCTCGGAGGCCACCACGCGCTTCGGCTTGGGTGCGGGCTTGGCCACCACGGCCGCCGACGCGGCATCGGCCGCACCCGAAGTGGGGGCCAGGGGGGCGCTGGCCACGTCGGATGCCGGCTCCGCTGGCGGCGCCAGAACGGCCACCGCCTCGGAGGCCGCGGGTGTGGGCTCCGCCATCTCGGTGATGATGTCGTCTGCCGGGGCGGCCTTCTGGCCGGGACCCTGCGTCCACCAGACTCCGGCGGCGGCCACGGCCAGCCCGGCGGCGCCCAGCGCCAGCCATACCGGCATCCGGTTCGGCGAACGCCCGGCACGCGCCGCCAGGGCGGCCGCGGCGCGCTCGGACTCCGTCAACGCGGCGCGCACCCGGCCGGCAGCGCCGCTGGCCTCACCGCGACCATGGCGCGCCGACTTGCGATCATGGTCGGCAGTCACCATGGCCTGGGTGTCGGCAGGGTCCATGAAGACGGTGTCTGCCACGCCCCTCTGGACCGTGTCGGGGTATCCCTCGACAGCAGCGTCTGCGCCTGCTGCCTCGAGCGCCTTGTTGGTCTGAACCGCAATTTCAGCCACGATGGCCGGTGCTGCCGTGACATCCACCGTCGGGGTCAGCAGGCCAGGGCCGGGCTGGTCGGCCGGCTCCACCCAGATATCACCCAGGTCGGCCCGAAAGTCGAAATGGTCCACGCCCTCCGGTGGGGTGGTCATCTCCATCAGCTGCAGGAAGGCATCGATGCTCTGGGGCCGGTCTTCCGGCTGCAGCGACAGCGCCTGCGAGACCGCAGCCACGAAGGCCGGCGAGTACTCGACGCCCAGCTGCTTCTTGACGGTCTTGGCCACGCGCGAGAACGGCACCATGCGGTCCTTGATGGAGCGCAGGGTGGCTGGCAGGGGCGTGTCGTTGCACAGGCAGCCATGCATCACGGCCGCCAGCGAGTACAGGTCGCTCCAGGGACCCTGGCGCAGATCATCGTCGCCTTCGGAATACTGCTCGATGGGCGCGTAGTTCACCTTGAGCACCGCCGTGTGCTTGTGGTCCTTGTCGTTGATCGCATGGCGCGCCGCGCCCAGGTCCAGCAGCACCGGCGGCCCGTTGTCCTGCAGGAAGATGTTGTCGGGCGAGATGTCCCGGTGCAGCGTCTTGCCGTCGTGCAGCACGCGCAGCGCACCCAGCACCGACCACAGCAGCTTGCGCAGCCACTCCTCGGGCGGTGGCGTACGCATCTGGGCGCGCGCCTGCTTGAAGGTCATGCCCGTGTACAGCGGCATGACCATGTAGGCGGTGTTGTTGGCCTCCCAGAAGCGGAACACCTTGACCAGCGAGGGGTGGTCGAACTGGGCCAGCAGGCGGGCCTCGCCCACAAAGGATTCAAGGCCGGCGTGGAAGGTCTGCTGGTCGGACGAGGAACGCACCCACAGCGACTGGCCCTGGGCGCGCCCGGCCAGCGCCGAAGGCATGTACTCCTTGATGGCCACCGCCCGGTGCAGCGAATGGTCGAAGGCCTTGTAGACCATGCCGAAGCCGCCCACCCCAAGCAGCGCCAGGATCTCGAATTCGGCCAGCCGCGTCCCGGGCGGCAGCGCATCGACATGGCTGACGGCACTGGCAGGAGCAGGGCGAGAGGTTTCGGTCATGGTGCAAAAAGACTGGCGGGAGAGGCCGCCGTGAGAGCGGTCAGGAAACTGCTGCGAGGGGCCGCCCAGCGGCCCACCAGCGATCATGATGCATGACAGCCGGTGGCGTTGAAACAAAAAGCCACATATCTGCCAAAAACGTCACGCAGGATCCTCCCAGCACGCAATTCTGCCCTGTACTGCATTGTCCATGCCACCTGTGGCGGCTGAAAGACCCGATTGACGGCGAATGCGCGGTCTGTTGGGGCGATGACCCTGGAAATATCGGCCCGGGCGCTGACAATCGTTACCATTGGGGCATGTTCAGTTACCGCCACGCCTTCCATGCAGGCAACCACGCCGACGTGCTCAAGCACACGGTGCTGATTGCCACCCTGCAGCACCTTACCGAGAAAGACGCGGCCCTGGCCGTGCTGGACACCCATGCAGGCGCAGGCCTGTACCGGCTCGATGGCGACTACGCCAACACCAGCGCCGAATCGGCCGACGGCATTGCCCGGCTGGTCGCGCCCGATGTGCCTGCGCTCAAGCCTGCCTTGCAGGCCTACGTGGACATGGTGCGCGCCTTCAACCAGGGCGCGGCCACGCGCGTCTACCCCGGTTCACCCTTCATCATCCAGCGCCTGCTGCGCGACCACGACAAGCTCAAGCTGTTCGAGCTGCACCCCACCGACCTGCGCGCCCTGGCAGGCAACGTGGCCCAGCTGGAGGCCGGCCGCCAGGTGGCAGTGCTGCACGAGGACGGGTTCGAGGGCATCCGGAAATTCCTGCCCCCGCCGTCGCGGCGCGCCCTGGTGCTGTGCGACCCCAGCTACGAGATGAAGAACGACTACGGCAAGGTGCTCGACATGGCGGCGGATTCGCTCAAGCGCTTTGCCACGGGCACCTATGCCTTCTGGTACCCGATCATCCCGCGCCCCGAAGCCCATGACCTGCCGCGCCGCCTCAAGACCCTGGCCACCAAGGCCGGCAAGGGCTGGCTGCATGCCACGCTGACCGTCAAGTCCAGCAAGATGACCGAAACCGCCAGCGGCGAGACCAAGCGCCCCGGCCTGCCGGCCAGCGGCATGTTCCTGATCAACCCGCCCTTCACGCTCAAGGCGGCGCTCAAGGACGCCTTGCCCCAGATGGTGGAACTGCTGGCGCAAGACCGCAACGCCACGCACACGTTGGAGTCCGGCGGATAGACGGCCAGCGCTCAGGGGGCACGCAGCAGGCGCGGCGGGCCCATACCCGCACGGCTGCGGCGGCTGATGGCCGCTGGCGCCTGTGCTTCCTGGGCCGCAGGCAGGGAAAAGCGCTGCGGGAGATTGTCGAGGGGCGCCGGTGGGCAGGTGACGGCATCGCCTCCCACGGGGAACACATCCACCGGCTTGAGCCCCCCTTGCACCCCCAGGGCCAGGGCCGCGCCGCGGCTCAGGTCCACGATGCGGTTGGCCACGTGCGGGCCGCGGTCGTTGACCCGCACCACCACGCCCTTGCCGGTTTCCCGGTCGCGCACGCAGATGCGGGTGCCAAAAGCCAGCGTACGGTGCGCCGCCGTCATGGCATTCATGTCGAACAGCTCGCCGCTGGCCGTGCGGCGCCGGTGAAAGCGCTGGCCGTACCACGAGGCCAGGCCCGTTTCCAGCGGGCCCTCGTCCGCACCGGGGGCGTCGTCATCGTCATCATCCATGTCCGCAGCCTCCGCCGACAGGCTGGGGCGGGACAGTCCCGGCGACCCCGCAGCCACGGGGCGCAAGGGCAGGACCTCGGCCGGGTCCGGCGGCACCCGCAGCTCGCTGCCCGTGGCGCCATCCAGGCGCAAACCGGCTTCTTCGCCCCACGCGGCCGGCCACCCCAGCAGGCAGGCCAGCAGCGCACAGGCGGCTCCTCGCAAAAAGTCAGCGCTTGCAGCGTGCAAGAAACGCCTCTTCAAAACGCTTGAGGTCGGCCCGCTCTCCCTCGGTGAGATCGGTGCGGGCCTTCTTGGTGTTCAGGATGCGCTGCGATTCGGCACACTGCTGGGCCTGGCGGGCGTCCTGCTGGCGCGCCAAGTCGGCCGCAGCCTGGGCAGAGCGCTCCTCTTCGCGGCGCTGGCGGTCACCGGCCCGGCGCTCGTCGTACATGCGGTTCGACGCATCGCGTTCCTCCTGGGCGCAGTCGCGGCGATACTCGTTGCGCATGCCCTGCACCACGTCGGCCGCGATCTTGCGTGAATAGGCATTGCGGATGTTTTCATCCAGCGAGCGGCAGCGCCCACTCATGTAGCTGTAGTGGTCCGGCACCTCGGGGGCGGTGCGCACCACCGTGGTGGAACGGGAAGGCTGGCTGTACGAGTACGAAGGTGTGACAGGAGCCACCTCCACCGTCCGGGTGGTGGTACCACTGGGACATGGCCGCGACAGGGCATAGTCATTCCCATAGGCATCGCGGCAGTGGTAGCGCGTCTGCGCCCCCACACCCGACGCACCCAGTCCACCCAGCAGGGCCAGCATCACGGCAAATACAACCTTCATGGCGCACCAGAAAAATGAAACAAAGGGTGTGAATATTACCGTTAGGGCCTGCCTACAGGACCAGCCGGCGGCAAATTTCGAGGGTGGCGGCGCTCTGGTTCATGGTGTAGAAGTGCAGTGCGGGCACGCCCTCGCTGCGCAGCCGGTCGCACAGGTCCGTCACCACATCGAGGCCAAAGGCCTTGATGCTCGCCGTGTCGTCGCCGAAGGCCTGCAGGCGCAGGCGGATCCAGCGCGGGATCTCGGCACCGCAGGCGTCCGAGAAGCGCATCAGTTGGGTGGAACTGGTGATCGGCATGATGCCGGGCACCACCGGGATGCCGGCGCCCAGGGCCTGCACGTCGTCCACGAAGCGGAAATAGGAGTCCGCGTTGTAGAAATACTGGGTGATGGCCGCGTCCGCGCCCGCCTGCACCTTGGCCAGGTAGGCCCGGAGGTCGGACTCGGGCGAGCGCGCCTGCGGATGCACCTCGGGGTAGGCGGCCACTTCGATGTGGAAGTCGCGCCCGGTCTCGGCCCGGATGAAGGCCACCAGGTCGCTGGCGTACTGGAATTCGCCGCCCGCGCCATAGCCGCTGGGCAGGTCACCGCGCAGGGCCACCAAGCGCTTGACGCCCATGGCCTTGAGCTGGCCCAGCTGCTCGCGCACCGACGCGCGCGTGGCACCGATGCACGAGAAGTGCGAGGCGGCGGGCACACCCTCGGCCAGGATCTCGCGCACGGTACCGAAGGTGCCGTCCTGGGTGGACCCACCCGCGCCATAGGTCACCGAGCAGAACTCGGGGTTCAGCGCATACAGCTGCTGGCGTTCGGCGCGCAGCTTGTCGGCACCGGCCGGCGTCTTGGGGGGAAAGAATTCGAGGCTCACCGGGAAGCCGGTGGCCTGCGCCTTGGCTGCATTCATGCGGCCCTCCTTGCAAATACAAAGAATTCGCGGTTGCCGTCGCCCCCGCTGATGGGGCTGTCCAGCCAGGCCAGCACGCCAAGGCCCAAGCCGGCACAGCAGTCGCGGATGCGCTGCTCGACCACCGCGTACAGGGACTCATCGCGCACGATGCCGCCCTTGCCCACCTGGCCGGGCTGCAATTCGAACTGCGGCTTGACCAGCATCAGCAGGTTGCTGCCGGGCTTCATCAGCGGCACCAGCGCGGGCAGCACGAGCGTGAGCGAGATGAAGGACAGATCGCCCGTGACCAGGTCGAACGCGGGCGTGATGTCCACGCCTTCGCGCCCGGCCCTGCGGCGGCGCTCCTTGGGCACGGTGCCTTCGGCCCGCGCACGCGCCTTGGCGGCACGCTCGGCCTTGAAGGACTCCACATCCTGCTCCCTGGCATCGTCGCTGTCGTCGTATTCATCACCCACCTCACCGCCATTGCGCATCCACGCATAGGGCGCGACGGGCTGGGTGTCGTTGTCGTCGATGTCCGTTTCCACGTATTCGGACAAGGCTTCCTCGCAGGCTTCCTGCAGCGATTGGGCCGTCATGGCGCGGGCATTGAGCCCTTCGACGCCCACCACGCGCAGGTCATTGCGCAGCCGCTCGTGCAGCTGTCCCTGGCCCACATCCACGCCGATCACCTGGGCCGCGCCCTGCTGCAGAAGGCAGTCGGTGAATCCCCCGGTGCTCTGGCCCACGTCCAGGCAGCGCAATCCATCTACCGACAGCTTCGTGGCCGCGAGCGCGCCCTCGAGCTTGAGGCCGCCGCGCGAGATGTACTTCGCCTCGGCCCCGTCGAGCAGCCGCACCTCGGCCACCGACGGGATGTCGTCCCCGTTCTTGGCCACCTTCTGCCAGGGCGCCAGCGGCGAAAGGCGCCACTCCACCCCGGCCGCGATCAGGCGCTGCGCCTGCGAGCGCGTGGCCGCATGGCCGGATTCCACCAAAAAAACATCTGCGCGCATACTTCACTCTCTCACCCGAGGGCAATGGATTTCAAGGCCTCGAAGGCAGGAATGCGTTCGCCGCGACCGGCACCCCTCCCTTGAGGGAAGGAGCGCCTGCGGCGACAGCCGATCAGTAGCGGTAGGTGTCAGGCTTGTAAGGGCCTTGCTTGGACACGCCGATGTAGGCGGCCTGTTCGTCGGACAGTTCGGTCAGCATGGCGCCGACCTTCTTCAGGTGCAGGCGTGCGACCTTTTCGTCCAGGTGCTTGGGCAGCACGTAGACCTGGCCGTTCTCGTAGCGGTCCTTGTGCATGAACAGCTCGATCTGGGCAATGGTCTGGTTGGCGAACGAGCTGGACATCACGAAGCTGGGGTGGCCCGTGCCGCAGCCCAGGTTCACCAGGCGGCCCTTGGCCAGCAGGATGATGCGCTTGCCGTCCGGGAAGATCACGTGGTCCACCTGGGGCTTGATCTCTTCCCACTGGTACTGCTCGAGCGTGGCGACCTGGATTTCGTTGTCGAAGTGGCCGATGTTGCAGACGATGGCCTGGTCCTTCATGGCCTTCATGTGCTCGTGGGTGATCACGTCCTTGTTGCCGGTGGTGGTCACGAAGATGTCGGCCTTGTCGGCGGCATATTCCATAGTCACGACCTTGTAGCCTTCCATCGCGGCCTGCAGGGCGTTGATGGGGTCGATCTCGGTCACCCAGACCTGGGCCGACAGCGCACGCAAGGCCTGGGCGCTGCCCTTGCCCACGTCGCCGTAGCCGGCCACGCAGGCCACCTTGCCGGCGATCATCACGTCGGTGGCACGCTTGATGCCGTCCACCAGCGACTCGCGGCAGCCGTACAGGTTGTCGAACTTGCTCTTGGTCACCGAGTCGTTCACGTTGATCGCGCGGAACAGCAGCGTGCCCTTGGCCGACATTTCCTTCAGGCGGTGCACTCCGGTGGTGGTTTCTTCGGTCACGCCGATGATCTGGGCGCTCTTGCGGGTGTACCAGGTCGGGTCCACGGCCAGCTTGGCCTTGATGGAGGCGTACAGGCAGGTCTCTTCTTCGCTGGTGGGGTTGTCGAGCAGCGATGCGTCCTTCTCGGCGCGCTGGCCCAGGTGCATCAGCAGCGTGGCGTCGCCACCGTCGTCCAGGATCAGGTTGGGGCCTTCGCCTTCGCTGCCGGCGGGGCCGAAGTCGAAGATGCGGTGGGTGTAGTCCCAGTACTCGGCCAGGGTTTCACCCTTGACGGCGAACACGGGCGTGCCGTTGGACGCGATGGCCGCGGCAGCATGGTCCTGCGTGGAGAAGATGTTGCAAGATGCCCAGCGCACCTGGGCGCCCAGGGCCTGCAGCGTCTCGATCAGCACGGCGGTCTGGATCGTCATGTGCAGGCTGCCGGTGATGCGGGCGCCCTTGAGCGCCTGCTGGGGTGCGAATTCCTCGCGGATGGCCATCAGGCCGGGCATCTCGGTTTCGGCGATGCGGATTTCCTTGCGGCCCCAGGCGGCCAGGCCGATGTCGGCAATGATGCAGTCGGTATTGACCGGGGCGTCGACGCGTGCGTTCATGATGGTGTGCTCCAAAGCATGTTTGAAAAGCCACTTGCCGCGCGGGGATGAGACGGAAGGCTCACCACACGAGAAGTGGATGAGCGTCGTTGCTAGATGACTCCGAGCCTCACGCCCCGCCAGTGCTGGGGACGCTGCAACGCTCCTCGGATGCGCGCATTATAAGTAAAAGCATCCGGCATGCCACCGCTACAGCGTGACGACATGGCCCAGCTGCGGGTCGATGCGCCCGGCATGCAGGTCCTCCACCAGCGCCTGCGCGGCGGCAAAGCCCGCATGTTCCTGCACCCGCATCCAGGGCTGGCGGGCGTCGCTGATGCGTTCGATGAAGGCGCGCTGCGCGGCGTTGAACTTCTGGTTCACCAGCTCCGGCCCCCAGTCGGCATTGCGTTTCTTGATCTGCACCGGCGCGAAGTAGAACGCGGGGGCCGGCCCGGGCAAGGCGGTATCGCGCAGGAAATGCGTGTTCTGCGCCGAGCCCGCATAGCAGTCATAGACCAGCGCATCGGCCAAGTGGTGGTGCACGCGTGCGCGCAGGTCCTCGTCGCCCGAGAAGTCCACGTACAGCGTGGGCACATCCGTGCCCAGCGCCTCCAGTTCGCCATAGGCCACCGTGCGCTCGTAGCACCCCAGGCCCTGCACGAAGGCGCTGTTGCGTGGCGAGGTGAGGGCCACCCGCTCGATGCCCTCCTGCCCCTGCAGGCAGAACGCCGTACCGAAGGCCGTCTTGCTCGACGCGCTGGAGAACACCAGGCGCCGCGCGCCAAAGAACGCGTTGTCCGACAGAAAGTCCGCCAGCATGAACGAGGTGATGAACAAGGGCCGCACCAGCATCTGCCAGTTCTCGTCTTCGGCGCGGTAGGCCGGGTCTGCGCTGCAGCGCGTGTACTGGTTGTAGGCCGAGGTCAGGCCCTGGCGGTGCTCCGCGCCATCGTAGAAGCCGCGCGCCGTCACGCGCACGGGCTGCATGCGCAAATGGCTGGCAATCGGCCAGTAGCCATAGAAGCGCTCGCCCACGACCACGCCCTCCACGTCGGATGCCACCACCTCGGCAAAGCCCCACACCGGCATGTGGCCCCAGCCCGCTGCGCCGGTGGGGAAGAAATCCCAGTAGCGCATGGCATCGCCGAAGGCCGCATAGGTGATGTTGTTGGTGGTCACGGCCACGCGGTCCACGCGCAGAATGGCCTCGCCGGGCTGCAGCGGCACCAGGGGCGACTGCTCGGTGCGGGTGTGATTCAATGCATTCTTGTCGGTCAACAGGCGGGTCAGCATGGTCATGGTGTATCTCCGGTACGGTGGTGAAAAAGTGCTGCGGTCACTTTATGGCGCCCGGCCCGAGAGCGGGTTCGGAAACCGATGAAGGCCCCGCCCGCCAGCGCCGCCGCAGCCGCCAGGCCCCTGAAACGGCCGCACCAGGCCCGCGCACGCTTCACCGTGCAGGCCATCTACGACGCCTTTGTTCGGATTTGGCAGCGCGACGGCTGGGAGAAACTCACCACGCGCAACGTCGCGCTGGAGACCGGCATCGCGGTGGGCACGCTCTACGACTACTTCCCCAACAAGACGGCCCTGCTCTCGGGTTATGTGCGCCACTGCATCGAAGCGCTGCTCGCTGCCATCGAGCGCGAGGCCGTGCAGCCCGCCGGCCTGCCCTGGGAGCAGCGCATCCACCACCTGGTGCGCCTGTTGTGCGGGGTGGATGCGCCCGAGCTGCCCCCCTTCCACCCCGACATGCTGGCGCTGGAAGGCGCCATGGCCGAGCCGCACCACCACCTGCGCGTGCACGAGGAACTGGCCGCCGCCTGGGGCCGGGTGCTGGCCGCCTGCACCGACCTGCCCCACCCACCAGGGCCGGAGCTGGCACAGGCGCTGCACCTGTCTGCATGGGGCGGGCGGCGCTATGCCCTGCTGCTGCAACTGGGCCCGGACGGGATGCGGCAATGGGCCCGGGGCGTGGAAACGCTGTGCTGCGCGGCCCTGCGCCCACCACGCTGAGCTTGTCACCTGCGCGGCTGCCGGCCCCGGCCGCCCGCTCCACACTGGCGCCCTCACAGCAGAAGGAGCATTTCCCATGGACCCGAAGGACAAGGTCATCATCGTCACCGGCGGCGCCAGCGGCATCGGCCGCAGCATGGCGCGGCGCTTTGCCGCCGAGGGCGCGCGCGCCGTGGTCGTGGCCGACCTGCACCTGAAGCCGGCCCAGGCCGTGGCCGACGAGATCGGCGGCCTGGCCGTGCGCTGCGATGTCTCGCGCGAGGCCGACATAAAGGCCCTGGTGGCCACCACGCGCGAGCAGTACGGCCGTGTGGACGCTTACCTCTCCAACGCCGGCATCCTGGGCCGGCCGGGCGGCATCGAACTCGAAGACCCGCTGTGGGACGCGATGTGGAACATCCACGGCATGGCCCATGTCTGGGCCGCGCGCGCCGTGGTGCCCGAGATGGTGGAGCGCGGCGAGGGCTTCTTCCTCGTCACCGCCTCGGCCGCCGGGCTGCTGACCATCGTCGAATCCGCGCCCTATGCCGTGACCAAGCATGCGGCCGTGGCGTTTGCCGAGTGGCTGCGCATCGCCTATGGCCGCAACGGCGTGGGCGTGGCCTGCCTGTGCCCGCAGTCGGTGCAGACCGCCATGGTCACGGGCGATGGCGGCTCGGCCTCGCACGACGGCATCCTGCCACCCGAGCAGGTCGCAGGCGACGTGCTGGCCGCCATGCAGGACGGGCGCTTCCTGGTGCTGCCCCACCCCGAGGTGGCCCAGTACTTCCGCAACAAGGGCCAGGACTACGAACGCTGGCTGGGCGGCATGCAGAAGATTTATGCGCGCCACACCAAAGAACAATGACTCCCCCTGAGTCGCTTCGCGCCATACCCCTGAGGGGGCCGCCCCCGGTGCGGCGGGGCGGCCCTTGCACGGGGGCGCTGGCTTGGGCTGCGCCAGTTTCACCGGTCGCGCGTCGTACCAAGCGCGGTGGAGCAATTGAGATACGGCCGCAGAGGGGGCCGGGTCGCGAGCCCGGTAAAATCGGCATATCCGGGCGCTTGAGCGCCTGCCGCGCCGACTGCCGCAGGCCTCTGCCGCAGCGAGCTGCCCACCCCCTTCCCTGGAATTCCCTGTGTCCTACGCCCCCGAAACCCGGCGCCGCCGCACCTTTGCCATCATTTCCCACCCCGACGCGGGCAAGACCACGCTGACCGAAAAGCTGCTGCTGTTCTCGGGCGCGATCCAGATCGCCGGCGCCGTCAAGGGTCGCAAGGCCAGCCGCCATGCCACCTCGGACTGGATGGAGATCGAAAAGCAGCGCGGCATCTCGGTGGCCTCCTCGGTCATGCAGATGCTGTACCGCGAGCATGTGATCAACCTGCTCGACACCCCCGGCCACAAGGACTTCTCGGAAGACACCTACCGCGTGCTCACCGCCGTGGACTCGGCACTCATGGTGATCGACGCGGCCAACGGTGTGGAAGCGCAGACGCGCCGCCTGATCGAGGTCTGCCGCCAGCGCGATACGCCCATCATCACCTTCGTGAACAAGATGGACCGCGAAGTGCGCGACCCGCTGGATATCATGGACGAGGTGGAGCGCGAGCTGGGCATGCCCTGCTGCCCCATGACCTGGCCGGTGGGCCAGGGCAAGGCCTTCGGCGGCATCATCAACCTGCGCACGAAGACCATGACGGTGTTCGAATCCGGCAGCGAGCGCCGCCCGCAGGATTTCGAGGCCATTCCCCTGTCGGACGAGGCCACGCTGCGCGCGCGCTTCGGTGCCGAATTCGACGCGGCGCTGGAAAGCATGGAGCTGGCCGTGGGCGCTTCGCCCGAATGGGACCACGAGGCCTTCCTGGCCGGCAAGCTGACGCCCGTGTTCTTCGGCTCCGGGGTGAACAACTTCGGGGTGATGGAAGTGCTCGACGCCCTGGTCGACATGGCCCCGCCCCCCGGCCCGCGCGTGAGCACGCTGCAGGTCAACAAGCAGCCCGTGGTCAAGACCATCCAGCCCGAGGACGAAGGCTTTGCCGGCGTGGTGTTCAAGGTGCAGGCCAACATGGACGCCAACCACCGCGACCGCATCGCCTTCGTGCGCGTGGCATCGGGCAAGTACACGCCGGGCATGAAGCTCAAGGTGCAGCGCAGCGCCAAGGAACTGCGCCCGACCTCGGTGGTGACCTTCATGTCGCAGCGCCGCGAGGCGGTCGAAGAAGCCTATGCGGGCGACATCATCGGCTTCACCACGCACGGCGGCGTGCAGCTCGGCGACACCATCACCGATGGCGCCAACCTGCAGTTCACCGGCCTGCCGTTCTTCGCGCCCGAGATGTTCATGACCGTGGTGCTCAAGAACCCGCTGCGCACCAAGCAGCTGCAGCAGGGCCTGGCCCAGCTGGGTGAGGAAGGCGCGATCCAGGTCTTCAAGCCCGATGCGGGCGGCAACATGCTGCTGGGCGCCGTGGGCCAGCTGCAGTTCGAAGTGGTGCAGCACCGCCTGAAGGCCGAGTACGACGCCGACGTGCGTCTCGAAGGCTGCCAGTACACCGGCGCGCGCTGGATCACCGCGGACAATGCCGCCGACCTGCGCGCCTTCACCGACGCCTACCCGCTGCGCCTGGCGCACGATGCGGCCGACACCCTGGCCTACCTGTGCACCTCGCCCTACGATGTGCGCCTGGCGCAGGAGCGCTTTCCCAAGATCCACTTCCACCCGCTGCGCGAGCACGCCGGGCTGAGCCTGGGCAGCGCAAGCTGAGCCTGTTCGTTCCTCCCGGCCATCTCTCAGACATCGCCCTTCCCATGCGGCATGCCCAGCTCTCGATAGCACGGCCTGCGCTCCGTGGGAGGGCGGCAGGCCTGCTGCGGCGGTGCTTGCTCGTGGTCGCACTGGCACTGTGCTGCGCCATGGCCATGGCAGACACGCCCCACAACAGCACCAGGCAGCCCGCCGCGGCACGCGCGGAAATCCCGCTCGTTCAGGACATCCTGAACCTGCCGGTCGGCGATGCGCCCGTCGAGTCCATGCACTGGCCCCAAGCGCTGGAGGCATTGGGCCGCCCCCGCGAGGCCGCCGCTCTGCGCCAGGCCCTGCTGCTGCGCTGGCTGGCCAGCCTGCAGCCGTCAGGCAACTTCGCCCCGGCAACCGAAACCCTGGGCCAGGCCATCGCGTCCGTCGGCTCACCAGACAACACCGCCCGCACCCGCGACGCCAAGGGCTGGTGGAACGCCCTGCTGGCCCGCCAGATGCGCATCGCACTGCCCGAAGCCGGCGTGCCGCTGCCCGAGGAGATCGGCAGCCTGCAAGAACGCCTGGTGAACCTGCGCCCGGGCGTGTGGGTGGTGCGCGGCAACGCCAAAGCCTCGGTCGCCACGCCCGTGCCGGGCGTGCCGCCGGCGCCTGGCGTCTTTGCCCTGGTGGAACTGCGCAACACCGGCAGCGGGGCGCTGGCCCTGGGGCCATTCGATCTGGAACTGCTGCCGGAGCGCGCCGCGGCTTCCCACGCCCCACCCGCTTGGTCGATGGCCTGCGAGACGCCCCGCTACCAAGCCCGCGCCCCTCTGGCGCCCGACAAGCCCCTGCCCTACCTGTGCCGCGGTCCGGCACTGCAGGGGGTCGCAGAGGATGCGGGCGCGGTGCTCCTGGCCGCCCAGCAGCAGGGGCGGCTGCGCATCCGGTCCGACGCGCTCGACCGGGAATCCGAACGCAGCGCGATCGCCACGGCACTCGCACTGCCCCGGCAAGATGCACTGCGCAGCTTCCTGGCCGCCAATGCCTCGTGCGAGCAACGCGGCACCTGCGAAGCCCAGGCCCGCGAGGCCAAGGCACGCGCGGCCAGGGCGGCGCCCGCTCCCCAGGCCCGAACGCGCGATGGCTGGGCCGCGCTGAAGTGGTGGGGCGCCCTCCTTGCCAGTGCCGCCGTGTATGTCGCCCTGGCCCGCTACATCAGCGTAGCCGCTGCCTCGGCGGCCCTGTTCGTTGTGCTGGCCATCCCGGCCTACCAGCTTTTCCAGTCCGCACGGACCATGAACACGGCCGACAACTGGGGCGGTTTTGCCGTGGTCCCGATGATGGGCATGGCCATTCTGGGGCCCATCGCCCTGCCCCCCATTGCGGCCTGGCTCTACCGCACCGCTGCCAACCGACAGGACCGCCGCCGTGCATTGCAGTCACTCGGCTACATCGTGATCATGGTCCTCTCCGTGGCCCTGATCGACAGAATCCTGGAGCTGCTGTTCTGAGGACGGCAGCCCGCTTTTCCCTTTCGCGTTCATGCATCCCCTGTCCCACTGGCCCATCGCCACCCTGCCCCCGCTGCTCGGGGTCTTCACCGACATCGACGACACCCTGACCACCGACGGCGCCATCACGCCCGAAGCGCTCCAGGCGCTGGGCGCGCTGCGCGCTGCCGGCCTGCACGTCATCCCCATCACAGGCCGGCCCGTGGGCTGGAGCGAGCCCTTTGCACTGAGCTGGCCCGTGGACGCCATCGTGGCCGAGAACGGCGCCGTGGCGCTGCGCCGCGTGGACGGGCCGCAGGGCCCGACGCTGGCCAAGACCTACCAGCAGGACGAGCCCACCCGCAGCGCCAACTACGCGCGCATGCAGCAGGTGCTGGCACAGGTCGAGCGCGAGGTGGCAGGCGCATCACGTGCCACCGATTCGCCAGGGCGCGAGACCGACATCGCCATCGACCACAGCGAGTTCACGCACCTGCCGCAGGACGCCATCGACGCCGCCGTGCAGCGCATGCGCGCGGCCGGGATGAACGCCACCGTGAGCAGCATCCACATCAATGGCTGGTTCGGCGCGCACAACAAGCTCGAAGGCGCGCGCTGGATCGTGCGCGAGCTGTTCGGCCGCGACCTCGATGCCGAGATCGGCCGCTGGGTCTACGTGGGCGACTCGACCAACGACCAGCTCATGTTCCAGCACTTCGTGCACAGCGTGGGCGTGGCCAACATCGCGCGCTTCGTGCCGCAGCTGGCGCACCTGCCGCGCTATGTGACCGAGGGCGAGCGCGGCGCCGGCTTTGCCGAGGTGGCGCAGCGCATTCTGGCGGCCACTGCCTGACAAGGCCCTCTGCCGGGACCGGCATAGGCGAAGTAGTCCTTGGACAGCGTGTGCGAGTACTTGGCGGTCACGGGCCCGAAGGTGGCCGCGCCATAGGCTTCGGTGGTGTTGCCGTTGCTGTTGCCGGGGTAGATGTAGGTCAAGAGGCCCACATCCAGGTCGGCGCCGCCGGCCTTGAACTTGTAGCCGCCGTAGATGTCGGACTCGATGGAGTTACCCGAGAGCCAGTCGACGCTGGAATTCCAGTTGCCGAAAAACCTGCTCCAGGCTTTTTTGAAGCCGCGCAAGTTCCTTTTCGGGATGGGATGCTAGGCGCGGCGCGCAGTTGATAGCTCGGCTATCAACAAGCGCCGCAACGCCGCAGACCGCCCGAAAAGGCACTTGCCCTTCGGGTTGGAGTGAAATCGGGCGATTGGACGCCCCGGCTGCTTGCATGGGCATGAGCCCATGCGGCGCACCCGAAGCATCCACTCATCCCGATTGCACTCCAACGCGGCTGCAAAAAGGCCTGGGGCAGGTTCTAGAAACCGGACCCGCCGAAGGCGTAGTCGAAGCCGCCCTGGATCGCGGGCTTGACAGCCCGGGCCTTGGAGGCGTCCTGGTCCTGGCCACGGAACTGGTAGTTGGTGGTCAGGGTCACGTTGCCGGTCAGCTGGGCACTCGCCAGCAAGGGGAAAGCGGTCAGCAGGGCGATGGCGAAAGGGGTGCGGGGAAATTTCATGGCGTGCACCTTCGCGGGCATCTGGGGCATGAACTTCGAGCACATGCCCGAGCTCAAGTGGCGCTATGGTTACGTGGCGGCCCTGGCCGCCATCGGCGCTGCGTGCGGCTTCCTGTACTACCGGTTCCGCAAGGCCGGCTGGCTCTGACCCTTTCTGCGCTAAGGGCGCAGAAAAGAGGCCGGAGCCACCGCCTTCGGGTCAGGAGGGCTTGGCCAGCCCCAGCTTCTCGACCAGTGCCTTCTCGCGCGCATAGGTGTCCTGCGCGAACTTCTGGTAGGCGGAGGTGCTCATGTACATGGGCACCATGTCGTAGCGCGCCAGGGCGGTCTTGTAGCTCTCCTGCTCCATGGCCTTCTTGAAAGCATCGTGCAGGCGCTTGACCACCGCATCGGGCGTGCCCTTGGGCGCGCCGATGCCGAACGGCGAGTTCTGCACCAGGTTGAGCCCCAGTTCCTTCAGGGTAGGTGCATCGGGGAACTTGGCCAGGCGCTCCGCGCCCCAGGTGTTGAGCACGCGCAGCTTGCCGGCCTCGACCTGCGGGGCAAAGCCCGTGGAGTCGGCCGCGGCCATGATCTGCCCACCCAGGATGGACTGCATCAGGTCGGCACTGCCCTTGTAGGGCACGTGCAGCAGCTCCAGCCCCAGCTGTTGGGCGATGAGTTCCATGGTCAGGTGCGGGCTGGTCATGGTGCCGGTGGAGCCGTAGCTGAGCTTGCCGGGGTTGGCCTTGGCCCAGGCCACGAAGTGCGTCCAGGTCTTGAGCGGCGAATCGGCGGGCACCACCAGGCCAAAGGCATAGCCGGTCACGTTGAGCACGTAGGCGATGTCCTTGACCGGATCCCAGCTGATCTTGGTGGTGTAGGGCAGGCGGAACACGCCCAGCGGAATCTGCGCGACGGTGTAACCATCGGGCGGGGACGACTGCAGCTGCTGCGCAGGCAGCGTGCCGCCGGCGCCGGGCTTGTTCTCCACGATGACGGGCTGGCCCAGGATCTTGCCCGCGTTGTCGGCCAGCGAGCGCATGGTGATGTCGGTGGGCCCACCGGCTGGGAAGGCGATCACGAGCTTGATCGGCTTGTTCGGAAAGCTCTGGGCTTGGGCCAGCAGGCTGGCCGGTGCGGCCACGGCGGCAGCACCCCACTGGATGATCTGGCGGCGACGTTGCATTGGGGATCCTTCAAAGACAAATATCCGCCCATTGGACTTCAGTACCGCCCCGCGCCACATGCAGGAAACTCCCTAGCCACTGTCGCGCATGAGGCACCTTCGTCCTACAAGGCGTGCTCAAGCCTTGTAGGTAGAGAGCAGGATGCTGGTCTCGGTGTTGGCGATGCCGGGCGTCAGGCGGATACGACCCAGCGCCATGTCGAAAGCCTCCAGGCTTTCGGCCCGCACCTCGGCCACGATGTCCCAACGGCCATTGGTGCTGTGCAGCGTGTCCACGGCCGGCTCGCCGCGCAGGGCGCGGATGACCTCAGGCGCGGCATTGCCCTCCACGGCAATGCTCATCCAGGCACGGATGCGCTGGGGCTCCGAATCGGGGCGCAGGCGCAGGGTGTAGCCGGTGATGACACCGCTTTCCTCCATCTTGCGCAGGCGGTTCTGCACCGTGCCGCGCGACACGCGCAGCTTCTGCGCGAGCAGGGCCACGGGGGTGCGCGCATCGGTGCGCAGGATGCCGATGATCTGGCGGTCGGTGTCGTCAAGGCTGCCCATGGTGAATCGGGTAGTTGGCAAATTGCCAATTTTCAGCGCATTTTGATCAGGCTGATGGCTTTTCTGTAGCGCGGACTTTTCGGGAGTTTCCAGGCCTCCTCTTCACTCCTGGCCCATCTCCATGCCCCAGCCCTCCGCCCCAGCCCCTGCCGCCGTCGTCATGGTGCGCCCGCACCGCTTTCACCCCCACCCCGAGACGGCAAGCGACAATGCCCTCCAGTCGCAAACAGCCCAGGCGCGCCAGCCTGCTCCCCCTGGCCGTTCCCACCATCGAGCTGGCAGGGGGAGCGGTCCGCTGCATGCTCGCGGGCATCCACCTGGCGCGCAGAGGCTGATGCGCCCTCACCGCGGCGGAGCTTGTGCATCCAGCTGCGCATCGCACCCGACCCCGGCGGCAATCGAACGCCGCGCCCAGGCGCCGACGGCGCGCACCAGCCAGGGGTTGCGGATGCCGGTCACCCCGCCCGGGTCCACCACCATGCCGCACAGGTAGCGACCCTCGCCATCGCTCCAACGCAAGGCGTTGCAGGCCCCCGTGCGCCGGCGCGACACAAGCACGCCCACCGGGCAGGGCTCGGCCAGGCAGCACAGTCCGCAGCCATTGCAAGGCGCGCCCAGCGCAGGCTTGGGCGGGGCCTCGGGGTGCAGCCACACCACCTGGTGCGACGAAGGGGAGGAAAGCGGCATGGGAATGGCAGGAAACCAGGCACTCCATTGTGAAGGGCGCCGCCCGAAAAAAGAGACCCCGTCCATCGCCTGGATGGACGGGGTCAAGGACCGGTTGGAGGGGACTCGCCGGCCGAGGGGGGAAACAAAAAGGGAGCGAAGGCGGCGTCAGCAGCCCAAAGGGCGGCCGGGGCGCATGGGGATCACGCCGCTGACCCGGAGGGTGTTGGCAGAGCCATCGGTGGCCGAAAGGGTCTTGCTGGTCAGGCGTACCTGGTTGCTGTCACGGGCGACCACCGTGTCCACCGTGTCGCCGTTGCTGTATTCCTTGCCGGCAAAGGTCACGAAGATCTGGTGCAGGCCCGTGGCATCCGGGCGGTAGCGCACATCGCCAAAGGCCGTTTCGCTGGAACCCACCTTGTTCGCGCCATCGAAGCGGAAGGTGCACAGCTCGGGCACGGAGCCGATGGGGTTCTTCTTGTCTACCTCGGTGAGGTTGAGCGCACCGTTGCCGTACACACCGTTGAGCCCGGGCAGGGTGGCATTCGTCACCGTGAGCACGCCGGGTTCGCTGCTGGGCGTGGGGTCGTCGTTGTTGCCCCCACCGCAGGCCACGAGCAGCGCGCTGGCGGCAGCAATGGCAGAACAGGTCTTGAGAAGGGAGTTCATGGCGTGCAGATTCTTTGTTGTGTGGAGGTCAGCGCATCGTAGGAGGGGGTTCCCGCCAGCGGCGTGCGCCAACACCCCTGCTGCACGTAGGATCCGCGCCTACAGGGGCCCCCACCCGCGTCGCCCGCAAAAAGAGAAGGCCCGCGCTCCAATGGAAGGCGGGCCAGGAACCGGCTGCGCAGGGCCTGCCTGCACCCGGCGGCAGGTCAGCAGTTGGCATTGCGGGTGGTGTGCAGGGGAATGATGGCTGTCAGCTTCAGGGTATTGGTGGAGCCGTCGGTAGCGCCCATGGTCTTGCTGGTGAAGCGCACCAGGTTGCCGCTGCGGTCCACCAGGGTGTCCACCGAGTCCAGGCTGGCGTACTCCTTGCCGTTGAAGGTCAGGAAGACGACATCCAGGCCCATGGCCGAGGGGCGGTAGGTGATCTTGCCAAAGGCGGTGGGAACGCCCTGGGCTCCTGCCGCAGGGGCCACGCCGGTAAGCGAGACCGGGGCCGTGATGTTGCCCACCACCGCGGCCTGCGTGGTGGAGGCGCCGACGATGGAAACGGGCGTGGTGTTCACGTCCACCACCGTATCGGTGGTCGCGGCAGCCGTGGCGGTAGCGTCCACCTTGTCGGCACCCATGAACTTGTAGGCGCAGGTAGCAGGCTTGTTGCCCATGGCTTCCTGGTAGTACACCTCGGTCAGTGTGAGTTGGCCGTTGCCATACACGCCGTTCAGGCTGGGGATGGTTGCATCCGTGACCGTCAGAACGCCGGGCTCGGTGCTGGGATCGGGATCGGCCGCCAGGGCGACTTCATTGGCGCTGGTGCTGCTGAAACTGCCGCTACCGCCGCCACCGCCACCACCGCCGCAGGCAGTGAGCAGTACCGATACGAGGGCCAGGGCAATCAGGGTTTTGGGATGTGAGGTCATGGCAGTGTGCGGGTTGGTTGAAGGGTGGATCAGGGCTTTCGGGCTTGGCGCCTTTTCGCCGTAACCCATGAAACGAAGAGTAGGTTTTTGCCCTTCTCCGCCGCGTGCGCCGAGTTCCGCGCCTTCCGTAGGACGTTTCCCAACCCCCTCGTGGGCTGCCTCGCCTGCCCCCTGTCCCCGACCTGCCTGCCGTACAGAGCGGGTTTTCCTGTCCCCTGCCCTTCAGCGCGCCAGCACCGGCGCCAGCGCCACCCCGGTGTGCGTACCCAGCTTCACCACCTCTTCGGGCGGTGCAGCGGCCACGATGCGACCGCCTCCGTTGCCCCCCTCAGGCCCCAGGTCGATGATCCAGTCGGCCTCGGCGATCACGTCCAGGTCGTGCTCGATCACCACCACGCTGTGGCCGCCGTCGACCAGGCGGTGCAGCACGCGGATGAGCTTGTCCACATCGGCCATGTGCAGGCCCACGGTGGGCTCATCGAGCACGTAGAGCGTGTGCGGCACCTTCTGGCCGCGGCGGCCCACCTCGTCGCGCACCTTGGTGAGTTCGGTCACGAGCTTGATGCGCTGCGCCTCGCCGCCCGAAAGGGTTGGTGAGGGCTGTCCCAGCGTGAGGTAGCCCAGGCCCACGTCCTTGAGCAACTGCAGCGGGTGCGCGATGGAGGGCATGGAGGCGAAGAAGTCCACGGCCTCGTCCACCTCCATCTGCAGCACGTCGCCGATGCTCTTGCCGCGCCAGGTCACGGCCAGCGTCTCGGGGTTGAAACGCGCGCCGTGGCAGGCCTCGCAAGGCACCTTCACGTCGGGCAGGAAGCTCATGGCGATGGTGCGGATGCCCTGGCCTTCACAGGTCGGGCAGCGGCCTTCACCGGTGTTGAAGCTGAAGCGCCCGGCCGCATAGCCGCGCGCCTTGGCTTCCAGCGTCTCGGCAAACAGCTTGCGGATGGTGTCCCAGAAGCCGATGTAGGTGGCGGGGCAGGAGCGCGGCGTCTTGCCGATGGGCGTCTGGTCCACTTCGAGCACGCGGTCGATGGACTCGAAGCCCGCCAGGCCCGTGCAGCCCACCAGCGGCGGCGCCTTGCCCGCGTCCATGGCATCGCGCCCGGCCTTGGTGGAGCGCTGCTGCACCCAGGCCTGCACGTTGTGCAGCAGCACGTCGCGCGCCAGCGTGGACTTGCCCGATCCGCTCACGCCCGTGACCGCCACCAGGCGGTGCAGCGGCACGGTGGCCGTCACGTCCTGCAGGTTGTGCAGGTGGGCGCCATACACGGTGAGCCAGCGCATGGCGGCGCGGGCCTTGGCTTCGGCCAGGGCCTCGGCGGTGAGTGCGGCAGCGGCGGCTGCGCGCTTCTTCACTGCGGCACTCTGGCGGCCCGCAGGGGCCGCTGCGGGCTCGGCCAGGGCCAGGTCCTCGGCACTGATTTCGCCCGGCTGCATGCTGCGGCGCAGCTGCAGCGGGTGCTTCATGGCGTGCAGCAGGTAGCGGCCGGTCTGCGAATCTTCCGTGGCAGTGAGGTCGGCCACGCTGCCCTGCGCCACCAGGCGGCCGCCGCGCTTGCCGGCGCTCGGACCGATGTCGATGATGTGGTCGGCACGGCGGATGGTGTCCTCGTCGTGCTCCACCACCACCAGGGTGTTGCCCTTGTCGCCCAGCTTGTGCAGGGCGTTGAGCAGAATCTGGTTGTCGCGCGCATGCAGGCCGATGGTGGGCTCGTCGAGCACGTAGCACACACCCTGCAGGTTGCTGCCCAGCTGCGCCGCCAGGCGGATGCGCTGGGCTTCGCCGCCCGAGAGCGTGGGCGCGCCACGGTCCAGCGTGAGGTAGCCCAGGCCCACCTCTTCGAGGAATTCGAGCCGGCTCTTGATCTCGGGCACCAGATCGCGCGCGATGTCGGCCTCGCGCGCCGTCATGCCGCCTTCAAGCTGCAGGGTCTCGACCCAGCGGCGCACGTCCGTGACCGAGAGGGCCGCGATGTCGGTGATGGCCACGCCCGCAAAGCGCACGGCGCGCGCCACGGGGTTCAGGCGCGTGCCCTGGCAGCTGGGGCAGGCGGTGTCGGCCAGGTCCTCGACCTCGGGCTCGGCAAAGGTCTGCTCGCGGCCCTTCTCGTTGTCGTCCTGCACGGAGTCGTCGAAGACCTTGCGCTGGTCCTTGGTGAGCTTGACGCCCGTGCCCACGCAGTCGGGGCACCAGCCATGCTTGCTGTTGTAGCTGAACAGGCGCGGGTCGAGTTCGGCATACGAAGTCGCACATACCGGGCAGGCGCGCTTGGTCGAAAAGGCCTGCAGCGTGCCGATGGCCGAGGTGGGCTTGCCGGCCAGCATGGCCTCGCGCAGACCCCCAAGGCTGCTGAGCACATGCACCACGCCCTTGCCGTGGGTCAGCGCCTGGGCCAGGGATTCGCGCAGCAGCGCCTCGCCCTCGGGCGACACGTCGATGCTGGCCACGGGCAGCTCGATGGTGTGCTCCTTGAAGCGGTCGATGCGCGGGAAGCCCGTGGTCGGCAAAAAGTTGCCATCCACCCGCAGGTGCGTATAGCCGCGGGGGCGCGCCCAGTCGGCCAGTTCGGTGTACACGCCCTTGCGGTTCATCACCAGCGGCGCGAGCAGGCCGATGTGCTGGCCACGGAAGTTGCGCAGGAGCTGCGCGGCAATGCTCTCGGGCGTCTGCGGCTGCACGGCAGCGCCGTCTTTCACGCAGTGCTGCGTGCCGAGCTTGACGTAGAGCAGGCGCAGGAAGTGCCAGACCTCGGTGGTCGTGCCCACGGTGGACTTGCGCCCGCCGCGCGACAGGCGCTGCTCGATGGCCACGGTGGGCGGTATGCCGTAGACGGCATCCACCTCGGGCCGGCCCGCAGGCTGCACGATGCTGCGCGCATAGGCATTGAGCGATTCGAGGTAGCGGCGCTGCCCTTCGTTGAACAGAATGTCGAAGGCCAGCGTGGACTTGCCCGAACCGCTGACGCCGGTCACCACGTTGAAGCGGCCGCGCGGAATGTCCACGCTCAGGTTCTTGAGGTTGTGCTCCTTGGCGTTGACGATCTCGATGGCATTCTTGGCCACATCGGCCTGGCCGGCGTGCGCCAGGCGCTGCTGGCGGCGCAGGGTGGCCGCCTTTTCGTGCACCGAATGGCCGCCCTCGCCCAGCGCCAGCTCATAGTCGCGCAGCGCCTGGCCGGTGTGCGAGGTGGCGTGCTGGCGCACGTCCTCGGGCGTGCCTTCGGCCACCACCAGGCCGCCGCCATCGCCGCCTTCGGGGCCCAGGTCGATCAGCCAGTCGCTGGCGCGGATCACGTCCAGGTTGTGTTCGATCACGATCAGCGAATGCCCCGCATCGATGAGCTTGCGCAACGCGCGCATGAGCTTGGCGATGTCGTCGAAGTGCAGACCCGTGGTCGGTTCATCGAACAGGAACAGCGTGCCCTTGCGCGCCACGGCCTGGCGCGACTTGGCCGCCGAGCGCGCGGCTTCGGCCAGGAAGCCCGCGAGCTTGAGGCGCTGCGCCTCGCCACCCGAGAGCGTGGGCACGGGCTGGCCCAGGGCCACGTACTCGAGCCCCACGTCCACGATGGGCTGCAGCGCACGGATCACGTCGCGGTCGCTGGCGAACAGGTCGGCCGCCTCGGCCACCGTGAGGGCCAGCACGTCGGCCACGTTGAGCATGCGGCCGCCGCGCTCGATGGTGATCTCCAGGATCTCGGGGCGGTAGCGCTTGCCGTCGCAGTCGGGGCAGCGCAGGTACACGTCGGACAGGAACTGCATCTCCACATGCTCGAAGCCCGAGCCGCCGCAGGTCGGGCAGCGCCCGTCGCCGCTGTTGAAGCTGAACTTGGCCGCGGTGTAGCTGCGCTGCTTGGCCAGCGGTGCCACGGCGAAGAGTTCGCGGATGCTGTCCCACGCGCCCACATAGCTCACCGGGTTGGAGCGCGCCGTCTTGCCGATGGGCGACTGGTCCACGAACACCACGTCCGACAGGTGGTCGGCGCCCAGCATGCGGTCATGCAGGCCCGGCGAATCGGTGGCCTTGCCGAAGTGGCGCAGCAGCGCGGGGGCCAGCACGTCCTGGATCAGGCTCGACTTGCCCGAGCCGCTGACCCCGGTCACGGTGACCAGGCGCTGCAGCGGGAACTCCACCGACACGTCCTTGAGGTTGTGCTCGCGCGCGCCTTCGAGGACCAGGCGCGGCGTGGCCTCGGTCACCATGCGCTTGAAGCCGAAGCCCACGTGCTTGCGCCCGCTGAGGTAGGCGCCGGTGAGAGTGTCGGCATGGCGCAGGTCGGCCGTGGTGCCATCGAACACGATCTGCCCGCCCAGGCGGCCGGGGCCAGGGCCCATGTCGATCATGCGGTCGGCCGCCAGCATCACGGCCGGGTCGTGCTCCACCACCACCAGGGTGTTGCCCGCATCGCGCAGGCGCAGCATGGCCTCGGTGATGCGGTGCATGTCGCGCGGGTGCAGGCCGATGCTGGGCTCGTCGAGCACGAACAGGGTATTCACCAGCGAGGTGCCCAGCGCCGTGGTCAGGTTGATGCGCTGCACCTCGCCGCCGCTCAGGGTGCGGCTCTGCCTGTCCAGCGTGAGGTAGCCGATGCCCACGTCGCACAGGTATTTCAGGCGCGTGGTGATCTCCTCGAACAGCAGCTTCAGGGCCTGGGTTTCACCCCCATTGCCCTGGGCGCCCTCGGCCACGAAGTCCATGCGGTCGAAAAAGCGCCGCAGCCGGTCGATGGGCAGCAGCATCAGGTCGTGCAGGCACAGGCCGGGCAAGGCTTCGAGCTGGGCGCGGCTCCACTGCACGCCTTCGGGCATGAAGCGCTGGCCGGGTTCGAGCACCGCGTCGGCCGCGTCCTTGCTGCCGATGCGCCACTGCAGGCTCTCGGTCTTGAGGCGTGCGCCGGCACAGGTGGGGCACGGCGTGTAGCTGCGGTACTTGGACAGCAGCACGCGGATGTGCATCTTGTAGGCCTTGCTCTCCAGGTACTCGAAAAAGCGCTTGATGCCGTACCACTGCTTGCTCCACTGCCCCTCCTTGTAGCCGGGAGCGCCGCCGATGACCCATTTCTTCTGGTCCTCGGTGAGCTTGTTCCAGGGCGTGTCGCGCGGGATGCCGGCGGTTTCGGCATGGCGCATGAGGTCGTCCTGCGCCTCCTTCCAGGCCGGGGTCTGGATGGTCTTGATCGCGCCGGCGCGCAGGGTCAGCTTGTCGTTGGGGATCACCAGGCCGTAGTCCACCCCGATCACGCGGCCAAAGCCCCGGCAGGTCTCGCAGGCGCCCACGGCGGAGTTGAACGAGAACATCGAGGGGATGGGCTCGCTGTAGCGCAGGTCGCTGTCCGGGCAGTGCAGGCCGGTGGAAAAGCGCCACAGCTCGGGTTCGGCCTCAGGCGCATCGCCCAGGCGGTAGACGTTGAGCCGGCCGGTGCCGCGCTTCAGGGCCACCTCGATGGCCTCGATCACGCGCGCCTTCTCGGCATTGCCCAGGCGGAAGCGGTCGGCCACCACGTCCAGCAGCTTGCGCGGGCCGGTGGGCGTGGCCACCTCGCGCTCGGCCTGCACCTTGGTGAAGCCGCTGGCCGACAGCCACTGCTCGATCTGCTCGGCCGAGGTGTTGGCGGGCAGCTCCACGGGGAAGGTGAGCACGATGCGCGGATCACCGCCCGCGGCGCAGCGGCGCTGCAGCTCGGCGTAGATGGTCTCAGGGCTGTCGTGGCGCACCGGCTGGGCGGTCTCGCGGTCGAACAGTTGGCCGGCGCGCGCGAACAGCAGCTTCAGGTGGTCGTTGAGCTCGGTCATCGTGCCCACGGTGGAGCGCGAGCTGCGCACCGGGTTGGTCTGGTCGATGGCGATGGCCGGCGGCACGCCCTCGACCTTGTCCACGGCCGGCTTGTCCATTCGGTCCAGGAACTGGCGCGCATAGGCGCTGAAGGTCTCCACGTAGCGGCGCTGGCCTTCGGCATACAGCGTGTCGAACACCAGGCTGGACTTGCCCGAGCCGCTGGGGCCCGTGACCACCGTGAGTTCCCCGGTGCGGATGTCCAGATCCAGGTTCTTGAGGTTGTGCTGGCGTGCGCCGCGGATACGGATCAGTCCCTGGGTCATGGAAGCAGTCTTTCGAGGTGAGGCGGGACATTCTAGGCACCGCCACCCACCTCGTCTGGCCACGCCTCAATAGCCCCTGAAAGCGCCCTGCTGACAAGTCCTGTCACCGCGTCGGGTTATGCCGGTTCGCAAAGAAGGAACATCTGTTTAGAGTAACCAGATAATTCAAGGAGACAACCATGAACAGCACATGGAAACAATGGGGGACTGCGGCCGCCCTGGCGGCTGCACTGTGCGGCACGGGCCATGCCCAGATCCTGATCGGGCAGACGGCAGGCTACTCGGGCCAGGTGGCGGCCGGCGTGAAGGAAACTTCGGACGGCGCCAAGCTGTTCATCGATGCCGTCAATGCCAAGGGAGGCGTCAACGGCCAGAAGATCGAACTCATCTCCATGGACGACAAATTCGACCCCAAGCTGGCGGGCGAGAACGCACGCGTGCTGATCGAGGACAAGAACGTGCTGGCCATGTTTCTCACGCGTGGCACACCCCATACCGAAGCCATGATTCCGCTGCTGGACAAGCACGGCGTGGCCCTGGTGGGCCCCTCGACGGGGGCCATGGTGCTGCACCAGCCGGTGCGCAAGAACATCTTCAACGTGCGTGCCACCTACCAGCGCGAAGCCGAAAAGGCCATGACCCACCTGGCCTCCATGGGCATCACCCGCATCGCGGTGATGTATGCGGACGACAGCTTCGGCGCCGATGGCGTGGCGGGCGCCCAGAAGGGCCTGGCCGCCAGCAAGCTGACCGCGGTGGTGCTCGAGAAGTTCGACCGCGCCAAGCCGGACTTTGCACCCATTGCCGCCAAGGTCGCCAAGGCCCAGGCGCAGGCCGTGCTGATGGTCGCCTCGGGCTCGGCCGTGGTGGATGCCGGCAACGCACTGCGTGCAGCGGGCTCGGGTGCGCAGATCGTGACCCTGTCCAACAACGCCTCGGGCGGCTTCATCAAGAGCCTGGGCGCCAATGCCCGCGGCGTGATCGTGACCCAGGTCTACCCCAATGAGCGTGCCGTGACCTACGGCATGGTCAAGGAGGCGCAGGAACTGGCCAAGGCCAAGGGCGTGGCCGAGATCAGCCCCGCCATGCTCGAAGGCTTTGCCGCCGCCAAGGTGCTGGTCGAAGGCCTGCGGCGCGCCGGCCCCAAGCCCACGCGCGAGAAGATCCAGGTGGCGCTGGAGGGCATCAAGAAGTTCGACCTGGGCGGGCTGGAGCTGAGCTACGGCCCCGACGACCACACGGGCCTGGACTTCGCCGACCTGTCCATCATCGGCACCGACGGCAAATTCCGCCGGTAAACACGTCTACAGGGGTGGCGCCCATCGCCCATTTCTGGCTACCATTTGTCACACCTTCGCCCCACACTGCCAACCACCTTCGACAGGGTCCGCATGAAGCACGTCGCCGCCATCCACTCCCTCACCGCCAGTGCCGCCCTCGTCCTGCTGGCCATGGGTGGCGCCGTGCAGGCGCAGATCCTGATCGGCCAGACGGTGGGCGTGACCGGATCGGCCGCCGCCACGGTGCAGGAGTCCATGAAGGGCGCCTCGCTCTACATCGACCACATCAATGCGCGCGGAGGCGTTGGCGGGCAGAAGGTCGAAGTCATCACGCTCGACGACAAGTTCGACCCCAAGCTCACGCTGGAGAACACGCGCACCCTGATCGAGCAAAAGGGCGTGATCGGCCTGTTCATGACGCGCGGCACGCCCCACACCCAGGGCATCGTGCCGGTGCTGGAGCAGCATGGCGTGGCCCTGGTGGGGCCATCGACCGGCGCCATGGTGCTGCACAAGCCGGTGCTGAAATACGTGTTCAACGTGCGCGCCACCTACCAGCGCGAGGTGGAAAAGGCCATCACCCACCTCAACACCCTGGGCATCAAGCAGATCGGCGTGGTGCACGTGGACGACACCTTCGGCGCCGACGGCCTGGCGGGCGCGCAATCCGGCTTCAAGGCGAACAGCATCGACGCCCTGTTCGTCGAGAAGTTCGACCGCGCCAAGCCCGACTACTCCGCCATCGCCCCGCGCGTGGCGCAAAAGCAGCCGCAGGCGGTGATCTTCATCGGCACCGGCGCGGCCGTGGTCGATGGCATCAAGGCGCTGCGCGCCGCGGGCGTCACCGGGCAGATCGTGACCCTGTCCAACAACGCCTCGGGCGGATTCGTCAAGGCCCTGGGCGACAGCGCACGCGGCGTGGTGGTGACACAGGTCTTCCCCTCCGAGCGCTCGCTGAACTATGCGCTCATCAAGGAAGCCATGGACCTGGCCAAGGCCGGGGGTGTCGCCGACCTCACGCCCGCCATGGTTGAAGGCTTCGTGAGTGCCAAGGTGCTGGTCGAAGGCCTCAAACGCGCCGGCCCCAAGCCCGACCGCGCCAAGCTGCATGCGGGCCTGGAAGGCATCCGCAACTGGGACATGGGCGGCCTGACGCTGTCCTTCAGCGCCGCCGACCATTCAGGCCTGGATTTCTCGGACCTCTCCATCATCGGCCCCGACGGGCGATTCAAGCGATAGCCCCCTGAGGCGCTACGCGAGTCCGGGCGGACGCCGCCCCCGCGCCGGGGCGGCCCTTGCACGGCGGCGCTAGGGGCACACCTCTTCGACAGTCGGGGTCAATGCGCTGCGCTGGCGCCCGAAGCGGGTGCGGCGGGCACATGCAGGGAATCGCCGCCGTGCTGCTCGCCGCCCATGTCCACCTTGTCACCTGCCTTCATGATGACGAACAGCGACAGGGCCGCGAACAGTACGAATCCGACAACGATCTTCCACATGGCTCATATCTCCTGAATTTTGGGGGTTGATTGATTGCTTGCTTGTTCAACAAAGAGGCCTCGCAGCTCCGCATGGCGCTGCGAGGCCTCTTTCTGGAACACAGTGCCCACCCCGGGGGAGGCGGGCACTGGTCGCAGTTGCCGTGATCGTCAGTCGTTGGCGTAGATGTCCACGTCCTTGGTCTCGCGGATGAAGAGCGTGCCAATCACCAGGGTCATGCCCGCGATGATGATGGGGTACCACAGGCCGTTGTACATGTTGCCGGTCTGGGCCACGATGGCGAAGGCCGTGGTCGGCAGCAGGCCGCCGAACCAGCCGTTGCCGATGTGGTAAGGCAGGCTCATCGAGGTGTAGCGGATGCGGGTCGGGAACATTTCCACCAGCATGGCGGCAATGGGGCCGTACACCATGGTCACCAGCAGCACCAGCCAGAACAGCAGCACCACGGTCAGGACCTTGTTGGTCTTGGCGGGGTCGGCCTTGGCGGGGTAGCCGGCGACCTTCAGGTCCTCGGCCACTTCCTTCTTGAAGGCCGCGATGGCCTTGGCGGATGCTTCGTCGAACTTGAGGTTCA
Source organism: Acidovorax sp. GW458-11-26-14-TSB4 (assembly GCF_059423865.1). Taxonomy (NCBI): domain Bacteria; kingdom Pseudomonadati; phylum Pseudomonadota; class Betaproteobacteria; order Burkholderiales; family Comamonadaceae; genus Acidovorax; species Acidovorax sp. GW458-11-26-14-TSB4. The sequence goes on from NZ_JBWKYR010000002.1 coordinate 414,983, forward strand.
CCACATTGCCGGTGGGGGCCTCGACCGTCTTGTTGCCGATCTTGACCACGGCGGGCGAGCCTGCGGGGCCGGCCACGTTGTCGTAGCTCACCGAGTTCTGCACCAGGTAGCGCTTGGCGATGTCGCAGGAGGTACGGAAGTCGATCTCACGCGCCACCGGATTGCCCTGGAAGGAGCAAGACGCCGGGTCGGCCGTCACCACCACGCCGGCCGTGGCCTGGGCCTTTGCCAGGTCGGGGTTGGCGGCTTCGGTCAGCGCCTTGAACACGGGGAAGTAGGTCACCACGGCCAGCAGGCAGCCGGCCATGATGATGGGCTTGCGGCCGACCTTGTCCGACAGGACACCGAACACCACGAAGAAGGGCGTACCCAGCAGCAGGGCGGCGGCGATCAGCAGGTTGGCGGTGGTGTTGTCCACCTTGAGCTGCTGCGTCAGGAAGAACAGCGCATAGAACTGGCCCGAGTACCAGACCACGGCCTGGCCGGCGGTCAGGCCGACCAGCGCCAGGATCACGATCTTCAGGTTCTTCCACTGGCCGAAGGACTCGGACAGGGGCGACTTGGAGGTCTTGCCCTCGGCCTTCATCTTCTGGAAGGCCGGCGATTCGGACAGCGACAGGCGGATCCACACCGAGATGCCCAGCAGCAGGATGGACACCAGGAACGGAATGCGCCAGCCCCAGTCCTGGAACACGGCCTCGCCCAGGCTCAGGCGCACGCCCAGGATCACCAGCAGGCTCAGGAACAGGCCCAGCGTGGCCGTGGTCTGGATCCAGGAGGTGTAGGCACCGCGCTTGCCGTGCGGGGCATGCTCGGCCACGTAGGTGGCGGCACCGCCGTACTCACCGCCGAGCGCCAGGCCCTGCAGCATGCGCAGGGCGATCAGGATGATGGGCGCCGCCACGCCGATGGTGGCGTAGCTGGGCAGCAGGCCGACGATGAAGGTCGCCAGGCCCATGATCAGGATGGTGACCAGAAAGGTGTACTTGCGTCCGATCATGTCGCCCAGGCGGCCGAACACGATGGCACCGAAAGGCCGCACCAGGAAGCCCGCGGCAAACGCCAGCAGCGCGAAGATGAAGGCCGCGCCCGCATCCAGACCGCTGAAGAACTGCTTGGCAATGATGGCTGCCAGCGAGCCGTACAGATAAAAGTCGTACCACTCGAAAACGGTACCGAGCGACGAAGCGAAGATGACCTTCTTTTCTTCGGCGGTCATCGGCCGCGGTGCGGGATGGGTTGCCATGGTTTGTCTCCTGTGTGATGTGTCAGACCGCGCTCTGGTGCGGCTGCCCACATTCTTGGAGATGGCACTGACCACGCTCTGACGCGAAACCAACACGGCCTTTCACCAAACTGACCGCGCTCTGACAACTTAGGGTGAAACCCTTGCGATCGCTTTCAGGATGCGGGAAGGTCGCTGCGGAGGGCAGTATTTACCCCAGCAGGCGGGCGGGCGCGTTGTCAGGAAGCCACCAGCCACCGCACCGCCATCAGCCCTTGGCTGCGAGGCCAGATGGCACAGCGCGCACCCCATCCCAGCCAGGCCCATCGAACCAGGCATCGCCATCGAGGTAGGCGCGCAGCATGGGCAGGCCGTCGAGCCCCCAGAACAGCTTGCCATCCACCTCGAAGGCGGGCACGCCGAACACGCCCGCCGCCTGCGCGGCCTCGGTGTTGGCGCGCAGCAGCGCCTTGGGGCCTTCGCTGGCGATGTCCTGGCCGGGGCGCTGCTGCTCGGCCAGTGCCACTGCCAGGGCGGCCATGCGCCCGGCATCGAGCGCATCCTCGCCGCCCTGCCAGACATGGCGCAGCACGGTGCCGGCCACGTAGCGGTTGATGTGGCCGTCCTCGCTGCAGGCCAGCGCCTGGCGCAGCAGCGGCAGCGGGTTGAAGGGGTGGCGCGCCGGCATCTGCAGGCCGATGCCGTGGGCATGGCCGAGCCAGCTCACATGGCGGTAGGTCCAGTCGCGCTTGGGGGCGATGCCGGCCGGACCCGGGTTGGCATGCTGGGCCAGCAGGGCACCCAGCAGCACAGGCTTGTAGGCCACGCTGTAGCTCAGCCCTTCGAGCACCTCGGGCAGGCGCTCGAAGGCCAGCCAGGCATAGGGTGAGATGAAGTCCAGGTAGAAGGTGATGCGTTTCATGGCGATGCCTCGGGGTGGACGATGATGCCTGCGCGCTGCAGCAACTGCGCCCAGATGGCGCGGCGCGCGGCGCTGTCGGCGCCGCTCCAGATGCGGATGTCGTCGAGCGTGCGAAAGCAGCCCTCGCAGTGGCTGCGGTCGACCGACATGCGGCAGACCGAGATGCAGGGCGAGGGCACGGGCTCGGCGCTGCAGGCATCGAAGTGCCCGGCCGCCCCGATCTGGCACGCACGTTCGGCCAGCAGCTCGACCGGGTTCATGCGGCAGCAGGCGGTGCAGGCTCCTGCACCACGTCCACCACGGGCGCGCCGGTCAGGCGCGCAAGGTCGTTCGGGTGCAGGGGGAACACGCTGTGCGGGTGCCCGGCCGCGGCCCAGACCACGTCGAAGCGCAAGAGGTCGCGGTCGATCAGCGTGACCGGCGGCGTGGCATGCGCCAGCGGCGACACGCCGCCGATGGAAAAGCCGGTGCGCGCCTTGACGAACTCGGCATCGGCGCGGCCGACCTTGCCCACATGGGCCTCGACCTTCTTCTCGTCCACGCGCCGGTCGCCCGAGGTCACCACGAGCACGGCCACGTCGTCGCTCTTGCGCCTGAAGATGATGCTCTTGGCCACCTGGCCTACGAGGATGCCCAGCGCATCGGCCGCCTGCTGCGCGGTGCGCGCCGCATCATCGAGCATCTGCGGCATGTGGGGATGGCCCTGCGCCTGCAGCGCCGCTGCCACCCGTTGCACGCCTTCCGGCAAGTTCTTCAGTTCCGCTCCGCACATATCCAAGGTTCCCGCACTGGTCATGGTGGGGCGGCACCGTGCCGCCCGCTGTTCCCACCATTGTCGGGCCTTCCGGGCCCTGGCATTCAGCCGGCGCGCTTGGTCAGGAGGGCATTGGCCGCGCGAGAATTGGGCTTGCGGACCAGAAAATCGCTGATGTAGGCCCCTGCATCGATGAGCTTGTCGAGGTCGATGCCCGTGTCGATGCCCATGCCGTGCAGCATGTAGACCACGTCCTCGGTGGCCACGTTGCCCGTGGCGCCCTTCGCGTACGGGCAGCCGCCCAGGCCCGCGACCGAGGTGTCGTACTGCCACACGCCCATCTCCAGCGTGGCCAGGGTGTTGGCCAGGGCCTGGCCGTAGGTGTCGTGGAAGTGGCCGGACACATCGTCGATGCCGTAGTGCTGCAAGGTGGCCTCCATGGCACGCTGCACCTTGCGCGGCGTGCCCACGCCGATGGTGTCGGCCACGCCCACGTGCTGCACGCCGATGCCCTTCATCAGCCCGGCCAGGTAGGCCACGCGCTCGGGCGCGATCTCGCCCTCGTAGGGGCAACCCACGGTGCAGCTCATGGCCCCGCGCACATGGATGCCGGCCGCGCGTGCGGCCTCCACCACCGGGGCGAAACGCTCGATGCTCTCGGCAATGGAGCAGTTGATGTTCTTCTGGCTGAAGGCTTCGCTGGCCGAGCCGAAGACCACGATCTCGTCGGGCCGGTCGAGCACCGCGGCCTCATAGCCCTTGAGGTTGGGTGTGAGCACCGAATAGACGATGCCCGCCTGGCGCGCGATGCCCTCCATGACCTCGTGGTTGTCCGCCATCTGCGGCACCCACTTGGGCGAGACATAGCTCGTGACCTCGATGTTCTTCAACCCCGCGTCCTGCAGGCGGTGCACCAGGCCGATCTTGACCTCGGCGGGCACGGGGGATTTCTCGTTCTGCAGGCCGTCGCGCGGGCCCACGTCGACCAGTTTGACTCGGGAAGGGATGCTGCTGCTCATGGGGAATGTCTCCGAAAGAATCTCAATATCCGCGTATGGGGTCCACAATGCCCGCCACCGCCTCGCCACGCTGCAGCGCGAGCATCTTGCGTGCGATCTGTGCAATGCTCTCCTCGCGCAGCGTGCGCGCCGAGGTGTGCGGCGTGGCCACGATGCGCGGGTGGTTCCAGAAGGGATGGCCCGCTGGCAGGGGTTCCTTGCGGAACACGTCCAGCGTGGCGCCGGCCACATGGCCGCTGGCTATCAGGGCCAGCAGGTCTTCTTCCACCAGGTGGGCCCCGCGCGCCACGTTGACCACATAGGCGCCGGGCTGCAGGCGCGAGAGGGTCTCGCGGTCCATGATGTCCTGGGTATCGGGCGTGAGCGGCAGCAGGTTGACCAGCACGCGGCTCGCGCCCAGGAAATCGTTGAATCCGTCGGCCCCGCTGAACCCGCGCACACCGTCGATGGCCTTGGGCGAACGGCTCCAGCCGTTGACCGGAAAGTCGAACTGCGTGAGCGCGCGCGCCACGCGCTCTCCCAGTACGCCGAGCCCCATCACGCCGACCGGGAACTCGCTGCGCAGGCGCGGCTTGCGGTAGCCCCAGCGGCCGGCCTGCATGTCCGCTTCGTAGGCATCGAACTCGCGGAAGTGGCGGATCACGGCATGGCACACGTACTCGGCCATCTGCACGGCCATGCCGGCATCATCGAGGCGCACCACGCGCATGCCGGGCGGCAGGCGCAGCTTGAGCAGCGCATCCACGCCCGCACCGATGTTGAACAGCGCCTGGAGCGCCGGTTGCTCGTCCACAAACTGCTGGGGCGGCGCCCAGACGACGGCATGGTCGGCCTGGGGCGCGCCTGGCTGCCAGACGGCAATGGTGGCCTCGGGCAAAGCGGCCTGCAGGCCCTGGAGCCAGGGCTCGGCCTTGGTATCGGTGCAGCAAAAAGTGATGTTCATAGCCTGCAAGCGTACCGCGCCCTGGCAACCCACGTCCGCGTGCGGTTACGCCGCCGCAGCGGCCAGCTTGAGCAGCTCGGCCCCTTCGGTCACCTGGTCGCCCGGCGCATAGAGCAGTTCCTGCACCACGCCATCGGCGGGCGCGGCAATCGTGTGCTCCATCTTCATGGCCTCCATCACGGCCAGGGCCTGGCCCTTGGCGACCTTGTCGCCGGCCTTGACCGCGAAGGACACCACCTTGCCCGGCATGGGGGCCGTGAGGCGCCCTCCCTCGGCCGCCGCTTCGCCCGCGTGGGCCAGCAGGTCGATGGCCACGATCTGCGTGGCCCCTGCGGGCGTGAACACATGGTCCATCTCGCCCTGGGCGTAGACGCTGGCGCGCGTGCGCTGGCCGGCGAACTGCAGGTCCATGGCATCGCCCACTGCAGTGAACACCAGCGGGCCGGCGACGCGGGCATCGCCCTCGCCCACGGCCAGATCCAGGCTGCCGCCGCGGCCATAGGTCAGCCAGGCCTTGACATGCTCACCGCCGAACTCGAACTCGAAGCGGCGCTGCACCAGGCCGTGCGAGTGGAAGCCGTCGCGGCGGCTGAACGGGTCGGCACCTTGCTCGGCGCGCTCGTGCAGCAGGGTCTGTGCCACGGCACTCGCAGCCGCCAGGGGCAGGCCCACGTCTTCCCGCTTGAACAGCACGGCCTGCTCGCGCGGTATCAGCGCCGTGTCGAGCTGCGCCTTGGCGAACGAATCCGTGCGCGCCACGCGGCGCAGGAACTGCACGTTGGTGGCCAGCCCCACGATATGGGTCTGGGCCAGGGCTTCGTCGAGCCGTGCCAGGGCCTGCTCGCGCGTGTCGCCGTGCACGATGAGCTTGGCCACCATGGAGTCGTAGAACGGGCTGATGGCATCGCCCTGGCGCACCCCCGAGTCCACGCGCACCGTGCCACGCTCGAAGGCCACGTGCTCCGGCAGCCCGTACACGTGCAGCGCGCCCGTGGCGGGCAGGAAGTTGTTGTCGGGGTTCTCGGCGCAGATGCGCGCCTCGATGGCATGGCCGGTGATGCGCAACTGGTCCTGCGCCAGCGGCAGCGGCTCGCCCGATGCCACGCGCAGCTGCCACTCCACCAGGTCCTGGCCGGTGATGGCCTCGGTCACGGGGTGCTCCACCTGCAGGCGGGTGTTCATTTCCATGAAGAAGAAGTTCATGCTGCCGTCGGCGCGCTGCTCGACGATGAACTCCACCGTGCCGGCGCCCACGTAGTTCACGGCGCGCGCGGCGGCCACGGCGGCGTTGCCCATCTGCTGGCGCATGGCCTCGGTCATGCCCGGGGCCGGCGCTTCCTCCAGCACCTTCTGGTGGCGGCGCTGCACCGAGCAGTCGCGCTCGAACAGGTAGACATAGTTGCCCTGGGTGTCACCGAACACCTGGATCTCGATGTGGCGCGGGCGCTGCACGTACTTTTCGATCAGCACCGCATCGTCGCCGAAGCTGTTGATGGCCTCGCGCTGGCACGAGGCCAGGGCGTCGGCGAACTCGGCCGCCGACTCCACGGCGCGCATGCCCTTGCCGCCGCCACCCGCGCTGGCCTTGATGAGCACCGGGTAGCCGATGCGGTCGGCCTCGCGCTGCAGCAGGGCTGGGTCCTGGTCGGCGCCGTGGTAGCCGGGCACCAGGGGCACGCCGGCCTTCTCCATGAGCTGCTTGGACTCGGCCTTGAGCCCCATGGCCTGGATGGCCGAAGGTGGCGGGCCGATGAACACCAGGCCCGCATCGGCGCAGGCCTGGGCGAATTCCTCGTTCTCGCTCAGAAAGCCATAGCCCGGGTGCACGGCCTGCGCGCCCGTGGCCTTGGCCGCGTCGATGATGCGCTGCCATTGCAGGTAGCTCTCTTTGGGCGCACTACCGCCGATGTGCACGGCCTCATCGCACACGGCCACATGCTTGGCGCCCGCATCGGCGTCCGAGTACACCGCCACGGTCTGCACGCCCATGCGGCGGGCAGTGGCAGCGACCCGGCAGGCGATCTCGCCGCGGTTGGCGATCAGGATCTTTTTAAACATGGCGCACTCCTGCGGCGAGATCGCCTGCGCACGCTGCGCGTGCCATGCAATTTGCAGAAACATCCGCTGCGCGGATGTTTTCGCCCCGGTTGGCAATCAGGATTTTTGTGAACATAGAGATTCAAACCGCCTTCGCGGGGCCAGAGAAAAGAGAGGACAAGCGCCGCAGCACGGCGCGCAGAAACTTGAAGAGCACCACCAGCAGCAGCACCGAGACCACCAGCATCACCACCAGGACCACACCGAAGGTCACGGGGTACTGCGTGGCCAGCCAGACCACGCCCACCACCAGCCCGTCCTCCAGGAAGGACAGGCCCCAGTTCGAGAACGGCTCGGGCGAGGTGTTGGCCGCGGCGCGCGCCGTCATCTTGGTGGCCAGCGAGGTGGCAGCGAGCGAGCCGCCCATCAGCCCGCCGACCAGTCCCATGGTGGCGCTGTCGGCCCCGAACACGCCAGCCGCCAGCAGCGCCCCGGCCGGTACGCGGATGAACGCATGCACGGCATCCCACAGGCTGTCGAACCAGGGCACCTTGTCGGCGAAGAACTCCACCACCAGCATGCAGCCGCTGACCGCCAGCACCATCGGGCTTTGCAGCACGGCCAGGCCCGGGGGCAGCGGCATCCAGCCGGCCCAGCCCATGGCGCCGACCATGAACACCACGGCATACAGGCGCACGCCGCTGGCCCAGCCCAGGGCGGCGGCCAGTGCCAGCAGGCCGGGCATGTCGAGCTGCTGGGTGGCACGGGCCACGCCGCCAGCCACGTCGCGGGCCGTGCCGGCATCGACGTGCAGGCCGATGGTGTGAAGCCACTGAACGATGCTGAGCCAGAGTGCGTCCATGGGGAGTCCTGTGGGTAGTAGGGTCAGCCCGCCAGCCAGGCCGGCTTGCGCTTTTGCAGGAAGGACTGCACGCCTTCGCGGCCTTCCTCGCTGGCGCGGATGTCGGCAATGCCCTGCACCGTGGCGTCGATCAGGCCGGCGTTGATCTCGCGCTCGGCCACGTCGATCACCAGCTTCTTGCAGGCACGCACGGCCGCGGGGCTGGCGCTGGTGAGCGCCTTGAGCAGCTCGGCCACCTTGGCATCCAATGCCACGAAGGCCGGGTCGGCCGCCACCACCTCGTGCACGAAGCCGATGCGCAAGGCCTCGGCGGCCGAGAAGCGCTCGGCGGTGAGGAAATAGCGGTGCGCAGCGCGTGCACCCATGGCGCGCACCACATAGGGGCTGATGGTCGCGGGGATCAGGCCCAGCTTGACCTCGCTCAGGCAGAAGCCCGCCGTGTCCACCGCCACCGCAATGTCGCAGGCGGCCACCAGGCCCACGCCGCCCGCATACACATCGCCCTGCACGCGCGCGATGGTGGGTTGGGGGCACTCGTAGATCACGCGCAGCATCTCGGCGAGCTTGCCGGCATCGGCCACGTTCTCGTCGCGCGTGTAGTCGGCCATGCGGCGCATCCAGTTGAGGTTGGCGCCCGCACAGAAAGCCGGGCCCTCGGCCGCCAGGACCACGGCGCGCACGTCGGTGCGCGCGCCCACCTCGTTGAAGGCTGCGGTGATCTCGGCGATGACCTCGTCGCTGAAGGCGTTGCGGATCTCGGGCTGCGTGAGCGTGATGCGCGCCACCGCGCCTTGGTAGCTGATGGAGAGATTGTTCGTTGCCATGGCGACCGGTCCTTACATCCGAAAGAGGCCGAACTTGGTGTCTTCGATGGGCGCGTTGCGCGTGGCCGCCAGGCCCAGCGCCAGCACGCGGCGCGTATCGGCCGGGTCGATCACGCCATCGTCCCACAGGCGCGCGGTGGCGTAGTAGGGGTGGCCCTGGTCTTCGTACTGGCGGCGGATCGGGGCCTTGAAGGCTTCTTCCTCGTCGGCGCTCCACTGGCCGCCCTTGCCCTCGATGCCATCGCGCTTGACGGTGGCGAGCACGCCGGCCGCCTGCTCCCCGCCCATGACGCTGATGCGCGCATTGGGCCACATCCACAGGAAGCGCGGGCTGTAGGCCCGGCCGCACATGCCGTAGTTGCCGGCGCCGAAGCTGCCGCCGATGATGATGGTGAACTTGGGCACGCTGGCCGTGGCCACGGCCGTGACCATCTTGGCGCCGTTGCGCGCAATGCCCTCGTTCTCGTACTTGCGGCCGACCATGAAGCCGGTGATGTTCTGCAGGAACACCAGCGGGATCTTGCGCTGGCAGCACAGCTCGATGAAGTGCGCGCCCTTCAGGGCCGACTCGCTGAACAGGATGCCGTTGTTGGCGATGATGCCCACGGCCATGCCCTCGATGCGCGCAAAGCCCGTGACCAGCGTGGTGGCGTAGCGCGCCTTGAATTCGTCGAACTCGCTGCCGTCCACGATGCGCGCGATGATCTCGCGCACGTCGAAGGGCTTGCGCGTGTCCACCGGGATCACACCGTAGAGCTCTTCGCTGGCGAACTTCGGCGGCAGCGGCACGCTGTCGGCCGGCGATGCGGCCTTGGCCTTGTTGAGGTTGCGCACCGCATTGCGCGCCAGCTGCAGGGCATGCAGGTCGTTCTGCGCCAGGTGGTCGGCCACGCCCGACAGGCGGGTGTGCACGTCGCCGCCGCCCAGATCCTCGGCCGTGACGACCTCGCCCGTGGCGGCCTTCACCAGCGGCGGGCCGCCCAGGAAGATGGTGCCCTGGTTCTTGACGATGATGGACTCGTCGCTCATGGCCGGCACGTAGGCGCCGCCGGCCGTGCAGCTACCCATGACCACGGCGATCTGCGAGATGCCCATGGCGCTCATGTTGGCCTGGTTGAAGAAGATGCGGCCGAAGTGGTCGCGATCTGGGAAGACCTCGTCCTGGTTGGGCAGGTTGGCGCCGCCCGAGTCCACCAGGTAGATGCAGGTCAGGTGGTTCTGCTGCGCGACTTCCTGCGCGCGCAGGTGCTTCTTCACGGTCAGCGGGTAGTAGGTGCCGCCCTTCACCGTGGCGTCGTTGCACACGACCATGCAGTCCACGCCGCTCACGCGGCCGATGCCGGCGATCAGACCGGCGCTGGGTGCGTCGTTGTTGTACATGTTGAGCGCGGCCAGGGGCGCCAGCTCCAGGAAGGGCGTGCCCGGGTCCAGCAGCATCTGCACGCGCTCGCGCGGCAGCAGCTTGCCGCGCGCCGTGTGCTTGGCGCGCGCAGCCTCGCCGCCGCCCTGGGCCACTTTGTCAAGGTGGCTGCGCAGGTCATCGACCAGGGTGCGCATGGCGGCCGCGTTGGCCAGGAAGTCGGCCGAACGGGGGTTCAATTGGGTGTCTAGGATGGTCATGCAGCGGATCTCTTTCAAGCAGTCTTTTCTTCGGCCAGGCCCAGCTGGTCCTTCATCTCGTCGCGGATCCTGAACTTCTGGATCTTGCCGGTCACCGTCATCGGGAAACCCGTGACGAAGCGGATGTAGCGCGGCACCTTGTAGTGGGCGATCTGGCCCTTGCAGAAGGCGCGCACGGCCTCCTCGGTCAGCTGCTGGCCGGGCTTGGCCACGATCCAGGCGCACAGCTCCTCGCCGTATTTGGCATCGGGCACGCCCACCACCTGCACGTCCTGCACCTGCGGGTGGCGGTAAAGGAATTCCTCGATCTCGCGCGGGTAGATGTTCTCGCCGCCGCGGATCACCATGTCCTTGATGCGACCGACGATGTTCACGTAGCCCTCGGCGTCCATGGTGGCCAGGTCGCCGGTGTGCATCCAGCCGTCGGCGTCGATGGCCTCGCGGGTCTTGGCCTCGTCGCCCCAGTAGCCGTGCATGACCGAGTAGCCGCGCGTGCAGAACTCGCCGCGCTCACCCACGGGCACGGTCTCGCCGGTCTCGGGGTTGACAATCTTCACTTCCAGGTGCGGCTGCACCTGGCCGACGGTGGAGACACGCTTGGCCAAGGGCGTGCCGGTGCTGCTCTGGCAGCTCACGGGGCTGGTCTCGGTCATGCCGTAGGCGATGGTGATCTCGGACAGGTGCATCTGCTCGACCACGCGCTTCATCACCTCGGTCGGGCAGGGCGAGCCGGCCATGATGCCGGTGCGCAGGGTGGACAGGTCGAACTCGGCAAAACGCGGGTGGTCCAGCTCGGCGATGAACATGGTGGGCACGCCGTGCAGGCCGGTGCAGCGCTCTTCCTGCACGGTCTGCAGCACCGTGAGCGGGTCGAACCCGTCGTTGGGGTAGACGATGGTGGCACCATGTGTGATGCAGGCCAGGTTGCCCAGCACCATGCCGAAGCAGTGGTACAGCGGCACGGGGATGCACAGCCGGTCTTCCGGGGTGAGGCGCATGCACTCGCCGATGAAGAAGCCGTTGTTCAGGATGTTGCGGTGCGTGAGCGTGGCGCCCTTGGGGAAGCCCGTGGTGCCGCTCGTGAACTGGATGTTGATGGGGTCGGTGGCCTTGAGCCCCGCGGCCACCTCGGCCACGCGCGCATCGGCCGCATCGCCGCGCGCCAGCAGGTCCGAAAAGCGCAGCAGGCCCGGCTCGTCGGCGCCCTGGCCGGGCTCGTCGATCCACACCACGGTCTGCAGGTGCGGCAGTTTCAGCGCGCCCAGGCGGCCCGGCTCCTGGCGCTGCCACTCGGGCGCCAGCTCGCGCAGCATGCCCAGGTAGTCGCTGGTCTTGAAGCGCGCCATGCTCACCAGCAGCCGGCAGCCCACCTTGTTCAGCGCGTACTCCACCTCGGAAGTGCGGTAGGCCGGGTTGATGTTGACCAGCACCAGGCCCACCTGCGCCGTGGCCAGTTGCATCAGCACCCACTCGGCATTGTTGTGCGACCAAATGCCCACGCGGTCGCCGGGTACCAGGCCCAGGCCCAGCAGGGCACTGGCCAGGCGGCGCGCCTCGGCCTGCAGGCTGCGGTAGGTGTAGCGGCGGCCCTGGTGCACGCTGACCAGCGCCTCGCGCTCGGGCTGGCGCGCCACCATGGCGTCGAAGAAGTCGCCCAGGGTCTGCTCGATCAGGGGCACGTCGGTCGCGCCGACGGCCAGGCTGGTGGTCAGCGGGGCGGTGGAAGGCAGGGCTGCACCCATGGTCTTGTCTCCTTGCGTGTCGCGCTCCCGCTCAAGTGAGTGAATGGCGGGACGGTATGCAAGCATAGGAGCCTGCCACGGCCCCTGCTTGACACAAAGGTTGCAAATCGTGCCACACCTCGGGCACACTGGCACCCGTGAAATCCCCCGCCTTTGCGGCCCCCGAGGGCCTGCCCGCCCCCAAAGCCGCGCCAGCCGCCACCCCCATCGCCTTCGTGCAGGCGATTGCACTCGCTTACAGGCGCCGCGGCATGAACCCCGCCTGGGCCCTGGCCCAGGCACAGATTGCGCCCGGCCTGCTGTTCGACGAGGGTGCCCGCATCACCGCCTGGCAGATGGAGGAGATCTCGGGCGCGGCCATGCGCGAGCTCGACGACGAGGCCCTGGGCTGGTTCGGCCGGCGCCTGCCCTGGGGCAGCTACGGCATGCTGGCGCGCGCCTCCATCAGCTCGCCCGACCTGGGGGTGGCGCTCAAGCGCTGGTGCCGCCACCATGGCCTGCTGGCCGACGACATCACGCTGCACCTCACCCAGGCCGACAGCACGGCCACGCTGGCCATTGTGGAGAACCGCGACCTGGGTTCCTTGCGCGAGTTCTGCCTGGTCTCGGTGCTTCGCAATGCCCTGGGCCTGGGTTGCTGGATGGTGGATTCGCGCGTGCCGCTGCTGGCGGCCGAGTTCGCCTTTGCCGCGCCGCCGCATGCCGAAGCCTACGGCGTGCTGTTCCCCGGGGGATCGGTGCGCTTCAACGCCCCGCAGACGGCCATCCACTTCGACGCGCGCTACCTCAGCCTGCCCCTGCGGCGCGACGAGGCCGCGCTGCGCCAGATGCTGCAGCACGCGCTGCCGCTCACGGTGCTGCAGTACCGGCGCGACCGGCTGCTCGTGGCGCGCGTGCGCCAGTTGCTCGGCGCGCCCCTGCCGGGCCACCCGGGCCAGGCGCTGGCCGCTCACAGCGCCGAATCGCTGGCCCACCTGCTGCACGTGTCGCCGCGCACCCTGCACCGCCAGCTCAAGGAGGAAGGGGCCACCCTGCAGGGCCTCAAGGACGAGGTGCGCCAGGCCCGTGCCATGGAGCTGCTGCACCGCAGCGACCGCCCCATCAAGCAGGTGGCCGAGGCGGCCGGCTTCGTCAACGAGAAAAGCTTCATCCGCGCCTTCAAGGGATGGACCGGGCATTCCCCCGCCGAATACCGCCGCCTGGCGCGCACGGCGGCATGATCTGCAACCGCTATGGCGGCATGGGAAACACCCACCCCATGCCACAGCACTACACTGGCCCCGATGCCGATGATCCACCTGTACCACTGCGTCAGCGCGCGCTCCTTCCGCCCCCTGTGGATGCTCGAAGAGCTGCAACTGCCGTACTCGCTGCACATGCTGCCCTTTCCGCCGCGGATGAAGGCGCGCAGCTTCCTCGAACTGAACCCGCTGGGCACGGTGCCCCTGTTCCTGCAGGGCGCCGTGCGCATGACCGAATCGGCCGCCATCTGCCAGTACCTGGCCGCCGCCCACCCCGATGCCGGGCTGGACGTGCGCGCCGTGGACCCGGCCTACGGCGCCTACCTCAACTGGCTGCACCTGGGCGAGGCCACGCTGACCTTCCCCCAGACCCTGGTGCTGCGCTACAGCCGCTTCGAGCCCCGGGAACGCCAGCAGCCCCAGGTGGTGGAGGACTACCGCCGCTGGTTCCTGGCCCGCCTGCGCGCGGTGGAAGCCGCCCTGGCCCATGGCGAGCATCTGTGCGCGGGCCGCTTCACCGCGGCCGACGTGTCGGTGGGCTATGCGCTGCTGCTGGCCGAGCACCTGGGCCTGTCGCCCGAATTCGGCGAGCGCACGCTGATGTACTGGCACCGGCTGCAGCAGCGCCCGGGCTACCAGCGCGCCATGGCGGCGCAGACCGAGGCCGCCGAGGAGCAGGACGTGCCGACCACGCCCGCGCCCGACACCCGGCCCTGATTCTGCGGCCTGCAACCCAGGCGCTCAGGGCTCAACGACGTTGAACATGGGTGTGAACTCCTCCAGCATCGCAAGGAAGGCATGGACCCGTGGCACGTCGCCGGTCACGCCAACACGGCCCTCTGCGATCCCGGCAGTCAAAGCTGCTGCCACGCCATCCCCATGGGCCAACAGGCGCGCCAGCTCTTCATGGCTGACCGCGATGGCGGCATCCAAGGCCATGTCGGCATCATCAGCACGCCGGTAGGTCAGCGCCGCATTGCCCAGGCTCAGCAACCAGTGCTCGCCGGTGTCGGTGACCCGCCAGCCCAGGCGCAGCACCTGGCCGCTGGCGCGTTCGGCCACCAGGCGCACGGCCAGGCAGTCGAGGAACATCTCCATGGGCACGGCCTTGATCAGGTCATAGCCCAGGCTGCGCCGGGGGCCGGTGCGCACGCCGTTGCGCAGCTCGCGTGCCGCCAGCAGATAGGCATTGCGCCAGGTGGCGGACTCGCTGGCAAAGCCCAGTTGTTCCAGCGCCGCGGCACACAGGGCGCGGGCGCCCTGGTGGGTCGGGTCGGCAAACACCAGGTGGGCCGTGACCTCGGCCACCCAGCGGTGCTCGCCGCGCTCGAAATCCTCCTGGGCACGTGCCATCAGCGCCTGGGCGCCGCCCATGTATTCCACATAGCGCGTGCCGGCATCGACCGGCGGCAGCGCATGCAGGCGCGCCGGGTTGCCGTCGTACCAGCCCAGGTAGTGCTGGACCACGGCCTTGACGTTGTGCACCAGCGTGCCGTAGTAGCCCTGAGCGTGCGTGACGCCAGCCAGCTCAGCCGGCAGGCGCAGCACCTCGGCGATCTCCACGGCGGTCTGGCCCTGGTTCATGAGGCGCACGGTCTGGTCGTGGGTGTACTTGTACAGGTCGCGCTGCTCTGCGATGAAGCGGCTCAGTTCCGCCTGGCCCCAGGTGGGCCAGTTGTGCTGGGCGAACACCACGTCGGCATGCGGCGCGAACTCGTGCAGCGCTTCGTCCAGGTAGCGCGACCACAGGCGCGCATCGCGCACCTGGGCGCCGCGCAGGGGGCAGAGGTTGTGCATGCTCTGCTGGCCAATCTCGGCCAGGTTGAGCGCCCGCAGCCCGGGAAAGAAGAAGAACATCTCCGAGGGCGCCTCGCTCTCGGGCGCCAGGGCGAAAACGATCTCGACGCCGTCGATCACGTGGCGCTCGCGGTCCTTCTCGATGGTCATCGTGGGCGGTATCAGCGTCACCGTGCCGTGCGGCAGGCTCTTGCCCAGCCCACAATCGACCTGGCCGCAGACGCCGCGCGGCAGCGTATGGCCAAACTGGAACTGCGAGCGCCGCGACATGGCGTTGCCGGCCACCATGTTCTCGGCCACGGTGTGCCAGACGAAGCCTGCCGGCGCGATGATGGGCACGCGCCGGCGGATCGCATCCTGCTCGTCGATCACGCCGCGCACGCCGCCGAAATGGTCCACATGGCTGTGGCTGTAGACCACCGCCGTCACGGGCCGCTCGCCGCGGTGCGCGCGGTAGAGCCTGAGCGCCGCTTCGGCCGTCTCGGCGCACGTCAGCGGGTCGATGATGACCACGCCCTTATCGCCCTCGATCAGCGTCATGTTGGCCAGGTCGAAGCCACGCACCTGGTAGATGCGCTCCGTGACCTGGAACAGGCCATGCGCCAGGTTGCGCCGCGCATGGGCCCACAGGCCCGGGTGAACGCTGGGTGCGGGCTCGGCATCGTCCAGGAACTCGTAGCCCGCCAGGGTCCAGACGACGCGGCCCGTGGCATCGCGCACCTCGGCGTTGGGCCAGGTGGCGATGAAGCCCCGCGTCACGGGGTCGGGCGAAAGGGGGACAGGGTTGTTGGTAGTCATGTTGCAATACTTGTCTTCAGTGATCCATTGCACTGCGCTCTACCCGCGACGCATGAAACTGGCGCGGCCAAAGCCAGTGCCCCCGTGCAAGGGCCGCCCCGCCGCACCGGGGGCGTCCCCCTCCCGACTCGCGCAGCGAGCCGAGAGAGGGGGAAGGCGCGAAGCGACTCAGGGGGTGCTTCACTTCAATCCAATTGCGCCCCTGAAGTGCGCACCAGGCGCTCCCAGACCGGCAGGTCGGCTGCATAGCTCTGGCGGAACTGCTCGGCCGTGCTGCCCACGGGCAGCATGCCCAGCTGGGCGAAGCGCTTGCCCACTTCGGGCGTGGTCACAGCCTGCTGCACGGCCTGCTGCAGGCGCGCCACCACCGCGGGCGGTGTGGCCTGCGGCACGGCCAGGCCCAGCCAGCCGACCACGCGGTACTCGGGGTCGGCGAAGCCGGCCTCGGCGAAGGTGGGCACGGCCGGCAGCATGGGAAGGCGCTGGCTGCCCGTGACGGCCAGCGCCCGCAGCTTGCCCGCATCCATGTAGGGCTTGGCGGAGATGGCACTGCCGATGGTGAAGCTCAGTTGGCCGCCCACCAGGTCCTGCAGCATCGGGGCTTCCCCCTTGTAGGCAATGTGGGCGATGGGCGCCTTCCAGCTCGATGCCATGTGCGCGCAGGCCAGGTGCGGGTACGAGCCGGCGCCCCACGAGCCGCAGTTGCCGCCGTCGCTCCTGGCGCGCAGGGTTCGCTGCAGGTCGGCGAGGTTCTGGGCCGGCGAGCTGGCGGGCACCAGCAGCAACAGCGGCGAGGTGGCGACCAGCGAGACCAGGCCCAGGTCCTTGCGCGGGTCATAAGGCAGCCTGGCGTAGAGAAACGGGTTGGTCAGCAGCGAGTGGGTCAGGCCGACCAGCACGGTGTGGCCATCGGGTGCGGCCTTGGCCACGGCGCTGGTGCCCATGATGCCGCTGGCGCCGGGCTTGTTGTCCACGACCACCGGCTGGCCCAGCAGCCGCGCCATCTGCTCCGCCACCGAGCGGGCGACCACGTCGGTGCCGCCACCCGCCGGGTAGGGCACAACCAGGGTCACTGCCTTGTGGGGGAAATCCGGTGCCTGCGCCAGGGCGGCAGGCACAAGCAGGGCCATGCAGGCGGCCAACGGCCCCGCCAAGGTCCAGGGGAGCGGAAAGGGATGGATTGCCATGGCTTGTCTCCTTTTTTGTGGGGAATACAGGCCATTCTGAGCAGGATGCAAATGAATATCCAATGCAAAATAGGTGGTCTCTTTTTAAACAAAACGCAAAATGCAACTGCGCCAGCTGCGCCACTTGATCGCCCTGGCCGAACAAGGCAGCTTCGGGCGAGCGGCCGAGGCGGTGCACCTGTCCCAGCCGGCGCTCTCGCGCAGCATCGACAACCTGGAAGAGGTTTTGCAGGCCCGGCTGGTGGACCGGGCCTATGGCCAGGTGCGCTTCACCACGGCCGGCGAACTGGTGCTGGCGCGCGCCAAGGCGCTGATGGCCGATGCCGACCAGATCCCGCGCGACCTGCAGTTGCTGCAGGGCCTGGCGGTGGGCCAGCTGAGCGTGGGCCTGGGTCCGTTTGCGGCGGGCATGCTGGGCCGCCCCGTGCTGGCGCGCATGGCCCAGCGCTATCCCCAACTGTCGATACGCATCGAAGTCGCCGACCCGAATGCGCTGGCCGAGCGCCTGCACCGCCGGCAACTCGACCTGTTCATCGCCGACACCCGCGACCTGCAGCAGCAGCCCGGGCTGCAACGCAAGCGCCTGCCCAACATTCCCGTATCGTTCTTCGTGCGTGCCGGGCATCCGCTGCTGGCCCTGCAGCCCGTGGCGCTGGATCAGGCGATGGACTACCCCGTCGCCGGCCCGAACCTGCCCAGCGGTGTGGCGGCACACTTCGACGCGCAGGTGCAGCGCCGGGACCGCTCGTTCTTCAGTGTCATCTGCGACGACCTGGGCACGCTGCAGCACCTGGCCCTGACCGCGAATGCAGTCATCCTCGCGCCGGACCATGCGGGCTTCCACCACGCAACCGAGCTGCTCGAACGCCTGCCGATCCGCAAGCAAGCGCCCATGCAGACGCACTACAGCATCGTCTGGCTCACACACCGCACCCTGTCGCCGGCGGCACTGGCCTTCACCGGGCTGGTGCGCGCGATGATGGAGCCGGACCACCCTGGCACCGGGGCGGAGCCGCGGCCCTGATCCCGCAGCCGCGAACCGGCTATTGCGGCGGCGCGGGGGGTGCGCGGTACACCGGCAGCGACTTCACCAGCGCCCGGAACTCGGGCGAGTGTCGCAGCACGCTGCCGCCGGCCTCGATCAGGTCCGTCACCTCGTGCTGTTCGATGGAGAACGCCGTGGGGATCTGCAACAGGCGCGGGCGCGCCACGTCGTCGGGCGAATCGCGCAGATTGACCGGTACCACATGGATCTCTGCATTGGGCGCGAACACGTCGCCGCCGCTGTGCGGGTGCTCGGCCAGGGTCTTGCGCCATTGCTCGGTGATGTCGCGCAGGTATTCCTGCGTCTCGCGCGTGGCGCGCGCGCCGGTGCCGAACAGCAGCGAATCCACCACCTGCAGCATGTCGGGCACCTTGTCGCTGGTGTCGATGTTGAACGATGGGTCGCGCTCGGCATTCACCGTGATCAGCACCAGCTTGCGGATGCTGCCCGGGGGAATGCCCACCTCGCTGAAGCTCTCGCGCAGGCCGCCGCCGGCCAGCGCCCGATCCAGCAGGCGCTGCACCCCCAGATTGTCAGACAATCCACCATCCACCAGGTGGATATAGGGCTTGCGCTTCGCATCCAGGTAGCTCTGCTCGTTGACCCGGTACAGCCGCGAGCGGTAGTCGCTGGCGGTGGCGCGTGCCAGGTGGGTGCTTGCGGGGCGCCCGGTGCACTGGTCCGCATGGTTCTTGAGCGTCATGGGGCTGAGCAGCAGCGGCACGGCCGAGGACGCAGCCACCGCAAAGGACAGCGGCACCGAGCGCAGGTCCGAGCAGATCAGCGCGAACTGCTCCCAGGTGAACTCGAAGCCTGTGCCCAGCGACATGTCGGTCGCGGTGATGAACAGCTGCGGGTGGCGCGGGCGCTTTTCCACGTCGCCAAAGGTCTTGCCGGCATAGAGCTCATCGAGCCGGCGCGCCAGCAGGTGGGTGCGACCGAACCAGGGCGAGGTCAGGTCCACCAGATTGCCAGGGCGCAGGGCCTGGGTGATGAGGCTGTTCTGGAAGTTCTGGCGCAGGAATTCGTGCTCGAAGCGCGGCAAGCCCTCGATTCCATGCGCCGCGTAATAGGCCGCCACGATGCTGCCGCCCGAGACACCGCTGACCACGTCGGTGGCATCGAGCAAGGTGGTGCGCCGGCCATTCCACTCGAACACCGTGTTCTGCATCTCGGTGAGCACGCCAAAGCCGAAGGCCGCCGCCCGCGCGCCCCCGCCCGAAAGCGTGACCGCCACGAGGATGCTCGGATCGCGCTGCGAGGGCCGCTGTGTGATCGCCTGCTCGGCCAGCGGCATGGGTTCGTTGATCCAGGGCCGCACAGACGAGCACCCGGCCAGCGCCACGGCCAGCGCCAAGCCCATCCAACGCACCGCCGTTTGCAGTGTGGCCACAGCTTTCCCTCCCGGCGCGAACATGCGCTCTGCGCGGGAGTGTAAGGCTCAGCAGCCCAGCAGGGCCGGCAGCTCGGCCATGCTGCGGAACACCTGGGATGCACCGGCCGCCCGCAGGGCCTCTTCGCCCACGCCCAGGGGGTCGTAAGCGAACACCGTGGCGCCCGCGGCGGCACCGGCCGTCACGCCGATGGTGGTGTCTTCCACCACCGCGCAGCGCAGGGGATCGGCCTGCAGCGCCGCGGCGGCGGCCAGGTACACGTCGGGTGCGGGCTTGGTGTGGGGCACCTCGTGGCCGCTGAAGATGCGGCCCTCAAAGTACGGCATGAGCCCCACCTTGACCAGTTGCATCTCCACCTTGAAGCGGTCGGCCCCCGAAGCACAGGCGATGCGCCCGCCATGGTGGGCGTGCACGCGCTCGATGGTCGGGTGGATGTGCTCGATGGCGACCAGGTGCTGATCCAGCTCGGCATTGCGCCGGGCGTAGAAGCTGGCCATCCATTCGTCGGTCAGGGGCTTGCCGGTCTCGGCCTCGATGCGGGCCGTGGCGCTGCGCACCGTGCGGCCGATGAAGTAGGCCATGCATTCGTCGTGCGTGATGGCCCAGCCCGCTTCGTTGAGCATGGTGCGCAGCACGCCGTTGGTGATGTGCTCGCTGTCGACGAGCACGCCGTCGCAGTCGAACAGGATGGCTTCAAAGGTCATGGGTCAAGGTTCGCAAGATGGAAAGGAAAAAATGCTCATTGCTGGTCGCCGTCGACATAGAACCAGCGCCCGTCTTCGCGCACGAAGCGGCTGGTCTCGTGCAGACGCACGGACTTTCCGCCCACGCGGTAGCGCGCGACGAACTCGACCTCGGCCGTGTCCTCGCCCGTGCTGCGCTGGCTGCGCACCGAAAGGCCCAGCCAGCGCGTGGCGGGGTCGAAGTCGAGATCGGCAGGCCGCGTGCGCGGGTGCCAGGTGGCCTGCAGGTAGTCGGCCCGCTCGCGCACGAAGGCGCTGTAGCGCGAGCGCATGAGGTGTTGCGCATCGGGCGCGGGCGTGGTGTCGAAGTGCTCCACAAAACGACCACAGCAGTCGGCGTAGGCCAGGGGCTTCTGGCGCGCGTTGAGCTGGCCGCAAGGGCAGGCAATGGTGTCGGAAGATGCCACGGGCAAATCCTCTTCAGCGGATTGCGCCGAAGACCTTCTTGGCCAGGGCACTGCCCGCAGCGGCCGGGTTCTGGCGGATCGCCCGCTCTTCCTCGCCGATCATGAGGTACAGCCCATCGAGCGTGCGCCCGGTGACGTACTGCGCAAGGTGCGCGTCCTCGGCCTTGAGCAAGCCGAAGCTGGCCGCCTTGCCCGCGAACGCGTTGTACTTCTGCGTCACGCCGACCTTCTCCGTGGCCTGGTTCACCACGGGCAGGAAGCGTTCGCCCAGGGGGCCCGCGTCTTCTCCGCGAAGAAGGCCGTCACCGAGGTGTCGCCACCCGTCAGGATGCTGCGGGCGTCGGTCACGGTCATGTTCTGCACGGCCTGCACCAGCAGGTCCTTGCCCAGCGGCACGGCAGCCTCGGCGGCGCGGTTGATGGAGGTGACAAGCTCGTCGATGCGCCGGCCCTGGCCTAGCGACTTCAGCAGCTTGGCGGCGTCGTCGAGCTGGCCGGGCAGGCCGATGCGCACCCGGGGGTTGCCCAGAAAGCCGTCGGGCCGGCCGAGCGAGGCGACGGCCGCCTGCACCCCCTGGGACAGGGCGGCCTTGAGCCCGCCCGAGGTGTCGGCGGCCGACAGGTCGGCCAGCGTCAGGGCATGGGCACGGTTGGCAACGGCCAGCAGCAAGGCGCCCAGCGCGCCCGCGCTGGTATGGTGGTGGAATTCGCGACGCAGCATGGCGAGGTACTTCTTTCTCTGGTCAAACGCAAGGAACCGCAGGGCCTGATTTTCGCCGACGCGCGCGCACCGTAGACTGGCACCCATGGACATCCATGTCCGAGGAGTTGAACCATGTGGGAAATGAGCGTGCCGTGGTGGGAATTCGTGCTGCGGGGGGTGGTGGTCTATGTCTTCCTGCTGGTGTTCCTGCGCCTCACGGGCAAACGCCAGACGGGGCAGTACGCGCCCTTCGACCTGATCCTGCTGCTGATTCTGTCGAACGCCGTGCAGAACTCGATGAATGCGGGCGACAACTCGCTCATCGGCGGGCTCATCTCGGCGACCACGCTGATCGCCTGCCACGTGGTGCTGGCCCACCTGACCTACCGCACCCCCTGGCTGGAGCGGCTGATCGACGGCACCCCGCGCGTGCTGGTGGAGCACGGCCAGGTGCGCGCCGACCTGATGCGCAAGGAACTGCTGTCCACCGACGATCTGGAGGCCGCGCTGCGCGCCGGCGGCTGCCTGCACCTGCACGAGGTGGAGCGCGCCACCATCGAGACCAACGGCCAGATCACCGTGGTGCTGCGCAAGCGCGACAGCGCGGGTTGAAGGGCCCCGGTCAGTACGGCGTGTAGCACTTGCCGCCTGCGATGGCGGCGGTGACCGCTGGCTCCAGGCTGGCGAGCGTGGGATAGGCCGCTTGCGTTGCGCCCTCCAGGATGCACAAGCGTGCCTCCTTGCGCACCCACACGTCCTTGCGCTCCTGGTAGGGCAGCAGCAGATCCGAGGTGCCCCAGTGCGCCGCGAACTGCGCCGAGCCTTCGGTCCGCTCGACCTTGAATGTCCGGACCGTGATCTTGGAACTCGAGTTGTACCGGCCCTCGCCAGGACATGCCTCGCTGGGGTAATACACCCACCCATTGTTGTAGTTGAGAGATCCCGCGGTGGCCTCACCGAACTGCAGGACCACGCGGCTGGAAGGGCCCAGCAGGCCAGGTGGCTGGCAGGCTTCCTGCACCCACAAGCCCCGCGGCAAGGCGCCAGGTACCGTGCAACGCACGCTGAGCGTATCCACGAGCGTGTACGGCATGGTGCCGACCCCGTTGCGCACGGCACATTGCTGTGCGGCCGGCGCGCCCTTCACGGTCACCGTGTAATCGGCCCCGCCGGGCAAGGGGGTCGTGAAGGTGAAGCGTCCGTCCGCAGGAATCACCAGGTCCTCTCCCGCACTGGTGTGCAATACCAGCGAAGACCCCGTGGCCAACCCGCTCACCGTGCCGCCCAGCGTGTACATCGCAACGGGCAGCGTCTCGCAGGCGATGGCGACATCGGTCACCGCGGCGGTCAGGGTGCCCGAACCTTTCGCCACCGTGCACAGCTGTCCGGCGGGCTGGGTCTTGATGGCCACGTCATAGCGGCTGCCTGCGGGCCAACTGGCGGCCATCACGAAACTGCCGTTGGCGCCCACCGTGAAGTCGTCCAGGCCCTGGTTCTGCAGCACCAGCGTCAGGCCCGCAGCCAGCCCCGTCACCGTGCCGCCGACGGTCCAGCGCACCTCTGCGGGCGGGTTTGTAGGCGTGGTAGGCGTGGTAGGCGTAGTAGGTGTGGTGGTTTCATTGCCCGTTGCCGGGCTGTCGCCCCCACCGCCACAAGCGCTGAGCACGCTCACCACCGCGGCGATCAGCAAGCGCTTTGCGGCATGGTGCGGCCTGCGGGCGGTAAGCCCTTCACAGCGCAGCGCGCCAGGGATATTCAGCATGGGAAGCTCCTCTCGAAATGGCAGGCACTCCGGACATGCAATCGCATCCTGTGGGGCCCACCTGGTTGGTGTAACGCGAGTGTCCGGCGGGCATGCGCCCACTGCCGGTGACCCGGGTCACCACCAACGGCTGGAGACCCGCGAAGGACGTATCAGGATGTAGCGGATGCGTCTCGGCGGCCGAAGTCCTCGCGGCCCTGGACTGGCGCACCCCCTACTTCGGTAGGGTTTGCGCGGCGGCCCGCCTGCGCAACACTTGGCAGAATCGACCCGCGCCGCGCGCCGGCCCCTCTTCTCTCCACCGAATGCACACCACGCCCCCCTACGCACTCATCCTCGACGACCACCCCCTGGTCGCGCGCGGCGTGGCGGAATTCCTGCGCTCGCTGCGTCCCGACCTGGAAGTGCGGCTGGCCACCGATGCGGCCGACTGCCTGCAGCAGGTGGTGCTGCATGGAGCCCCCGCGCTCGCCCTCATCGATTTCTGGCTGGCGGAGGGAGCGGCGCTCGGCCTCATCGCGCAATTGCGGGCACGCTGCCCGGACACGCCCATCGTGGTCATGAGCGGCGACGACGATCCGCTGGTCAGCGAGCGCGCCCGCGCAGGTGGCGCACACGGCTTCCTGCACAAACAGGAAAGCCCCAACACCTTTGCCCAGGCCGTGCATGCGCTGCTGGGCGGCCTGACCTGGTTCGTGCCGACCGGGCGCGTGCAGTCCGGCGGCCTGCGCAGCCGCGAGCTGCCCGTGACCCCGGCCGAGCTGGGCCTGTCCGCGCGACAGGGCGAGATCCTGGCCCTGGTGCTGCTCGGCCAGCCCAACAAGCGCATCGCGCTGGACCTGGCCCTGTCGGAGAGCACCGTGAAGGAGCATGTCACCGCCATCCTGCAGCGCCTGGGTGCACGCAACCGCATCGAGGCCATCACCCAGCTGCGCGGGCGCAGGCTGGTGCTGGCGGCGGGGCCCGCAGGCTGATGGCCTCGCCTCCAGCAGCGCCACCGGCCGACGGGTCCGACGACGCCCCTATCAGCATGGAGGGGCAGGCGCGCCTGCTGGAGATGACTTTTCGCCTCCTGCTCACCAGCATCTTCGTGCTGCCGCTGCTGGCATTGACGCTCACACTGTTCTACGCACAGGCCCATGACGCGCGGTGGATGTGGGCGTGGTGCTGCTTTTACGTCCTCTTCGCCGGGGTGATGTTCGTGCAGCGCCGCATGCACCTGCGCGACCGCAGGCGCCTGGATGCGGATGCCCTGGTACGCAAGTGGAAACCCCGGCTCGAGCACTTTGCGCTGCTGCACGGCGCGGGCATCACCGCGCCCATGGCCATCGTGGCTGGCCATGCGAGTTACGACTTCGCCTTGCTGCTGCTGGTGACCAACGCCGCCATCATCGTCGGCAATGCCACGCTCCAGACGCCCGTGCTCAGCGTGTTCATGCGCTTGTTCATGGCGGGCTGGAATGCATCGCTGCCCCTCCTGATCTGGTTGTTTCCGGACCATTGGCATTTCGTCCTGCCGCTGGCGCTGCTGCACAGCCTGATCATCTACCGCCACGCACACACGACGCACCGCTTCTTCGTGCAGCAGATCCGGCTGGAAGAGCGCGGCGCACAGATGGCGGCGCGCTACCTGGCGGCCCGTGATGAAGCCCAGGCGGCCCTGGAAGAAAAGAACCGCTTCTTGAGCACCGCCGCGCACGACCTGCGCCAACCCGTGCACGCCATGGGCCTGCTGGCCGAGGCCATTGCGCGCCGCAACCGCGACAGCGGCCTGGATGCGCCCCTGGCCGACCTGCAGCGCAGCGTGCACTCGGTCAACCGCATGTTCAACGCGCTGCTGGACCTCTCGCGCATCGAAAGCGGCCATGTGGCCGTGCAGGCCGGGCCAGTGGCCATGGATGCCCTCTTCGGCGACGTGCTCACGCTGTTCCGCGAGGAGGCGCGCACGCGCGGGCTGCAGTTGCGCGTGCGCCCCCCGGGCCCCGCGGCCGCCGTGCTGGCCGATGCCGACCTGCTGCGCCAGTCGGTCGTGAACCTGGTGCACAACGCACTGCGCTACACCGTGCACGGCGGCGTGCTGCTCACCGCGCGCCGGCGCCGTGGCGGCTGGCAAATCGAGGTCTGGGACACCGGGGTGGGCGTGGCCCTGGAGGACCAGCCGCGCATCTATGCCCCGTTCTACCGCCCGCAGCACGCCTGGGACATCGACAACAACGGCCATGGCCTGGGCCTGGCCGTGGTGGCGCGCTGCGCCAAGCTCATGGGGGCCGACTATGGACTGGCATCGCGCCTGGGCCGGGGCTCGCGCTTCTGGCTGCACCTGCCCGCGGCCACCCCGGTCACGCGCCACCCCTCCCTGACCGCGCGCCCCAGCAGCGTGGCATGGGAGGCGGGCGAAAGCACCGGCCGCCCCGACCTGGGCCCGCTGTCGGGCACCTGCCTGGTCATCGACGACGACCCGCAGGTGGCGAGCGCCTGGGCCGCGCTGCTGCAGGCCTGGGGCATCACCGCCCGCTGCGCCAGTTGCGCCAGCGAGGCCTGGGCGCTGGTGGGCGCGGGCTTCACCCCGCAGGCCATCCTGTGCGACCAGCGCCTGCGCTCGGGCGAGAGCGGCTTCGACATCCTGCGCGCGCTGATGGCACACTGCCCCGACGCCTACGGCGCCATGGTCAGCGGCGAACTGCGCTCGCCCGAGCTGCTGGAAGCCGAAGGCGAGGGCTACCTGGTGCTGCCCAAGCCGCTCGACGTGGTCAAGCTGCATGCCGTGCTGGCCCAGTGGCTGGCGCCCCAACACGCCCACTGACCGGACGCACGCATTGCACATGGACAGGCCAGCGCCCGCCCCCGATACCCCCATACCCAGCGACGCGGGCCAACTGCGCCTGCTGAGCGCCGCCTTCGCGCGCCTGCGCCTGAGCATGGCGGCCATGCCCGCCATGGGCTTCCTGTTCGGCGGGCTGCTGGCCTGGCTCGGTGGCGACCCCCGGGGCTTCTTCATCGGGGGCGCGCTGTACCTGCCAGCCCTGTGGTATGCATGGCACCTGCTGCGCCGCTACCGGCGCGAGCAGCTCGAACACCCGCCCGCCGATCTGCTTGCCACCTGGCAGCCCCGGGTGCAGCGGCTGGCACTGGCCCATGGCGTGGCGCTGGCATCGGCCGTGGCATTGTCCATGGGCAGTGCCAGCTATGACTTCATGCTGCTGGTGTATGCCGCCCTGATGGGCACGGTAGCCGTCCTCGCCGCCCAGATGTCGGCCTCATGGGCAGTCTACCGCGCCTTCTTCTTCGGCATGGGCGGCAGCCTCGTGCTGATGCCCTGGGCTTTCAAGAGCCACTGGTACTTCACCCTGCCCATCGCCCTGGTGATGATGGTGGTGATCTACCGCAGCGCCATCCACTCGCACCGCTTCTTCGTGCGCCAGGTGGCGCTCGAAGAGCACAGCCGGGACCTGGCCGAGCGCTACCGCCAGGCCAGCAGCGCGGCCGAGATGGCGCTGGCGGAGAAGAACCGCTTCCTGAGCACCGCCGCGCACGACCTGCGCCAGCCCGTGCACGCCATGGGCCTGCTGGCCGAGGCCATCGCCCTGCACGGCAAGGACATCCCGCGGCTGGAGGGGCTGCTCACGCAGTGGCGGCTGAGCATGCGCTCGGTGAGCCACATGTTCGATGCCCTGCTGGACCTGTCGCGCATCGAGTCGGGCGCCGTGGAGCTGCGGCCCGCCGCGCTGTCGCTGCACGGGCTGTTCGACGACATCCACACCCAGTTCGCCGCCGAGGCGGGCGCGCGCCGCCTGGCCCTGCGGCTGCACCGGCCGCCGGCCCACGCCACCGTGCTGGCCGACCCGGCGCTGGCCCGGCAGTCGCTGGCCAACCTGGTGCACAACGCACTGCGCTACACACCGCACGGCGGCGTGCTGGTGGGTGCACGGCGGCGCGGCGGGCACTGGCGCATCGAGGTCTGGGATACGGGGGTCGGGGTCGCCCTGGAAGAGCAGGGCCAGATCTACCAGGCCTTCTACCGCCCCCACCATGCATGGCAGCTGCACCGCAGCGGCCACGGCCTGGGGCTGGCCGTGGTGGCACGCTGCGTGGCGCTGATGGGTGCCCGGCAGGGCCTCCAGTCCCGGCTCGGCAGGGGCTCGTGCTTCTGGGTCGAGCTGCCCGCCGCCGAAGCGCCCCCCTTGGCGCAGTGGGCACCACTGGACGCACAGGGGCAGCACGGCCCGCTGCCGGGGCGCTGCCTGGTGCTCGACGACGACCCGCATGTGCTGGGCGCCTGGGCGGCCCTGCTCGGCACCTGGGAGGTGGAAGTCCGCCTGGCCTCCAATGCGGCCGAGGCCTTTGCCCACATCGAAGCCGGGTTCACGCCGCAGGCCATCCTGTGCGACCAGCGGCTGCGCTCGGGCGAAAGCGGCTTCGAGGTGCTGCTGGCGCTGCTGGAGCGCTGCCCCGACGCCCACGGCGCCATGGTCAGCGGCGAATTCGACGCCCCCGAACTGCAGGAGGCCGACGCCCAAGGCTACCTGGTGCTGCGCAAGCCGGTCGACGCCGACACGCTGCACGCCCTGCTCGCGCAGTGGCTGCGGTAGCCGGGCGCCTGAGCGCCCTGGCCCCTCAGGCCAAAGCTCTTTGGATGATGATCTTCTGCACGTCGCTCGTGCCTTCGTAGATCTGGCACACGCGCACGTCGCGGTAGATGCGCTCCACCGGGAAGTCGTTGACCACGCCGTAGCCGCCCAGGGTCTGGATGGCGGCGCTGCACACGCGCTCGGCCATCTCGCTGGCGAACAGCTTGGCCATGGCCGCTTCCTTGAGGCAGGGGCGCCCGGCGTCGCGCAGCGCGGCCGCATGCCAGATGAGCTGGCGCGCGGCCTCGATCTGCGTCGCGCAGTCGGCCAGGCGAAAGCCCACCGCCTGGTGGTTGAAGATGGCGGTGCCGAAGCTTTCGCGCTCCTTGGAGTAGGCCAGCGCCACCTCGAAGGCGCTGCGCGCCATGCCCACGCTCTGCGCGGCGATGCCGATGCGCCCGCCTTCGAGCGCGCCCAGGGCGATCTTGTAGCCCTCGCCCTCGGCGCCGATCAGGTTCTCGGCCGGAATGCGGCAGTTGTCAAAATTGATCTGCGCCGTGTCGCTGCTGTGCTGGCCCAGCTTGTCTTCGAGCCGTGCCACCACGTAGCCGGGGTTGTCGGTGGGCACGAGGAAGGCACTCATGCCCTTCTTGCCCGCGCCCTTGTCGGTCACGGCGATGACGATGGCCACGTTGCCGTTCTTGCCGCTGGTGATGAACTGCTTGACGCCGTTGATCACGTATCCGTCGCCCTCGCGCACGGCCGTGGTGCGCAGTGCCGATGCGTCCGAGCCCACATGCGGCTCGGTCAGGCAGAAGGCGCCCAGCATGCGGCCCTGGGCCAGGGGCGTGAGCCAGTCCTTCTTCTGCTGCGCGTTGCCATAGCGCATGAGGATGGCGTTGACGGGGCAGTTGGTCACGCTGATGGCGGTGCTGGTACCGCCGTCTCCGGCAGCGATCTCTTCGAGCACCAGGGCGAGCGTGAGGTAGTCGAGGTTGGCGCCGCCAAACTCCTCGGGCACGCAGATGCCATAGGCGCCCAGCGCGGCCAGGCCCTGGTGCGCCTCTTGGGGGAAATGGTGCTCCTTGTCCCAGCGCGCGGCGTGGGGCCACAGCTCGGCCTGCGCGAAGTCGCGCACCGCGTCGCGGATCATTTCCTGGTCTTGGGTCAGCAGCATGGGCTTGTCTCCGGAATCTCTTGGGGGTTCGTTGTTGAAAGAAGGGGCTACCAGTGCGCCGCGCGCCTGCCGTCGTGGTGCAGCAAGCGTCCCTTGTCGGCCGCGGTCACGCCCGCCAGGGTGGCGCGCATGCCCTGCACGCTCTCCTGCACCGAAAGGGGCGCTTCGCCGCCGCCCATGTCGGTCTGCACCCAGCCGGGGTCGATGGTGATCAGGATGGCGCCCGGATAGTCGTGCTGTGCCGCAGCCACGGCCATGTTGAGGGCGGCCTTGCTGGTGCGGTACAGCCAGGATTCGCTGTCGTCCACGCTGCCGATCTGGGACATGGAACTGGACACGAAAGCGAACACGCCACCGGCATCGGTCACCATGGGCGCCACCTGCGGCAGGGCCTGCATGGCACCCAGCACATTGGTATGCATCACGGCGTCGAAGTCCTGCTGCGTGGGCGGCGTGAGGGCATTGGGCCGGCGGATCACACCGGCCACGTACAGGGCCAGGTCGATCTTCTCGCCGTCGAGCAGCCAGGCCAGGCCGCTCACGCTGGCGGGATTGGCCACGTCCACGGTGAGCACCTGCGCGCCCAGCGCCTGCAGGCGCGCGCGCCCGTCGTCGTCGCGCGCGGTCGCGATCACCCGCTCGCCCGCGTCCGTGTACTGGCGCACCAGCTCCAGGCCGATGCCGCGCGATGCGCCGATGATGAGGATGGTGGCCATGAAAAGGAGATCCGTGTGTGGTGTCGACAAGCCGTCAGTGGACGGCGAACTCAAAGTAGCCCGACCAGGCGGGATCGAAGGTGGAGGAAATTTCGAGCGAAGCCGCGGCCTCCCGCAACAACAGCGGCGCCAGCACCTGGCGGGCCATGGGCTCGTCGCCCACGTAATACACCGCCTTGCGGCGCCCGGCCCGGGTCATGGTGTAGGCCAGAATGCCCAGCTGCGGCAGCTCCAGCAGGGTGGCGGCCTGGTCCTGCAGGTCGCGCACGGTGTCCAGCTCGTCGCCATCGTTCACGGCCAGGTCCAGCGTGAGCGCATACGCCAGGTCGGCCCGCATGGCGACCGGGTTGGCACTGCGGTTGATCATCACGATGGCCTCGTCCCCAGGCTCACCCGCATCGCCATCGGCGCCGCCAAAGGCCAGCGTCATGCCGTCCCAGTCGTGCTCGCCGGTCGGGAACTCGCCGGTGCGCCCCAACACCCCGGTCCAGTAGCGGTCGAACACGGGCGGCAGCAGCGACAGGGGCGTCCACTCGGCACCGGGGTCCATGGATTCCTCCACGAAGTCCACGGCGCCGACCTTCACGGCAAAGTCGTATTCGCCCAGCACATGGTCGATCATGATGAAGGCCATATTGCGCGCGTGGTCCTGAAAATCCTGGGGGATCTCGCGGGCGAACCGGATCTCCAGCGCCGCCTGCCCGTCGTCCTGGCCCAGCGCGATCAACACCTCGGAGGTGGACAGCTCGAAGCCGTCCATGCCAATGGGAAAGTCCGGCTGCTCTGTGCGCTCGCGAAATGCGCTCACCCGGTGGTGCCGCAGCTGCTTGGGCGCGGCCGCCACCACCTGCATGAGCAGGGGGAAGCACTCGATGCTGCCGTGGGCGGTGACGATCAGGTCGACCACCACATCCCCATCGCCGCCGGACATCTCCAGCGCCAGGCCTTCCAGGTGCCGCTCCAGCAGGGCATTGCCCTCCTCCACCCGTTCGCGCAGCGGCAGGGCGTGCAAGGCAGACTCGGTGTCGGCGAACTCGCGCCAGAAGGCGGTGACGGCGGCAGGGGTGGCGTGCATGGCGGCAGGCTCCGGTGCGGAGGATGGTGGTGGCAAGGCCGCTATTGTTGGCCGGAATCAGGCCAATTCGATGGCCATGGCCGTAGCTTCGCCGCCACCGATGCACAGCGTGGCCAGGCCCTTGGTCAGGCCGCGGGCTTGCAAGGCATGGATCAGCGTGACCAGGATGCGCGCACCGCTGGCGCCGATGGGGTGGCCCAGGGCACAGGCGCCGCCGTTCACGTTGACCTTGTCGTGCGGCAGGTCGAGCTCCTTCATCAGGGCCATGGGCACCACGGCGAAGGCCTCGTTGATCTCCCACAGCTGCACGTCGCCCACGGCCCAGCCGGCCTTGGCCAGCGCCTTCTGCGTGGCGCCCAGCGGCGCGGTGGCGAACCATTCGGGCTCCTGCGCGTGCGTGGCGTGGCTCACCACGCGGGCAATCGGCTTGGCTCCCAGCTTCTTCGCGGTGGATTCGCGCATCATCACCAGAGCGGCGGCGCCATCGTTGATGCTGGAGCTCGATGCGGCGGTGATGGTTCCGTCCTTCTTGAAGGCAGGCTTCAGGGTGGCGATCTTTTCGAGCTTGACCTTGCCCGGGCCTTCGTCCACCGACACCACGGTCTCGCCCGTGCGGGTCTTGACGGTGACGGGCACGATCTCGGCCGCGAAGGCACCCGACTCGGTGGCGGCCTTGGCGCGCTGCACGCTGGCGGTGGCAAACGCGTCCTGCTGCTCGCGCGTGAACTGGTACTTGGCCGCGCAGTCCTCGCCGAAGGTGCCCATGGAGCGGCCGGGTTCGTAGGCGTCTTCCAGGCCGTCGAGCATCATGTGGTCGAAGATGCGGTCATGGCCCAGGCGGTAGCCGCCGCGGCCCTTCTGCAGCAGGTAGGGGGCATTGGTCATGCTCTCCATGCCGCCGGCCACCATGACCTCGTGCGTGCCGGCCAGCAGCATGTCGTGCGCCATCATCGCGGCCTTCATGCCCGAGCCGCACATCTTGGACAGGGTGACCGCGCCCGCGCCCTTGGGCAGGCCGCCCTTGAAGGCCGCCTGGCGCGCCGGGGCCTGGCCCTGGCCGGCCATCAGGCAGTTGCCGAACAGCACTTCGCCCACGGCATCGGGCTGCACGCCGGCACGCTCCAGCGCGGCCTTGATCGCGGCGCCGCCCAGGTCATGGGCAGCCAGGCTGGAGAAGTCGCCCTGCAGCGAGCCCATGGGGGTGCGTGCGGCGCCGACGATGACGATGGGGTCTTGGGCTTGGTTGCTCATGGCAATGTCTCCTGCAGTGGGTTGGATAGGGGTAGAAGGGAAATCAATCGCGCGGCCGTGCGAGGAAGCGCCGGTCCGTGTCATAGGGGAACACGTCGTACACATGGCCGGCCTGGATGCGCTCCTTGTGCGACTGCCAGAAGGCGGCGTCGAGCAGGTCGGCGTGGTGCTGCATGAACACGGCGCGCACGGCGTCGTTGCCCAGCAGGAAGGGGGCGAAGGTCTCGGGGAAGACATCGCGCGGGCCCACGGGGTACCAGACCTCGCCGCTCATCTCTTCTTCCTCGGTGCGCGGCGCAGGCACGCGGCGGAAGTGGCAGTCGGTCAGGTACTCGATCTCGTCGTAGTCATAGAACACGACCTTGCCGTTGCGCGTCACGCCGAAGTTCTTCCACAGCATGTCGCCCGGGAAGATGTTGGCGGCCACCAGGTCCTTGATGGCATTGCCGTATTCGATCACGCTGTGCTCCATCTGCTGGCGCGCACGGGGGTCCGACAGGCCGGTGTCGAAGGCCTCCTGCAGGTAGATGTTGAGCGGGATCATGCGCCGCTCGATGTACAGGTGCTTGATGATCACCTCGGTCTGGCCATCGCCGTCGCGGTCGCTGATCTCCAGCTGACTGGGCGCGAACTTCTGGATCTCGGCGATCAGCTCGTCACTGAAGCGGTCGCGCGGGAAGGCCACTTCGCTGTATTCCAGCGTATCGGCCATGCGGCCCACGCGGTCGTGCTGCTTGACCAGCAGGTACTTGGCCTTGATCTGCTCGCGCGTGGTCTCCTTCTGGTGCGGGAAGTAGTCCTTGATGAGCTTGAACACGAAGGGGAAGGACGGCAGGTCGAACACCAGCATCACCATGCCCTTGATGCCGGGCGCGATGCGGAAGCGGTCGCTTGAATGCCTGAGGTGGTAGAGGAAGTCGCGGTAGAACAGCGTCTTGCCCTGCTTGGCCAGGCCCAGGGCGTTGTAGATCTCGGCGCGCGGCTTGCGCGGCATGAGGCTGCGCAGGAATTGCACGTAGGCGCTCGGGATCTCCATGTCCACCATGAAATAGGCGCGCGCGAAGCTGAACAGCATCTGCAGGTCGTCCTCGCCGAACAGCGCCGCGTCGATGGTGAGCTTGCCCGCCTCATCGTGCAGGATGGGCAGGGCGAACGGCACTTCGTGGAAGCCGTTGATGATCTTGCCCACCACGTAGGCGCCCTTGTTGCGAAAGAACAGGCTGGCCAGCACCTGGATCTGGAAGTTGGTGCGCAGGCGCACCTTGTCCAGCCGGCCCTGCATGGCGCGCAGCACGTACCCCGTGTCGCGCGGCAGGTCCGCAAAGCTGCCCTGCAGCTGGAAGTTGTCGATGATGCGGGTGAGCGTGGCCTGCAGGGTCTCGGGCGTTGGGTAGTAGGCGCGGTAGGTGGGCCGCGCGGCAGGCTCCTCGTTCTCGATGTACTCGGTGCTGACGGCCGGACGCACGAAGATGAAATCGTTGTGGAAGTGCGTGCGGTGCAGGATCTTGCAGGTCACCGAGTTGAAGAAGGTCTCGGCCAGCTCGGGCTGGTGGTGGTTCACCAGGAGGCCGATGTAATGCAGCTTGACCTGGTGCCACACGTCCATGGGCTGGGTGCCCGCGTCGTACTCTTTCTCCAGGCGGCGCACGCATTCCTTGACGCGCAGGTCATAGAACTCGATGCGCTCGCGCTGGGCACGCTGCTGGCCGTGCCAGTCCGCCGTCTCGAAACGGTGCTTGGCGCGCGCGGACTCGGTGCGGAACAGGCGGTAATGGCGGTTGAAGCCGTCCATCATCGCCTTGGCGATGTCGTACGCCTGGGGAGCATCGAGCCGTTGCGGGAACATGCGCTGGCTATCCTGCAGGACTGCGGGCTCAGCCCCGCCGGGTTTCCGCCACGCCGGCGATGGCGGCCTTGTACAGCGACTCCAGGCCCTCGGTGCTGTCCACCGACATGTTCAGGTCGTTGATCAGGCCGTCCTTGAGGCCGTAGCACCAGCCGTGCAGCGTGACCTTCTGGCCGCGGCCCCAGGCGTCGAGCATCACCGTGGTCTGGGCAACGTTGACCACCTGCTCGATGGCGTTGAGTTCGCACAGCACGTCGTGGCGCCATTCAGGGGCGATGGAGGCGATCAGCTCGCGGTGGCGGTCGCGCACGTCCGCCACGTGGCGGATCCAGTTGTCGGCCAGGCCCACGCGCATGCCCTCCAGCGCGGCCAGCACGCCGCCGCAGCCGTAGTGGCCCACGACCATCAGGTGCTCGACATGCAGCTGGTCCACTGCATACTGCACGGTGGACAGGCAGTTCAGGTCGGTGGGCACCACCACGTTGGCCACGTTGCGATGCACGAACACCTCGCCCGGCTCCAGCCCGGTGATCTGGTTGGCCGGCACACGGCTGTCGGAGCAGCCGATCCACATGTACTTGGGCTTTTGCTGCGCCAGCAGGCCGGTGAAGAAGCCGGGGCGCTCGCGCTCCATCTGGGCCGCCCAGGCGCGGTTGTGGACAAACAGGTCTTCGATGGATGCGGGCATGGGGTCTCTCTGGCTTTTTGAAAGGTCAATCGGCCTGCCGGATTTCAGCAGGTCTCGGCAAACAGCTCCCGGCCGATCAGCATGCGGCGGATCTCGCTCGTGCCGGCGCCGATCTCGTACAGCTTGGCATCGCGCCACAGACGACCCAGGGGGTATTCATTGATGTAGCCGTTGCCGCCGAAGATCTGCACGCCCTCGCCCGCCATCCAGGTGGCCTTCTCGGCACACCAGAGGATGACGCTGGCGCAGTCCTTGCGGACCTGGCGCACATGGTCGGTTCCCAGCATGTCGAGGTTCTTGGCCACCGTGTAGGCAAACGAGCGCCCCGCCTGGAGCACGGTGTACATGTCGGCCACCTTGCCCTGGATGAGCTGGAATTCGCCAATGCTCTGGCCGAACTGCTTGCGGTCGTGAATGTAAGGGATCACGTTGTCCATCACCGACTGCATGATCCCCAGAGGTCCACCGGTCAATACCGCGCGCTCGTAGTCCAGGCCGCTCATGAGCACCTTGGCGCCCTGGTTGAGGCCGCCCAGCACCTGCGAAGCCGGCACTTCGACGTTGTTGAACACCAGCTCGCCCGTGTGGCTGCCGCGCATGCCCAGCTTGTCGAGCTTTTGCGCGATGCTGAAGCCGGGCATGCCCTTCTCGATAAGGAAGGCAGTCACTCCGCGCGCGCCCATTTCGGGCTCGGTCTTGGCGTACACCACCAGGGTGTCGGCGTCGGGGCCGTTGGTGATCCACATCTTGTTGCCGTTGAGCAGGTAGTAGCCGCCCTTGTCCTCGGCCTTGAGCTTCATGCTGATCACGTCCGAGCCGGCACCGGGCTCGCTCATGGCCAGCGCGCCCACATGCTCGCCGCTGATCAGCTTGGGCAGGTACTTGGCCTTCTGCGCCTCGTTGCCGTTGCGGTTGATCTGGTTCACGCACAGGTTGCTGTGCGCGCCGTAGGACAGGCCCACCGAGGCGCTGGCGCGCGAGATCTCCTCCATGGCCACCATGTGTGCCAGGTAGCCCATGGCGGCGCCGCCGTACTGCTCGGGCACGGTGATGCCCAGCACGCCCAACTCACCCATCTTGCGCCACAGGTCCATGGGGAACTGGTCATTGCGGTCGATCTCGGCCGCATGCGGCGCGATCTCGGCCTGGGCGAAATCGCGCACGGCGTCGCGCAGGGCGTCGATGTCTTCGCCCAGTTGGAAATTCAGGCCGGGCAGGTTCGCGGGAATGCTCATGGTTGTCTCCTGGTAGGACGTGGTGTGGTTTCGGGGTACGAAGGTGTCAATTGCGAATGTTTTCGCGGCCGGTCACGGCCATCAGCGTGCAGCCCATGGTGGCCACCAGCTTCTCACCTTGGGAGCCCACGGCGTAGGCGCGCCCCTCGGTCACGGTGATGGTGCGGCCGGGCTTGAGCACCCGGCCTTCCATGCGAAAGCGCTCGCCCTGGGCCGGGGCCAACAGGTTGATCTTGAATTCGATGGTGAGCACGGCGGCGTCTTCGGCCATCAGGGTGAAGCCGGCGTAGCCGCAGGCCGAATCGAGCGCCGTGGCCACCATGCCGGCGTGCAGGAAGCCGTGCTGCTGTGTGAGGCCCGCTGCCCAGTCGAGTTCGATGTCCACCGCGCCGGGCTCGACGCGCGCCAGGCGGGCACCCAGCGTCTGCATGGCGCCCTGCAGGGCAAAGCTGTCACGCACGCGCTCCGCGTAGCGCGGGGTTCTCACCTCGAAAGCTGGGCTGGTCACGGCAGATTCCTGAAAGGATGAACGAATTGACGTTTACGTAAACGTCAATTATGGATCATTTTTGCGATTCCACCTTGTCGAGCAGTGCGCGGGCCTCCTGCTCGTGCTCTTCCACCTCTTCGAGGTTGGCCTGCAGGTCGGCCAGTTGCTCCTCCAGCTGCTTGCGGTGGGCGCCCAGGACTTCCAGGAACTTGCGCAGCTGCGCGCCCGTGTCGCGCGGGCTGTCGTAGAGGTCGATGATCTCCTTGGCCTCGGTCAGCGACAGGCCCAGGCGCTTGGCGCGCAGGGTCAGCCGCAGCCGGGTGCGGTCGCGCGCGCTGTAGATGCGGTTGCGGCCCGCCGGGCCGGTGCGCTCGGGCTGCAGCAGGCCCATGTCTTCGTAGAAGCGCATGGCGCGCGTCGTGAGGTCGAACTCTTTGGCGAGGTCGCTGATGGTGTAGGAGGTGGCCATGGGCTTCGTGCAGGAAGACGGGTTTCGCACTGGCGACAGCCGCTTTGCGATCCGTCCCTACAATGCAATGAATCTGACGTTTACGTTAACGTCAATGCTAACCCAAGCAGGCCCTGCATGAACCCCCTCGAACACCAAATCACCTACCCCATGGGCGACACCCTTCCAACGCCCGGGGTGGCGATGGACGTGGTCCCCGGGGTGCGCTGGATCCGCATGGGCCTGCCGTTCGCGCTGGACCACATCAACCTGTGGCTGCTGCGCGACCGGCAGAGGGTGGGCAACACCCTGGTGGAAGGCTGGACGGTGGTGGACTGCTGCATCGACAACCCGCTCACGCGCGCGCAGTGGGAGGACGTGTTCGCCTCCAGCCTGGACGGCCTGCCCATCCTGCGCGTGGTCGTCACGCACATGCATCCCGACCACATCGGCCTGGCCCACTGGCTGTGCGCGCGCTGGAATGCACGGTTGTGGATCAGTGCCACCGACTACTACGCGGCCCGCGCAGCCATCCAGAGCGACGGGTTCAGCGGTGAGGCCAGCGCCGATTTCTACCTGGCCCACGGTGCGCGCAATGAAGAGTTCATTGCCCATGTGCAGGGCCGGGGCTCGTACTACCAATCCATGGTGCCCGAGCTGCCCGCCACCTACCGGCGCATGATGGACGGCGATGCCATCGAGATCGGCGGGCGCACCTGGAACTGCATCAGCGGCTATGGCCACGCCCCGGAGCACATCGCACTGCATTGCCCCGAGCTGTCGGTGCTCATCAGCGGTGACATGGTGCTGCCGCGCATCTCCACCAATGTGAGCGTGCATGCGGCCGAGCCCGAGGCAGACCCGCTGCGCCTGTTCCTCGCCTCGATCAAGCGCTACCTGGACCTGCCGGCTGGCACGTTGATCCTGCCCTCGCACGGCAAACCCTTCACCGGCCTGCACGTGCGCATTGCGCAGCTGCAGGCCCACCACCAGGAACGGCTGCAGGAAATCGTGGACGCCAGCCTCGAAAAGCCCCTGTCGGCCATGGATGTGCTGCCCGTGATGTTCAAGCGCCCCCTGGATCCGCACCAGATGACCTTCGCCCTGGGCGAGGCGCTGGCCCATTTGCACCTGCTATGGTTCGATGGCGGCTTCGAGCGCACACTCGACGACCAGGGCGTCTACCGCTTCGGCCCCAGGCCGCAGCCCGCGCCCAACTGAAGGCTTTTGCGGCCAACGGTCGGCTTCATGGCGACAATGGGCCGCACTTAAATTCAGGCGTCCTGCTGGCGCAGCTGCTCTTCCACCCGCGTGCGCAGCTGTTCTTCCTGCGCCTGCAGCTCGGGCGTCAATTCGGCGCCGAAGTCCTCGGCCTCGAAAATCTGGCGGATCTCGATCTCGGACTCGCCCAGCATCGGGTTGGGGCAACGCTTGACCCAGTCGATCGCCTCCTGCAGCGAGGCACATTTCCAGATCCAGAAGCCGGCAATCAGCTCCTTGGTTTCCGCGAATGGGCCATCGACCACCTGGCGGTCCCTGCCCGAAAAGCGCACGCGGGCGCCTTTGGAACTGGGGTGCAGGCCTTCGCCGGCCTGCATCACGCCGGCATTCACCAGTTCTTCATTGAAGCGGCCCATTGCGGCCAGCATGTCTTCCTGGGGCATCACGCCCGCTTCGCTGTTGGCATCGGCCTTGACCAGAATCATGAATCGCATGAGGGATCTCCTTGTGTCGTTGTACAGAGCAAAGGCTCTGTATACACGACGAGGCAGGGAATGCGAATTCGACAGCGGCAACGAAATATTTCTCGTGCTGCCCTGCCAGGCCCTGTCGTAGCCGCAAAGCAAACGCCCCCGATACCAAATGGTACCGGGGGCGGTTGGGCTGTAAGAGCCTGACGATGACCTACTTTCACACGGGAACCCGCACTATCATCGGCGCAAAGTCGTTTCACTGTCCTGTTCGGGATGGGAAGGAGTGGTACCAACTTGCTATGGTCATCAGGCATAACTTGGTGTCGGGCTGACGTTGGTCAGCCTAACGAATTCATAGAGATCTCAATCAGATTTTTGTGTCTTTTTGACTGCGTCTAACTTGGCATAACAATCTTCGAAGCTT